>CAYRBI010000057.1:0-17286 GCA_964422415.1 uncultured bacterium | reverse complement strand
CCGATTACCTTACCGTCTCGGTGGCATGCTCAAACGCTGTGTGTCGAAACTGGGAAGCACCGACTCGCCCATCAGGTACAGGTCGACGGAACGAGCCGCCTCGCGTCCCTCGGCGATGGCCCACACCACCAGCGACTGGCCCCGGTGCGCGTCTCCACAAGCAAAGATCCCCGGCACTGAAGTCATGTAGTCCTCACCGGCTTTCACATTGCCACGGTTATCCAATTCCACACCGAGATCCTTGACCATTCCATCCTGCTCGGGACCCAGAAAACCAAGCGCCAAGAGCACCAGGTCGGCCTTCAGGCTGAACTGCTCGATCTCGCGGGATACCGGTCTCCCATTTCCATCGGTGGTGTACTCCAGCCGCGCCACCTGGATGCTCTCAACCTTGCCCTGGGAGCCGAGGAACTCCTTGGTCAAGATGCACCACTCCCGCCGGACACCCTCCTGATGCGAGGACTCAGTCCGGAGGATCATCGGGTAATAGGGCCAGGGCATGGTCTCGGTACGGTCTTCCGGGGGACGCGGGAAGATTTCGATGTTGGTAACCGAGGCAGCGCCTTGCCGGATGGAGGTGCCGATACAGTCCGAACCGGTGTCGCCTCCGCCAATGACCACCACATGCTTGCCAGTGGCGGTGATGGAGACTTCCTCTGGAATCGTGTCCCCCTGATTCCGCTTGTTCTGTTGTGGAAGGAGATCCATGGCGAGGTGAATACCGGTGAGATTCCGGCCCGGAACCGGGAGATCCCGGGCTTTGGTGGATCCGGCGGCGATGACCACTGCGTCGAACTCCTTGAGCCGTTCAATGGGATAGTCACGACCCACCCAAGTGCTGGTCATGAAGGTGACGCCCTCTTGTTCCATGAGATGGATCCGGCGCTGGACCACTTGCTTGTTGAGTTTGAAATCGGGGATGCCATACATGAGCAACCCCCCGACCCGGTCGGAACGTTCGAACACGGTGACCGTGTGTCCCGCCTTGTTCAGCTGGTCAGCACTGGCGAGCCCCGAGGGACCGGAACCGATCACCGCCACCTTCAGGCCTGTACGGACCTTGGGAGGTCTGGGAATCATCAGTCCATGCGCGAAGGCATGTTCGATGATACCCACCTCGATCTGCTTGATGCTCACTGGTGGCTCGTTAATTCCCAGCACACAGGCCTTCTCGCAGGGGGCCGGGCACACCCGTCCGGTGAACTCCGGGAAGCTGTTGGTGAAGTGCAGCCGGTCAAGCGCATGTTTCCACTTCCCCTTGTAAACAAAGTCATTCCATTCGGGGATCATGTTCCCCAAGGGGCAACCGGTATGGCAGAAGGGAGTGCCACATTCCATACAGCGCGCGCCTTGGATCTGGAGTTTGTCCTCCGGGAAGGGCAGGGGGATCTCGCGGTAGTCGTGGATGCGCTCCTCGACTGGACGGTAGGAGGCCGTCTCGCGTTGGTACTCCATGAATCCTGTGATTTTACCCACGAGCCGCCACCTCCTCGATAGCCTCCATCGTACCGGTCTGGATCCGCTCTTTTTTGAGCTCCGCCAAGGCTCGTTTGTACTCTACTGGCATGACCTTTACGAAATACGGCAGGGTTTCCTCCCATTCATCTAGAATCTTCCTGGCCACGTTGCTTTTCGTATAACGGGCATGTTTCTCGATCAAATCCCGAAGGACCTCGATATCGGCGGGAGTTTCTACCTCTTCGAGTTCCACCATTTCCATGTTACAGCGGCTGGCGAAAGACCTCTCACGGTCAAGGACATAGGCGATGCCTCCGCTCATGCCCGCCGCGAAGTTCAAACCCGCCGGACCTAGCACCACCGCCACTCCTCCGGTCATGTACTCACAACCATGATCGCCGACACCTTCGACCACCGCGTGCATCCCGCTGTTGCGGACACAGAACCTTTCTCCCGCCAGCCCACGCACATACGCCTCTCCGCTGGTCGCTCCGTAAAAGGCCACATTGCCGATGAGGATGTTCTGTTCGGGTATGAAGGTGGCCTCCCGGTCTGGGTAGACGATCATCTTCGATCCCGAGCAGCCCTTGCCGAAATAGTCATTGCCGTCGCCCTCGACCTCCAGAGTCAGCCCCTTCACCGAGAAGGCTCCAAAACTCTGTCCCGCCGAACCCCGGAGATGGAGATGAACTGTATCTTCCTCCAGGGCATCCGCGCCAAACTGGCGGGTGATCTCGCTGGAGAGCATGGTTCCCACGGTCCGTTGGATATTGCGGATGGGCACATCCATCTGGATGCGTTCCCCTTTGTGTAAACGGGGCAGGATCTTGCTGATGAGCTCATTATCCAGCGCCTTCTCCAAACCATGCTCTTGCTTTTGGGTGCAATAGGTTCCATACCGGGCGGGAACCGGGGGTTTCTGTAGAAGTAATGTGAGGTCGATCCCCTGGGCCTTCCAATGGTTGATGGCCTTTTCAGCGGCCAGGCACTCTACATGCCCGGTCATCTCATTCACGGTACGGAAACCCAGCTCGGCCATGATGACGCGCAGGTCCTCGGCGATGAAGGTGAAAAAGTTGATGATGTGTTCCGGCCTACCGGTGAACTTCTTGCGTAGGTTGGGGTCTTGGGTGGCCACGCCCACGGGGCAGGTGTTCAGGTGGCACTTGCGCATCATGATGCATCCGAGTGTGACCAGCGCGGTGGTGGCGAAGCCGAATTCCTCCGCTCCGAGCAGGCAGGCGATGGCCACATCTTTCCCGGTCTTGAGCTGTCCATCAGTCTCGACCACGATCCGGCTGCGCAGGTCATTGATGAGCAGGGTCTGATGCGCCTCGGCCAGCCCCAGTTCCCAGGGTAGACCCGCGTGCTTGATCGAGGTTTGCGGGCTTGCGCCCGTGCCGCCATCATGCCCACTGATCAGGACCACATCGGCCTTGCCCTTGGCGACACCCGCCGCCACGGTTCCCACGCCCACCTCGGCCACCAGCTTCACGCTAACCCGCGCGTGCCGGTTGGCATTCTTGAGGTCATGGATGAGCTGCGCCAGGTCTTCGATGGAATAGATGTCATGATGCGGTGGCGGTGAGATCAACTGGACACCCGGAGTTGAATGCCGCACCCGCGCGATGACCTTGTCAACCTTGTCTCCCGGCAGCTGGCCGCCCTCGCCAGGCTTGGCTCCCTGAGCCATCTTGATCTGGAGCTCATCGGCGTTGACCAGATAACTGTTGGTCACCCCGAAGCGGCCAGATGCCACCTGCTTGATAGCGCTCCGCCTCCAGTCACCATTGGCGTCGCGCACGAACCGTTCCGGGTCTTCGCCACCCTCGCCAGTATTGCTCTTGCCGCCGATTCGGTTCATGGCGATGGCCATGGTCTCATGCGCTTCCTTGCTGATTGAGCCAAAGGACATAGCCCCAGTCTTGAAGCGCTTAAGGATAGACTCGACTGGCTCGACCTCTTCCAACGGGACAGGTGGATGAACCTTCTTGAAGCTCAGTAACCGCCGCAGGGTTGAGGTATTGTGTTCGTGATTGTTGACCAGCTCCGTGAACTCGTTCCAGGTGGGACGGTGGTTCCGGCGGGTGGCTTCCTGGAGTTTGGCGATGGTGAATGGGTTGAGTTGATGGTATTCGCCATCCCGCCTCCAGGTATATTGTCCGCCCGAGATGAGTGGACGGAATCCCTCGACATCATGGGAGGGGAAAGCATAACGGAACCGGCGGAGCGCCTCCTGATGGATCTCCGAGAGTTCCACACCCTGGATACGCGAGGCGGTGCCGGTGAAATAGCGGTCGATGAACCGGCGGTTGAGCCCAACCGCCTCGAAGATTTGCGCGCCACGGTAACTCTGGAGCGTAGAGATCCCCATTTTCGACATGACCTTGAGGAGTCCCTTGTTGATGGCCTTGATATACTTCTTGATCGCCGTGGCGGGATCTACTTTCTCCAGATCGCCATCACGGATCATCGCCTCGATGGTTTCGAAGGCCAGGTAAGGATTGACCGCCCCTGCTCCATATCCGAGTAGCAAGGCGAAATGATGGATCTCGCGCGCCTCGCCGGTCTCCAGAACAATGCCTACACGGGTCCGTGTACCAGCGCGGACGAGATGATGATGGACCGCCGCCACCGCTAACAGACTGGGGATCGGGATGTTCTTTCCATCAATTCCACGGTCGCTGAGAATCAGGATGCTGACCCCATTCTCAATTGCCTCGGAAGCTTCCACGAACAAGGCCTCCAGCCGCCGCTCCATTCCCGGTGCCCCCCCAGCGGCGGGACATAGGATCGACAAGACACGTGAACGGATCCGCCCCGAGCGGATCTCCTTGATCTGTTGTAATTCATGGTTGGTCAGGACCGGCTGACGCAAGTACAGTTGATGACATTGATCGGGTGTTTCCTCGAAGAGATTGCCCTCGGCTCCGATGGTGGTGGCCAGCGAGGTCACCAGTTCTTCCCGGATGGCATCGAGGGGCGGATTAGTCACCTGCGCGAAGAGTTGTTTGAAGTAACCATACAAGAGGGGTGTTTTACCCGACAGAACCGCGAGTGGAGTATCATTCCCCATCGAACCTACTGGCTCTCCGCCATCCCGCGCCATTGGTCCGAGGATGATCCGCAGGTCTTCACGGGAGTAACCATAGACTTGCTGTAGGTCCTCGAGCATTTCCACCGTGATCTCGGGAATCCCAATCGTCGGCTCCGGTAGATTGGCGAGTGCGGCCCGGTTATCACGGACCCATGTGCGATAGGGGCGACGTTGAATGTGACGCTCTTTAAGCTCCTCATCGGCGATGATGCGCTCCTGTTCAGGATCAACAAAGAACATCCGGCCAGGTTGAAGGCGGCCCTTCAAAGCGACATTGCTGGGGGGAATCGGAAGAACACCGGTTTCCGAGGCCATGACGACCAGGTCATCTTTGGTCACGGTATACCGTGAGGGACGCAACCCGTTGCGGTCCAGTACCGCCCCCATGCGGATACCATCGGTGAAGGCGATCGAGGCGGGTCCATCCCAGGGTTCCATCAGGCAAGCATGGTATTCATAAAAAGCTTTACGATCATCGCTCATGAAATTGTTGCCATCCCAGGGTTCCGGGATCAACATCATCATGGCGTGATCGAGAGAACGTCCACCAAGTACCAGCAGTTCGAGAACATTGTCCAGCGTGGCGGAATCACTGCCGCCGGGGACCACTACTGGGAAAACCTTCTGAAGGTCATCCCCGAAGAGACTGGTTTTAAGCAAAGTCTCCCGCGCGTGCATCCAGTTGATATTGCCGCGGAGAGTATTGATTTCCCCATTGTGAGCCAGGAAGCGGAAGGGATGGGCCAGGTCCCAAGTAGGGAAGGTATTCGTGCTGTAACGTTGATGCACGACCGCCAGGGCTGAGGTGATGTCTTCACGGGCTAGGTCCGGGTAATACCGGCTGACCTGGTCAGCCAGCAAGAGCCCCTTGTAGACAAAGGTGCGTGAGGAGAGGCTGGGGAGATAGAAGTAACTGGCCTGGTGAACACCGGAGCCCCGCACCGCAATCTCAACCCGTTTGCGGATGACATAGAGTTTCCGTTCGAAGGCCAGTGCATCGGTTCCGGGAACAGTCCCCTTGCCGATGAAGATTTGCCGCATGACTGGCTCGGCTCCGCGCGCCACCTCGCCGATGCAGGTGTTGTCCGTGGGCAGATCCCTCCAACCGAGGAGAACTTGACCCTCCTCCCGGACAATCTTCTCGAAGGCGTGGATGCAGACTTCGCGATCTTCTTGCCGTGTCGGGAGAAAAACCAGTCCGCTGCCATACTCCTCTGGAGCGGGAAGGTGGATGCGTGCCTCTTCCGCGGCATGGGCGAAAAAGGCATGGGGCATCTGGATGAGAATGCCAGCGCCATCACCTGTGTTGGCATCGCAGCCACAAGCACCGCGGTGCTCTAGGTTGCGCAGAATCTGGAGGGCATCGGCGATAATCTTGCGAGACTTTCGGCCCTTAATGTCCGCCACAAAACCTACACCACAGCTATCATGCTCAAAGGCTGGGTCATAGAGTCCTGTTCTGGCCGGCCGGCCGTGTCGCTCCATCATACTGCCCCTTTCCTGATCGCCAATTACGCCTTTCTGAGTGGCGCGTGATGACAGCGATTCGTTTCCCTTACTCCGCGAAACCGCTCTGTTTGTGAACCGAACCTCGCTTGGAATCGTACTCCAGATGCAGCTGCGCGTCCTTGTCACTTTTTACTTGGCTCAAGGAATATCCGCGTCAGCGCCCAAGACTTCTCTCACGATGCCGTTCAGTCCCTCCACCGGCGGATTCACATTGGAATCCGGGGAAAGATACCATTCTGTATTCACATTTGTTGAAAGTTTACACCAAGTAAAGCCCTTAGTAGGGGCGGTCCGCTCCACTTCAATCTAGACTGTACCATCGAGGATTGAGCGCTTCCCCCTTGCTCTGTGAGAAAGGTGAAAGGGGCGGCGGGAGGTGAGGTTTGTTCGTTGCACAACCACATTAACGAGACGACGGAGCGAAACCAGCAGGCCACCTCATTCGTTTCTTAAGTGCCGGGAAAAAAGAGACCCATGAAAGGAGAATGATCATCATGGCTGACTGTTGTTCACTCAAAAGCACCGGGATTATCGCGTTCGTTTTTCTCCTGGGTGTGGGAGCGGGCGCGGCTGGACTGATGGTCCAGCACACGAATTGGTTGGGTGGCGAGGCACGCTCCGCTCCCCCTGTGTATGTACCACCCCAGACAGTGTTACCCCAACCACCTCCCGCGGGCAGTCCTCCACAATCTCAGACCCAACCCCAAACTCAGACACCCTTGGGAGTCCAGGCCGATCCCTTTTTTGGCGCGGATCCCTTTGGTTCCGGAGCGATGAATGATTGGGATCCCTTCCAGGAAATGCAGCTCATGCACCAACGGATGGAGAGGCTGTTCAATGACTCGTTTGGACGTTTCCAATCGAGTCCCCAGTTCTCCGGCCAGTCCCAGACGTTTCAGTTCTCGCCGGATGCCGATGTGCGTGATGAGGGTGACCATTACCAGGTCCTGATGGATCTGCCTGGCTCGGATAAATCAGCGATCGAGGTGAAGGTGGAGGGGCAGACCCTCATGATTTCAGGCAAACGGGATGAACAGGTCGAAGAGAAAGACAACAACGGAACTGTTATCCGCAGTGAACGGCGTAGCGGGCAATTCCAACGCGCGATCTCCCTGCCCGGTCCGGTCAAGAACGATGCAGTTGAAGCGCATTATGAGAATGGTGTTCTGACCGTGACACTGCCCAAAGCCGTGGAATCGGCGCCTGCAAACAAGATCGAGGTCAAGTAGAGAGGGTGTTGTCCGGAGTTCACGCTTTAGCGTGTTTATGTTCCCCTCCCCCCTGGCGGGGGAGGGGGTGATTTCGTGGTAGCAGATCTCATTGCCCTCTCCCCCTTGCCAGCCAGCGCAGAGCGATGGTGTACGGCATGGCCCCCATGACACGTTGTTCGGGGAGAGGGACATAGGAGGGGCCACCAGCGATCAGTTCGATCTCAACCGGGCGGTTCCAGTAGGCCTGTGGCAGGGAGAAAGAAAAACGGGTTGTCTGGGCGGGAACAAGAATGGGAGTGGTTGGTGTTCCTCCTTCGATCCTCGCCGAAAGAGTCTGTGGATCTCCCTCCAGGAGGGAGTGTGTATCCACCTCCATGACTTCCCCGGTCCCCCCCAGACGGAAAAGGCAACTCCTCGCCATGCGCCCTTGTGGATCGATCCCTCCCAGAACCCCGAGGATCCCGGCTCCATTAGCCAAGGAGATGCTCTCTGGAGCCTGCGAGCAGGTCTGTTCGAGTTGATCGGTGTAGGCGTTATCCAATGTCTCGTCATAAGTTTGACGGTCGCTGGGGTGCCTCAGGCATGCGGGCGGGAGAGCTTGTTGATCCTCCAGGAAGGAATAGATCCGGTCCGCCATCATCCTGAGTGCGGTGGGATTGCAGTGTGAGTCATAGACGAGTGAGTGCTTGGTCATGTAGTCGCGGTGATCGAAGAGGGGGAGAGTCGAACACTCTGGAATACCCAGCTGCTGGCAGATTTGTTGAGCCTTACGTTGGATGGGTTCGGAGTGATTCCGGGTCCCAAAGGTCAGTACTGAAAACTTCGCGCCACGTTTCGCGCAAAGGTCCCGCATGGTCTGAATTTCGGAGGCCACCCACCTCCAGCGCGCCAACGCCTCGGTGTAGGTCCCCATTCCCAAGGGAGGGGCGATGTCGGGTATCTCATTCCACCATTGGGACAGCTTCCGGGCAATCATAAAACCACCTGCGGTCTCATCAAATCGCTTTTTCTGTTGCATCCAATGCGGTGCGAAGGAACCATAAATGAAGGCAGAATCCAGAGACTTGGCGGGGTCATACAAAATGAGATCACCGCTGGGCACCGCCGATAAGCTGTCATCCAGATCGTTCTCCACAAAGGTGTAGATCACCACCTCCGGTTGAAAGGCATCGATGGTGGTCTCCAATTGCGCCCGGATGTTACGGATGTTGTAGGCACTCACCCCGGCGTTGATGACATCTACTTTCAGGGAGCTCCCCGCTTGCTTCTGGAGCAATGCCTCCAGGACATTTGGGAAGGTCTCTTGATTCGTTACGCCGGTTCCATAGGTGACCGAATCGCCGATGCACAAGACCCGGAACATCCCTGGAGTCTTCTGAATCGTCGGCTGGTCGCGGAACCCGTATTCATTGGTGGTGAAGGGGACTCCCAGGGTAACGAAAGAGGCATTCGGCACGATCTGGAAGGTCATTTCGGGATTGGCGGCGGGCATGGACCTGAAGTTGTTGACTTCCTTGCCGGGCGGGGGAGTCTCAGAATCAGCGCATTGAACCAGCACAACGGCAGAGATGACCAATAGAGCTAATGGCAGCAGGATGGATATGATCAGGAAAAGGTGTGTATGCGAGTGCTCAGTGAGAATGGTGGATATGCGCATTTTCTCCAGGATACCTCCACTTCCACAAATGAACCCGCTCCTCCTTTGGGTGGATTCGCCATTTTGGTCAAGATGATACCTTTTCCTCTGAGATTGTGTGCTATTTGTTTGATTCTTTC
Source organism: uncultured bacterium (assembly GCA_964422415.1). Taxonomy (GTDB): domain Bacteria; phylum Hinthialibacterota; class Hinthialibacteria; order OLB16; family OLB16; genus OLB16. The sequence continues at coordinate 8,235 of CAYRBI010000057.1, read as the reverse complement.
TTGGCATGGTTGTATTCCCTCACTCCACCGTATTGGTGGTGACTGGTGAATCAGCCAACTGGGGGTTGGCTCCAAACAATGAATACAGGACTGGTAGAACCAGCAGCGTAAGAACCGTGGATGAGATCAATCCACCAATGACAACGGTGGCTAAAGGACGTTGTACCTCAGCGCCGATGCCTGTCGAAACTGCCATCGGAACGAAGCCCGCTACATCGGTTACGGCGGTGGCCAGGACAGGCCGTAGGCGGGAAAGGGCGCTGTCGTGGATCGCAACCTGTAAGTCCTTCCCCTCCGACATGAGCCTCCTTGCATAGGAGACAACAACCAATCCATTCAGGATCGCCACACCAAAGAGAGCGATGAATCCCACCGCCGCGGAGATCGTGAAGGGCATTCCCCGCCAATACAGAGCGAAGACTCCACCTACCGCCGCGAAGGGAATCTTGCTGGAAACCAGAAGCGCGTCTCGCGTCGAGTGGTAAGTCAGGTAGAGCAGCAGGAAGATCAGGCCGAGGGCCAGGGGAACCACCACCCTCAAGCGCTGTTGAGCCGCGATCATGTGCTCAAACTGTCCGCCGATCTCGTAGTAATACCCGCTGGGCATCCGGATGTTCTTGTCAAGCGACTCCCGGAGCTCCGTGACAAAGGACCCCACATCTCTTCCACGGACATTACATTGGGTACTGATACTCCGGCGCGACCATTCGCGGTTGATCGTGGATGGTCCTTCGGTATAGGCCATGACCGCGAGCTCCGCCAAGGGAAAGGCGGTTCCCTCGCGGGAGGGAATGAGGATGTCCCGTAGGTTGTTGGGACTCAGCCGGTATTTCTCATCGAGACGGACAACGAGCTCGAACCTTCTCTGGTTCTCACGGATCTCACCCATCTTGCGTCCGCTTACCGCCTCGATCATATCCAACACCTGGCTACCGGGTACGCCATTCCGGGCGAGGGCTTCGTGGTTCAACTTGGCTTGGAGGACCGGAAGCCCGGTCAGTTGATCGGTACGAATATCCACTCCTCCGGGAATGGTTTTGAGAAGAGTTTCGACTTGGGCGGCGGATGTCTGGAGTTGCGCAAGATCATCTCCAAAAATTTTCACCGCGATATCTCCCCGTGCTCCAGCCACCATCTCGTTCATGCGCATCTCAATGGGCTGGGTGAAGATCACCCGCATCCCTGGAAACTCCGCCAGATGTTCCGCCATCAGGCTGGTGAGTTCCGTCTGGGTGGCCGCGCGTTTCCACTCCTGGCGGGGATGTAGTGTGATGAACAGGTCGGAGACCTCAGCTCCCATGGGATCGGTTGCCACCTCAGGACTACCGGTCCGTGTCCACACCCGCTCCACCTCATCGGGAAAGGCTTCCAGGATCACCTTCTCCAACTGAGTTCCATACCGGACTGATTCTTCCAGAGAAACACCTGCTAAACGTACCGTATTGGCCACGATTGTTCCCTCGGATAGGCGTGGGATGAATTCAGTTCCCAGTTTGAGCGCGATGGGAATGGTTACTCCGAGGAGCCCGAATGAGGTTGCCAGCACCATCCACCTCCAGCGCAATGATAGACGTAATAACGGGGCGTACAGGGTCAGCGCGGAACGCATGATCCAGTTCTCCCGGTTTTCCATCCGCCGGGGAAGAAACAGACTGGCGAGTACGGGCATGAGGGTTAGGGAGAGGATGAATGAGCCCAGCAGGCAAAACAGAAAGGTGGAGGCCATCGGACGGAAGAGCTGCCCTTCGGTTCCATGCAGGGTTAGGATGGGAAGATAGACGATCATGATGATCGCCTCTCCGAAAAGGGTGGGACCACGTACCTCGGTGCAGGCATCCCGGATGGTCTCCAAATGCCCTCCCCGCTTGATTTTGTTCCCGTTCTCCGCGATCCGCTTAACCACATTCTCCACGATGATGATGGAACTATCCGCGACGATGCCGAAATCGATGGCCCCCAGGCTCATCAGGCTCCCCTCGATACCGGACCAGTACATGGCGTTGAAGGCGAAGAGCATCGAGAGAGGAATAGAGACAGCGGTGATGAGACCAGCGCGGAAGTTTCCCATTAGAAGGAAAAGGACCATGATGACCAAGATGGCCCCCTCGCTCAGATTGGTACGCACTGTTCCCAGCACCGCGTTGACCAGGTGGATCCGGTTATAAACCAGGTCTACATGGACATCGCCCGGAAGCGCCTGACGGACCTCGGAAAGCTTGACCTCCAGGAGCTTCGATACGGTCCGTGTATTCTCCCCCTTGAGCATGAAAGCCAGGCCGAGAACCGCCTCACCCTTGCCCATCGAGGTGACTGCCCCACGCCGGATCTCGTGCCCAATCTCCACCCGTGCCACATCCCGCAGCTTCACGGGAACGCCATGGTGAGCGGTCAGAACAATATCCGCGATATCTTCAGTTGTAGTGGCGAGGCCGATTCCTTGAATCAAGAATTGTTCGCCGGCATGGGTGAGACTGCCTCCTCCCACATTGGCATTGTTACGCTTGAGTGATTCCTCGAGGTCATCGAGAGTGAGTCCAAATTCGACCAGGCGCATGGGGTCCACCAGCACCTGGTACTGTTTGACCAGACCTCCCCAGGAGTTCACTTCGGCTACTCCTGGGACCGAGGCGAGAATGGGTCTGACAATCCAGTCATGGAGGGTCCGGAGTTCGATCAGATCGCGTGTTGGCGAGGACACCAGGTAATGGAAAACCTCTCCAAGTCCGGTGGTGATGGGCCCCATCTGAGGTGGCTCGATTCCCTCGGGAAGCCTGACTCCCGCGAGCCGTTCACCAATCACCTGCCGTGCGCGGTAGATGTCAGAGTGTTCGTCGAAGATGGCGATCACCTGTGAGAAACCAAACTTGGAGAGAGAGCGGATAACCTGTAAGCCGGGTACACCCGACAGGGCGAGTTCCACGGGAACCGTGACCTGTTGCTCGATTTCCTCGGGCGAGAGGTTCGGCGCTACCGTGTTGACCTGTGCTTGGACCGGGCTGGTGTCGGGAAAGGCATCGATACGTAGCCTGCTTAACGACCACAGGCCCGTGACAGCAAGGAGAACCGTTAAGACCGTCACGGCCAACCGGTTCTCCAATGACCAGGAGATGATGGCGGAGAGCATGGTCTACCGGGCGGAGTGGCCCGTGGCGGTTCCGCCATCCGCTGGCTGGCTGTCTTCCGCGCAACAGCCAGATCCAATGCTGCCCTTGAGGATCTCGGTCTTCATCAGATAGCTTCCCTGCGTCACCACCCGTTCTCCGGGCAACAATCCGGCCAGGACAGTGCTGTAACCATCTGACTCGTAACCCAACCGTATTTTTCGTGGGATGAAGCTGTTGTCCGGTTGTTGAACAAAGACCAGATTACAGCAACCGTCCCATTGGACCGCCCCGGCGGGAACACTCAAGACCTTTTCATCCGCATGAATGGTCACTGTTCCTTGACCGAAAAGGCCCGCGCGCAGGAGACCATCTCTGTTATCGAGTCCGGCGTATACTTTTCCTGTTCGTGTTTGCGGATCGAGGCTTGAACTGATCCATGTAATCTGACCAGAGAAGTTGTCTCCTCTCAGCCGGTCCACTTGGAAGGATACTGGCATTCCAAGCCCCACACGTGCGAGATCCTCGGCGTGGAGGTCCAGGCAGGCCACCATTGTGGCCAGGTCCGCCACTCCAGCCAACTTGGATTCTGGTCCCGTGAGTTCACCAACCACGGCATTCAGATCCACCACGGTCGCATTGAAAGGCGCGCGGAGAAGGAGGAGGGCGCTGGTGTCCCGTGATTCGGCGGTGTGGTCGATCTCTTCCTCGGTCATCCCATAATTCAAGAGAGCCTGGCGCGTAATGGCTAGCTCAACTCCAGCGGCCTCAAGACCAGCCTTGGATTCGATGATTTCCTTGCGTGAGACAGCTCCCGCTGTGTTTCCATCCGCCAAGGAGTCATTCAACCACTTGGCACGGTCCGCCTCGGTCCGTGCCCGGAGAAAGGCGGCTTTGGCCTTACCGAAGTCAGTGGATTCAATCGTGGCGAGAACATCTCCTTTGGAAACCTTATCTCCGAGGTTCACCCCGACTGAGTGCACGATTCCTGGAGCGCGTGAAGATAAAGCCGCATAATGGGCCCGGTCATATTGAATATCGCCATAACATTGAAGAGACTCACTCACATATCTGGTTCCGGCGGGTTCAATATGCAGGCCAGCCTCCCGCGCTACGTCCTGCGAGGCGAGATGGATTTTCATGTGATGGAGCGGGCAGTCCGGATTGATCCCTTTCCGCTGTTCCTTGTTGGAACCGAGAGCCGTTTTGAACTCCTGTTCCGCTACCTCCGCATCAAGCGAGACAGTCACGAGGCTGGCTTGTCCGGGGAGGTTGTCCGGGGAGAGTTGCCCCACCTGTTTTGGATTACAGAGAGTGCACTGCGACTCTGGAAGCCCGTGCTCCTCACACCAATCTCTTCCGATCCCAAGCGGGATGAGGTCTTTGTGACAGACAGTGCAGAGTGACTCCGGAAGGTTATGTCCCTCACACCAGTCACCCTTAGCCTTGAAGGTATCGATGAGCGCCGGGTTGCAGCGGACACACATCGAGTGGGGAACTCCATGCGGAGCGCACCAATCTCCTTTAGTTTTGAACTCTTGGACCAATGCCTGAGTCCAAACCATGCCCTTGGCTTCTTGGTTCGTGACCGGCAGACTGAGACAAGAAGCGTTCTCTGGGGCTTCCCTTTTTTCACCTGCGCAACAAGGCTCGGAACAAGTATCTTTACACTCGCCAGTCGATTGGGTGGCAGTGGCCGAATCCTGGGTGGACCAATATGAGATTAAACTGGCGGTAAACCTGGGTTCGGTTTTCCAGAAAAAAACCGTTGCGGTTATTACAATGAGAACAACAGGGGGGAGAAAGCGGAGCCATCTCCTTGTTTTCGGATGGTCTATCATGGAACTCTCCTGATCTGAGCTGTACTCCGCAAGGCGGAGTGCCCGGAATCCATGCGGATATTCCGGTATGGCAGACAGCAGTTCAGGGGATTTCTTAGATCAAAAGGGTAACCAGCCCGGGCAGACGGGTGCCCAGGGATATAACCCGGGTTGTTTCGGGGAACCAACCGGTCAGTGCCGGTTCAAGGGGATTGGTATTGGTATGAAGCAGTGTGGGCGGAAAGCACACAATGCTGGTCTCCTGGAATTCATGGAGCACATTATCCTGGGTGGGCATGAGATAGACTGCGCAACAACCCGATAGGCAGCAACAACTGCTTGGGGCTTTCAGGGGCTTGGGTTCAGGGGCCTTCTTGTGACAGCAATCACAGCACGAGCTGGTACAATCCTCACAGGTGGCGGAGTGAGCCTCTAGAGTGGCCAGGATACCCCGGCAGGGACAAGTCAATCCTCCCACTGTCATCAGTACTAAGAGTAAGGCTGCCCCTTGACGATGTGACTGTCTGTTCATCCCTGTCATGTGGTCTTGTGGGGTGATCCTTGTCACCCGGCCGTGTCTATTTATGCTAGGGGGCGGATAGGCCTCTGTCAATTGAGATGGCTTAGCGGGGGATATGATTGGCGATGCGTATGTATTCTCAACCCTGTAAAACGGTCCTTTTTGCGGCGCTGATGGCCTCCCTGGCAGCGGTGTTGCTCCAGGGAATCGCCGCGATCCGTTTGAATGCGAGCCTTCAATCGGGTGATCAGGGAGCTTATCTCCACCTCAGCCTGGCCCAGGCTGAGGGTCGCGCATTGACCGATGGGAACCGTCATCCCCTCTATCCCGCCTTGTTGATTCCCATGGCCGAACGCAGTCCTGCGTTCTTCGCACACTCACGGTGGGCCAGCCTGTTCATAGGAGGCGCTCTCCTACTTTTGGCCGCGTTCTGGGAACTCCGGCAACGTAAGGACCCCGTCTCGGCGGTCTTAGTGATCCTCTTTCTGGGTACACAAGTCCAGATGGTACGTACCTTATCGGAAATTTGGTGCGAACCCCTACTTTATCTACTCTTGTTCTGCTTGTGGTTAATGACCGACCGGAATTCACAGACCACCGGCACTCGTCAGACAACCCTCCGGTGGTTATTACCCGGAGTATTGTGTGGCGCGCTCTATCTGACCAAGGGCACCGGCCTGCAAGTGGCGGTGGCTTTCTGGGCCGCAACCCTCGTGATCCGCCGTGACTGGAGGGGAACCGCACTGGCTGTTGCCGTGTTCCTGGTGGTGGTTTCGCCCCTGTTGTATTGGAACATTAAGACCTATGGCAGCCCGCTTTACAGCTTCGCTTCGACTCACAACATGTGGTTCGATGAGGCGGATGAGATCTGGTATGACGATCCCGCTACACTACCCACTTTGGGAAGTTATATCCAATCCCATACACTGAGTGAGATCGCCCTACGGCTGGGCAAGGGGTTGGTGCTTGAGGCCCAGATGGCATTGCAGCTGGCCTGGACTGATTGGGCACTACCGGAAGGGAACCCGATGGGACTAGTCCTGATCTTCCTCCTCGTGAAGGTGGGTGTGGTGGTTCTGATTGGAATGGGGGTGTGGTATGGCAAGGGGCAGAGAACACTCACTTCCCGCTGGGGAGGTGCTTTCTTACTCTTTTTGGTTCTCTTCATGGTCCCTTCCTTTGGGTGGTATGCGCAACTGACCAATGAACCCCGCTTCCTCATGATGTTGGTGCCCATTGGGGCGGTTCTCTTGGCGCGAGTGGGGTCACGAGGATTCGAGAGGTTGTATGGTGTGCCTCCCTCCCCCCCACCCCAACCCTCCCCCGCTAGGGGGGAGGGGGAAACTCGTTCCCTCCCCCCTAGCGGGGGAGGGTTGGGGTGGGGGGGGGATCTCTCACGTTGGTATGGTCACATCCTGGTGACCTCTTTTGTGGGATTGATCCTGCTGGGGGCAGTGTGTTCTTTCGCCGCTTCTGGCAACTTGGCCTGGAAAACCCGCCGGATCCCCAGCCCAGAGGTCTTCCCTCTTGCCCGGCGTGTTCTTACAGAGGTGGATCAGCTTCCCGGGGACACTACGCTTGCTTTTGGCCCCAGTCATGGACTGCCCACCTGGCTCTCGCGTGGAGACCTGAAGTGGCGTCCCATCCCCTGGCGGATCGATTGGGAACGATTCCTGGTCTTCCTCCGGAGAGAGGGGATTCGTTATGTCTTACTCGATCAAGAGACCCTGGCGCGCAGGCCTTATCTTTCGCCTTTGATGAATCCCTCGGGTACTCCTACGTCGGGGTGGAGAATTGTGTTCAGAGACCGGGATCAGGAAGGATTTTTCCTGCTCTGGGTGGTGGAAGAAGACCTCTCCCCCAACCCCCTTCCCTCAAGGGAAGGGGGCATTGGACTTCCCCCTCGTTCTTTAGGAGAGGGGGGCAGGGGGGTGAGGTGATACTTTTATACGAGCGCGAGCTCCTTGGCTGCGAAACGCGGCAGGTGGAAGGCCGCGCGGTGTATCTCGGGTGTGTAGTAACGGAGAGTGTCCGCCACCTTCGTGGGAAGCTCTCTCACCGGAGCGGTGAAATCCGGTCCGAGGGAGCATACCAGCTGCCCGATCATCCCCGAGGGATAGGTCGGGATTAACGTGTTCATATACTGCAAACGGGGGAACAAGTCCCGGATCGCATTGGTGAATGACTTGATGAGTGGGAGATAGTAGAAGATGGTCTCGCACTGGCAGAGAGCCGCGCCATCAGCACGTAGTGCCCCCTTGATCCCCTCATAGAAGGGGCGTTTGTAGAGCACCTCCGCCGGTCCGATCGGATCCGAGGAATCCACCAGGATGAGATCGTATTCCTTCTGATGGTTCTGGATGAATACCGCGCCATCCTCGAGGTACACCTTCACGCGGGGATCGGAAAGCCCCGAGGAGGTGAAGGGGAGGTAGCGCTTGGACAGCTCGACTACCCCCCCATCGATCTCGCACATGTCGATCCGTTCGAGGCAGTCATGCTTGACCAGCTCGCGGACCATCCCGCCATCTCCGCCTCCCACCACGAGCACCGATTTCGGACCGGGATGTGACTGCATGGGCACGTGCACGAACATCTCGTGGTAAGAGAACTCATCAAACTCGGTGAGCTGGATAACACCATCCAGCACCAACATACGGCCATACTCATAGGTGTCGAAGACCTCAATGAACTGGAAGGCGGTTTTCTCCTCGGCCACCTTGTTCTTGATCTTGACACCCAGACAGACCCCCTTGTCGAAGGGGGTCTTCTCGAAGAACCAACCGGGAAACTC
>CAYRBI010000056.1:0-30832 GCA_964422415.1 uncultured bacterium | reverse complement strand
GCGAGACGTATCCATATCCATTTCCGCGCCTACCAGGAGATCTCTCTCCACCGCTATGACCGTCACCTACTCCAGATGGTCAAGAACCTGGATGGCCTTAATCCCACCTACTTCGCGGTCAACCGGGGCTTTTGGAAAGACTGTGAAAGACTGATCGAAGGCGGCTATCTGACCATCGACTCTGTGGCCAAGATCGCCATCGACAAGATCATCAATGAAGCCGATCTTTCCACCTGTCCCCTCTACCCGATCAAACCTCAACAGAGGCTTGGTTTTCTGACTGAAGCCGAAACAGTTCTGTGTACACAGAGTCAATCTGAGATGGGCCTTACAGAAGGAAAACGTTATGCCGTCTTTGCCCGCTCTAGGGTGCAGACCGAACATGGCAAGAAGCCCAATGTCACCCTTTCCGGCGAGGTGGAGATGCAGGAATACAAGAAAACGAGGAAAGTCCTTGAAATTCGTATCACTCCCGATGAAGGACATGAAGCGCTACGGTTCACCGAATCCGAGGAGCATCTCAAGTTCCTGGTTGAACACTTCGATATGCCCGATCCAGGCAATCTCGGAAGTCGATTCCCAGAGAAGGTGGAAGCCGAAAGGTTGCGTCTGGATGGTATCGCCAAACGCTACGGGTTTTCCTTCCGCAACTTCCAGCGCGAAGACATTGCCCGTCTGCTCGTTAAAGGTGGCGGAGTCCTGTGTTGGGAACAAGGCTGCGGAAAGACCCTTGGTGGCATGGCTTTCGCCAAGGGAGTCATGGACAAGTCGATCGCGAAGTCTGCACGGCGAGTCTTGTTTATTGTCCCACAGGATCTGGTCCCTCAGTGGCAGCGCGAAGCCCAACGCTTTTTCAAACAACGGCTCCAACTGGTCGATGGCATCGGCGAGGCCCGCAAGTTGTATGACCGCTTCAGCAAGAATCCCTCTGCTGGTGGCTGGTATATCACCTGGTATGAGGCTCTGTCCCGTAATGGACGTGCTTCAGACATACTTCCAGAAAAGCGTTGGGACTCAGGCCGAAAAGTCAGCCGTTGGAATCCCGAAACTGAGGACTATGAGGAGCACTCCGTGTTCCTGTCCTCGAGGGAATATTGTCCAGCCTGTTCAGCCTCGCTCCGTGAAGCTTGGGACCCGCCCATCTGCACCCGGTGTGGCTACACCCACTACCGGCGCAGGGTTAAACCGGCCTACCAGTGGCTTACCAAGGTGTTCAAACAAGGCATCGTGGTCGTCGATGAAGGCACCAAGATCAAGGCTGACGAAAGCCTGACTTCACTGGCTGTCCGGGGCATCCGCTGCAAGCACAAATTGCTGCTCACCGGAACTCCTGTCCGCAACTACATCCCAGATGCCTTCTGGCTCTTGTGGTGGGGACTGGGCAACAACACGCCGCGCTTCCCCTTTGACTACACCAACGGCAAAACCAAGTTTACCCAAGACTTCGCGGTCATCGAAGCCACCTACAAGGACGGCAAAAAGACTCGCGAAAAGGTCCTGCCCGAGGTGACCAACCTGGCGATCCTGTGGCGGCTCTTGGCGAGTTCGATCATCCGCCGTCGTAAGGAGGAGACTGGAGAAATCCTGGTCCCACGCATCTTCCATGAAATCAGGGTTCCTTTCGGCACCCAACAACGCGACCAGTATAAGAACTGGCTGAAAGGTTTTCCGGACTGGTATGTCGCCACCCACGAGACCGATATGGGCATGGCCATGGTGGAGCGCATGAGCGCCATCCTGGGCCTGTACTGGAAACTGCAATTTGCATCCACACTCCCCAACTGCCAGAGCGAGGACTCCTGGTGGCGGAGTCCCAACATGACGCCGAAGAACCTCGCTGTAGTGCAACAAGCCATCGAATGTGTCAAACGCGGCGAACAGGTGGTGGTGTTTTCGTCGCTGATGGAGTACGGGCCGCTCATTGCTGGACTGCTGAATGAGGCCGGAATCTCCGCCTGCCACATTGTGAAAACCAACGGCGAGGAGACCACGACCAAGAGCCCCGGCGAACGGGCCGATCTGGTCACTGACTTTCGGAAAGGGAGGTTTCGAGTGCTGTGTGCTGGCATTAACGCCATGTCACTGGGACACAATCTGGACAACGCATCCTCAGTGATTGTCTCCGGCTTACCCTGGGACTATGCCACCTTCGACCAGGCCATCGCACGTGCCCACCGTCTCACCTCCAAACGCGAGGTCCACATTTATGTCGCCCTGACCAGTGGCAGCATTGATGAAAAGATGTGGGACCTGATCAAGGACAAGGAAGCCGCCGCGTCACTTGCGCTAGATGGACGTCTCTTTGAGCAACAGGAGCAAGACATCGACTTGCAGAAATTCCTGGATGACCTCAAAGAATCCTGGCTGGAAGACGGCACCACTGTGGATGAGGAAGATGTAGAAGACCGGCTCGATGCCTTGATTACAGGGGCATCGCTCACTGACATCCGCAAGGTGGCAGTCGCCTAATCACAAAAATGGGCGCGGGGGATACTCTGACTGACCCGCGCCCCTGTTGCCAACGAAAGGAGAATATCATGAGTGACCCAACCCATGTCTATGGCCTGTGCCAATATGAAGGCGATGTCGAAAAGGTCGCACGCATTGTGGAGGAATGGGGACTGATCGGTCTCCTGATCACACTCGAACAAGGTGCTTTTGTCCTGGATGGTCCTTACCATCCGTGCGACAGAGAGCCACATGGATCTGTTCAGAATGAGACTCTTCAGGATTGCCTGGATCAGATCGCAAAAGCCGTCAGAATCCAGAAGGCAGAATTCCGTTGTTACGGACCAGAAGCCGGTCAGGTCTGGGACCTGATGTATATTGATGGCAGATTCATGCGAGTGCCACTTGAACTTCAACCCACCCTCGATGCCTTGGATGATCCGATGGTGCGTAGGCACTACGGCGTTGAGTATGACCTCACACCCGTCCTTTGATTCTCATTCTCTTTTGGGAGCCTTGTGCTCCCATTTTTCTTCATCACCCAGCGGGAGCTCTGTGCCACCGTTAGTAGGGCAGCCCCGGTAGATCCGGCTCATATGACCGCTCGCGTAGCTCTATCAGGAAATCTGTTGAGACCTACGCCAATCCCATCGACGGGTCTGCTCCATGATATTGGGTAAAGTCAGGCGGCGCGGTCTTCCTAGTAGTTTTCCAGGCGTCGGGAGAGATCTTCCGGAAGGCGTTCGGTGGCTTCTTCAAAGATTTTCTCGTCTGCGTCGGCATCCAGGTCCAGCCACTAGGCAAGGCGTTGATCCTGGATCTGCTTTTCGTTGGGAGCAAAGAGGAGTTTACAGAGGTTGGTGACATGGTCACGGGCATGATAGATGTCCACGATCTGGGTGGCGTCGGGAAAGTGCCTATCCGCGATCCTGCGGATCCATTCAGCGCCATCACCGAGGATGACGACTTGGCGGGCGACTTCTAGGCCACGGTGCAGTGCTTCGGCGTAGATGCGCCCTCCGAAATCCTAGACCGATTCAATGCACCCCACGAAAGAGGTTGACTCGGGATCATGGATGGGAAATCACTTCGCTCCGGTGTTGGCCTGAGAAAATATGCAATCCAGTTTGACCTCGTTGGTTTTTAGCCGATCCATCCGCCAGTTTGCCTTTACAGCCAGCCACCTTGACCGGCGTCATGGGCACTCCGGTGCCATTGTAACCGATGTATGGGATCCGGATCATTTGCTTCAGTGGAACGGGGTGGTCGGCGCGCAAGAAGAGTTGGCTTTCTCGCCCGGACCAAGCCTCCAGGTCTTCTTCGGTGCTTTCAGTCACACCCTCTCCATCTGGAAAGCATATTCCGAAAAACTGACCAACCAAGCGAACCCAGGATCCTACCAGGAAGCAGGCCAACCCCTCTGAAAAGTTCGAGCCCTCCTTAATCGAAGAAACCAAGCTGAGGAATGGAACACCTGTCTGACCGACCTTCAAACAGCATAAAAACACCGACGACGAATAATCGAAGTGTTGGATCACCTGGAGGGAAGGCGACTCATCGAAGAACCAAGAAGCGATAGGAACCAACCTTAGCTAATACTCGCAATCTTGCCGATGCCTCCAGAGGTATGAGTCGCTCGCAAAGCGATTGCGAATTCACTACGGAAATTGTGATTGAGTCCCAACCATCCACACACCTGTGAATTTGCACATCTACACGAAGCGCTCAAGCCAGATGGAACTCAAGCAACATCCGCCGGCCAGAGTAGCGGACCGGCAGCGAGCCCGAATGAGTTCCGCTTACGGCCAGAAGTCTCATCGCATTCGTGGTAGGATCTCTCCCACAGTCTGAGCGATCATCTGAACTAAGGCGCTGAGATCTCCCATTCAAACAACAGAGGTCTCGATAAATAAAACCCCCGAAAACCTGATTGGTGAAGAGGATCATGGAACAGGAGAGGACCCGCCTGAGATGAACAGAAAGACAGACACCACACCACCCCTGTCAGAAAATCTCCCCCCAGAACTAGACGCCGAGATAAGACAGGTCCTTGCAGAAAAGCAATTCTCCAACCTTGAAGAACTCAACCAAGCTGTTGCAACCATCATCGAACGGCACAACCACAAAACACTCCAAGAACTCGGTGGGCTCTCACCCGAACAAGTCTCCAAACTGATCTACTCAGACTGGAACTCACCCAAAAGCGCGATCCACCTCAACCCAAGCCTCACATTCGAAGACCTCAAACACGTTCGCCTGCTCACCAACACTCGACTCCTTCTCATTAAGGTCTCCGCAGGAATCAAAGCCACCGCCACTGGCAACCTCAACCGAGGATTTGTGGAGGAAATGCTTGACCAAATGGTCCTCCCCGAAGGATACGCAAACGAAGTTCGCCGCTACAACAAGGTCATCAACGAAAAGGATCTCTCCCCCCTCCACATTCTACGGATCTTCCTCGAACTCTCCGGACTCTTACGAAAGACCAAAGGAATCTTCCGGACGACCAAGAAGGGGACACTACACCTCAGCGAAGAACAGTCTGGCAGCCTCTACACTCTCCTGTTCTTCACTGTCTTCCGCAAATTCAACTTGGCCTACTTTGACCGCCTACCCGACCTCCCAGGAATCCTGCAAACCATCGCCTACTCGCTCTACCAATTGTCCCGGCAAGTGAGCAAATGGCGAAAGCCAGAAGACCTTGCCCATGAAGTCTTCCTGCTCGAAATCCACCATCAACTCCTTGAATACGGCTATCCAAACTACCCCCAGTACGCCTACTCCTGCCGAATCGAAAGACCACTCATTGAATTCGAACTCCTCGAAACCCGACAACTCCCCTGCGACAAAAAATGGCTACGGCGATACGAGGTGAGAAAGACTGAATTATTTGACCGATTCCTGAGAATCGATTTGTGACTCAAACCAGAGGGTGAAGCAAGGATGAGAAAACGGAAAAGAGCGGCCTTTGAGGAACTCACCTGGGACGATCTAGAGGAGTGGGCAGGCACCAAGATCGTATCGCGTGGCAAATCGTATCTGAACGCGATGAACGATCTCAGACGAACCCCTGACGGGAAACTGGTCGCGTGGGTAAGCGGAACACACCGGTATGCAACACTTGCCAAGATGGATGAATCCGGCCAACTGTCGTCCAACTGCACATGTCCCTATTCCTGGGGACCATGCAAGCACGCGGTAGCCGTTATCCTGGCCTACCTGGAAGCGGTCAAGAAAAAACAGAACGTGCCTGTAACATCCCCCAACGATGAGCGCCTGCTGAAAACAAGCGAAGAGGAGCCCTTGGATCCTTTCGACGAATGGGATGACGATGAGGATAACTGGGATGACGACGAAGAGGAATTCGGTAAGGACGATCTCGAAGAGGTGAAGATACCCACCGAGAGTCGGAAGCGACGCAGGGCGAGTGAACAGTCGCGGGACTTGAGAGAATATCTGGCCGGGATGTCGAAAGATGCATTGGTTGATTTCATTTCGGACCTTGCGCATCGGCATGAGGAAGTGCATGAGACGATATCCGACAAGATGCGACTCGAACGCGGAAGCACTGGACGGATTGTAGCATCGATCCGTCAGGAGATCGAAGAACTCTCCAGCCGACCCGCCTGGACCAATCACTGGTCAGGAGAGGGTGAGATTCCCGACTATTCACGTGTCCGCGAGCGGATGGAAGCGCTACTCAGGGCAGGGCAGGCCGATGGAGTGGTTGCATTGGGCCTAGACTTGCTAAGACTTGGGATACGCCAGGTCGAGCAATCTCATGATGAAGGCGAGACCGGAAGTGAAATCGGCCAGTGCATGGAAATCGTGTTCCGCGCGATCCCCAAGTCCTCTCTTTTGAAGGTTGACCAGATCCTATGGATGATCGATGCCTTTCTGGAAGATGACTACAGCATCCTGGATTCGGTCGGCGATAATCTACACAGTGGGCTCTACGGTCAAAGTGACTGGAGCACTGTCGCCGACAGGTTGGGAGAGCGCCTAGCGAAAATTCCATGCCCTGGAGACACGGAAAAGAAACCTTCCTTTTCCTGGACCTATAAACGCCAAACGATCATGCGATGGACGATTCGGGCTCTCGATAATGCGGGCCGCAAGCAGGAAGTGATCCCGCTTCTGGAAAGGGAGGCGCCCATCACTGGATGCTACAAGGAACTGGTGGATAGGCTGATCTCCATCCGTAGACGCAAAGAGGCCCGGATATGGGCGAAGGAAGGTTTCGAAAGGAGCATCGGGAAGTGGGATGGGATCGCCTGGTCTCTGGAGGGAAACCTGAGGGACTTGGCTGAACGGGAGGAGAACTGGCCTTTGTTGGCCGCGTATCGGGCATTGGAGTTTCTGGAGCATCGCGAGATTTCCAAGTACACGGTGTTGGAAAAAGCTGCGAAGCGAGCCAAAGTCTGGCCGGAAGTGAGAAATGCCGTTCTCCATTTCCTGGAGACGGGAGTCCGACCAGACAGACAGCCGGGAACGACGCAGAAAGATCACGAGCGGGGAACCTCCACCGCCAAAAAGATGGGATCAACGAGGACCCTATCGAGTCTTGTATCCTGGCCGCTTCCACCAACAGAGATAGAACTGCCACCGAAGAAAGACATCGGTGAAAACTACCCGGACATCGGCATGTTGATCAACATCGCGATCGATGAAAAGCGGCCCAACGAAGTACTCAAGTGGTTCGAGGTTTCCAAGAAGCGAGGTCATGGGGGCCGGTGGAATCACGACAAAGTGGCTGTGGCTCTTCAGGAGACACACCCTGATGTCTCCCTTGAACTGTGGAAGGGGCTGGCCGAGGCCGAGATTGCCCACGTCCAACCAGCGGCATACCAGGAAGCGGGCCGATACCTCAAGAAGATGCAGACTGTCTACCAACGAGAAAAACGGCTTTCCGAATGGCAGGCTTACCTCACCAAACTCCGCGAAGACAACAGTCGCCGCCCCCGCATGGTCGAAGTGCTGGATCGACTCGAAAGCAAACAGAGACGGATTCTGGACAAGAGGTAGCTCCACCCCATCCAAGCGCCCTGTTGAGTCGGTTGGGCCACCGCAACCCATGCTCCTCTGTCACATCTTCCTGCTATAGTTGCACCTCAAGCCATGCTGAAAGAAAAGACTATTGACACCCCCTTCGGCTTCCGGACTGGCAATGCCACCGTCCATACGAGCCGTTCCATGATGCTCAAGGACCTGATAGTCCTCTTCTCTGTTGTTCCGCCCAATGCATGCAGCCAGAAGTACAGAGATGCCATCATCGAACAGAATGTCCTTGGACTCGCGACACAAGGGAACCGGGTGAAGACAGCAGGATTCCTTACCCAGCTCTATTCGCTTGATCCAGGGAAGACGATCTTCAGAGTCCTCCGGCAGATCTGGGAGCATGACGTACATGGAAGGCCTCTCTTGGCCTGTCTCTGTGCATGTGCACGTGACCGGTTCCTATTTGATTCGATCCCTTTTGTGTATCACATTGCACCCGGCACTGAGGTAGTAAGAGAGGACTTTGAGGGATACCTTGAAGGGGCTTACCCCAGCTTTCTTACCCCCAAGACACGTAAATCTTCCGCCCAAAATCTGGGTACCTCTTGGACACACTCAGGTCACCTGCAGGGCCGCATCACAAAAGTTCGGGTACAGCCAGTAGCCACACCAGGAACCATAGCTTACTCTCTCCTTCTTGGATATCTATCTGGAATCCGGGGGGGGTGCTTTTTACCACCTTGTGGACTCGGATTCTCGATCAGCCCTCATCTGATGTGGAAGGTCTCGCACGCGAGGCTGCCAGGCTTGGGCTTATCGATTTGAAAATGTCGGGAAGTTACATTGAGGTTGGCTTCAGAAGCCTACTGACTGAAGAGGAGATGCAAGCAGTTCATGAGCAAGATTGAGCGCCTAATCAGAAACTATGAGCGGTTTGTCTCACTTCCTTGGGAGCGAAATCTTTCTTGCGTGCAAAAAGTCTGGTTCATTGTCTATGACCAGATGGACGAGAGGAGATTGAGGGTCCATCTTGATGAGTTCTCCCTTGTAACCAAGAAGGCGCACCATGAATGGATTCCTCTCAACCTGACTGACTCATTTGCCTCATGGATGGCTTCCCAGGAGTACCGTGACGGTTACTTTCAGAACCCGGAGCACCTTGAGATGGCACTCTCCGATTTTCGGGATACGGTCGCCACGAATCTGACGGAGCACCTCTTATCGCCCTCGGCCGATGAGAACACGGTGGTTGCGGTGCTGGGGATCGGAAGCCTGTTTGGATTTACGCGAGTCTCAGAGTTGGTAGCCGAGGTGGAGAGAGCCATTCGTGGCCGTCTGGTTGTGTTCTTTCCTGGCGAACACTCGGAGAATAACTACCGCCTTCTCGATGCCCGGGATGGCTGGAACTATATGGCAATTCCTATCACTGCCCACGAAGGAGATCTTCGATGACTACCAACCGTGACCTCTACTCCAAGGATCCAGTGGAGTTCAACCTGCTGAACAATGGTGTCGCGCATGTTTCGGACGCCAGGGACGACCAACAACTCAAGACCCTGCGTTATGAGATGCAGACATTCGTCTGTGAGGGGGAGTATGAGAAGGGACTCGCCAAAATCCTCCGGACATACCTGGGGAACCTCAGCAAGCCGGAGCAACCAGCCGTCTGGGTGAGCGGTTTCTATGGAAGTGGGAAGTCCCATCTCGTAAAACTGCTGCGCTATCTCTGGACTGATTTCAGATTCCCGGATGACGGAGCAGCTGCGCGAGACCTGACTCACCTGCCAGTGGAGATCAAAGACCTCCTGAAGGAGCTTTCCACACACGGCAAGCGCTATGGTGGTTTGTTCGCAGCCGGTGGAACTCTCGGGGCGAGTGGTGGGGATAGTGTCCGGCTGGCGCTCCTCCAAATTGTATTTGCGGCCGCTGACCTTCCCAAGAACTACCCGGCGGCCCGATTTATTTTGTGGCTCAAGAAAGAGGGACTCCTTGAGAAGTTCAGAGGGTTGATTGAGTCAACGGGGCGGAACTTCGAGAAGGAACTCCTCAACATGTATGTGTCCCCGGTTGTGGCGAAGGCGCTTCTGGAGGTAAATCCTGGCATCGCCAAGAGCCAGGCCGAGGTGGGGCCACTTCTCAGTACTCAGTTTCCTATCGTGAAGGATATCTCAAGTGATGAGATGGTTGTGGTCCTCGAGGAAGCCCTCACGGTCAACGGCAAGTTCCCCCTGGCTCTCATCGTACTTGACGAGGCTCAGCAATACATTGGAGATGACCAGCGCCGCAGCCATGATGTTCAGCAGGTGACAGAGGCGTGCTGCAAGAGATTTGGCGGGAGACTCCTGTTTGTCGCCACGGGGCAAATGGCTCTGACAGGCACGGCGCAGCTCCAGAAGATCAAAGACCGCTTCACAATTCCTGTTCAGCTGTCAGACACCGATGTGGACCAAGTGATCCGACAGCTTGTCCTCCTTAAGAAGCCCGACAAGGTCCCCGAGATCAAGGCGGTTGTGGAGAAACACAGTGGGGAGATCTCCAGGCACCTGGTCAAGACCAAGATCGGTCCAGTCCCTGAGGATGTCCCTTGTCTTGTCCAGGATTATCCCCTCCTGCCGGTCCGGCGGCGCTTCTGGGAAAAGGCGCTACGTGCTGTAGACGTAGCGGGAACCACGAGTCAATTGCGTTCACAGCTCAAGATCGTGCATGAGGCGGTCCGGGAAAACGCCACCAAGGAACTCGGTGTCGTGGTGCCAGGGGATGTGGTCTATGACCAGAAGAGGGTCGATCTCCTCCAGACAGGTGTCCTGCTGCGCGAGATCGATGATGTGATTGAGCGCCAAAAGGACGGTACCGAGGATGGAGTGCTGCGAGCCCGGCTCTGTGCACTGATCTTTTTGATCGGGAGACTCCCCACGGAGCAGGTTGCCGACATTGGCCTGAGAGCCACCCCAGATACCTTGGCCGATCTCCTGGTTGAGGACCTGCGAGTTGGGAGCTCCGATCTACGTAAACGTATTCCGCCACTCCTACAGCAGCTGGTCGAGGATGGCCGTTTGATGCAGATCGGAGAAGAATACCGGCTGCAGACCCAGCAGAGCAGCGCCTGGGAGGCAGAATACCGGAAGCGGTTGGCTAAGATCCTCAATGATGTTCAGAGAATTGCGGGGGAGAGGAAAGACCTAATCCGAGGCGCAGCGGGTGTGAAGTTGAAAGGGGTCACGTGTGCCCACGGGAAGAGCAAGGTCCCCAGGTCCATCAACCAGCACTATGGAAATAACCGCCCCGATCCGGCCCAGCCGGGGATGCCGGTCTGGATTCGAGACGGGTGGTCCGAGGATGAGAAAACGGTGGTCACCGATGCGCGTGAAGCAGGCAATGATAGCCCGATCATCTTGGTACATATCCCGCAGCGCTCCTCCGAGAATCTGCGGAGGGAGATCGCAATCTACTTCGCCGCCAAGGAGACTCTAGATTTTTTTGGGGTCCCCTCACTCGATGAGGGCAAGGAAGCGCGCAGAGCCATGGAAACGCGGCGGGACAATGCACAAGCGGCTCTGGTGGCAATTCTCGATGATATCCTCGGCGGGGCCAGGGTCTATCAGGGGGGCGGGAACGAGCTCACCGGCAATACACTTGCAAACCGAGTCGAACAAGGGGTCACTGCGTCCTTGCTGAGGCTCTACCCGCAGTTTGATGAGGGGGACGATGGCCGGTGGAAAACGGTTTTCGATCAGGCCAGGAATGGCGCTGGGAATGCACTGGAAATGGTCGGTCACACAGGTGATGTGGATCGTCACCCAGTCTGTTCAGCGATCCTGAAAGAGCTCGGCCCGGGTAAGAAGGGCAGTGACCTTCAGAAGACATTCTCGGAAAGCCCCTATGGTTGGCCGCAGGACGCAATCGACGGCGCGATCATGTGCCTCCTGGTGTCCGGTCATCTTAGAGCGGTTCAGAACGGTACTACAGTCAGCTATAGAGAACTCAACCAGCAGAAGATCAAGGTCACCTTTTTCAATCTGGTGTCTGTAACTCTCAGTGTGTCCCAGCGTATTGCAATCCGCAAAGTATTTAAGGCGGCTGGTCTGGACTGCAAAACGAATGAAGAGGACCGTGTGGCCGGGACCTTCATCAAGGTCTTGATAGACTTGGCACGGTCGTCCGGAGGTGAGGTTCCCCTTCCTGAATGTCCTTCGCCCCCGCTTCTCAAGGAGATCGCTGCATCTTCCGGTAATGAACAACTCCTGTTGATCTACGAGCACAATGATGATCTGACTCAGTGGATTGAGGAATGGCGGAAGGCTGCCGACCTGGCCAAGGAGCGAGGGCCCAAATGGCAGGATTTACTGCACCTGTTCGCCCATGCTAATGGGCTCCCGATTGCATCGGAGGTCCAGACCGAGATCGAGGCGATCCGCAGCCAACGCTCTCTCCTCAGCCAGCCCGATCCGATCGCGGACCTGAGCAGCAAACTGACCGGGGAGTTGCGCAAGAGCCTGGTCCAACTGCATGGAAACTACGAGTCGGACTACACACACCGCCGGATGGAACTCGAGGCCACGGAGCCCTGGAAGAAACTGGATGCCGGGTCGCAATCGCAGATCCTGAACAGCCAGGGACTCACAGCGGTACCAGGCATCCAGGTGGGGACCCAGCATGAACTCCTCGACTCCCTGAATCACTCACCGCTAGAGACCTGGAGAACCCTTGCCGATGCGCTCCCACAGCGGTTCGAGAAGGCACTGCTCGAGGCTGTCAAGCGGACCGAACCCAAGGCGGTCCATGTAAAGCTTCCCCCGGCGACCTTCAAGGCGCCCGAGGACCTGGAACCCTGGATTGAGAGTGTCCGCAAGGAGATCCTGGAGAAGCTCAAAGAGGGGCCGGTCATTGTCTGAATCAAACGCAGAGGACACAGAGAAACGCAGAGGGAAAAAAAAGAAAAGGGCTTTTCTCTGCGGTCCTCAGCGTCCTCCGCGTTAAAAAGAAGGAGTCACTAGTCAAATGGCGTCACTGCATCCTGATCTGCGACGCTTCCTGGAAGCAAAGGTTATCGAAGCCCGTGATGTGGCCGAGACGGCGGCTCGTTCGGCGCTGGTCCAGCTCGCGGTGCCCAACACAGAACCCTTCACGAATATGAGCATTCCCCAGCGGGAACTGCGCCGGAGTCTGCGTGCCAAGGCCCGTCAACTTGGAGACCGCCGCCGATGGCTGGGCGCTGGCGGCAGGCTATGCCTCGCGGATGCTGCCGCAGATCTTCCGCTCCGATGACCCGGTGCTGGAGGTGACCTTCGCGCCTGAACATTTCAAGGCCCTGGAAAAGCTGCTCAAGGATCTCCCCTCCGAGGTCTTCACCGCTGATGACAGCCTGGGGTGGGTGTACCAGTTCTGGCAGACAAAAAAGCGAAAAGAAGTCGATGCCTCTGACGAAAAAGTCGGTGCTGACCAGATTTCCCCTGTTACCCAGGTCTTCACAGAACACTACATGGTCCTCTTTCTCCTCCATAACACATTGGGGGCTTGGTGGGCTGTAAACCATCCTCATAAATCTCTTCCTTTGGAAATGGAATATCTGCGACTTTGCGGTGATGGAGCGGTAGCTGCCGGTACATTTCCGGGATGGCCGAAGGTGGCAAAGGAACTAAAAGTCCTTGATCCCAGCTGTGGGTCTGGGCACTTCTTGATTGCCATTTTTACCATTTTGGTGGCGTTCCGTATGGCTGAGGAGGGGCTTTCCCCCGCAGATGCTTGTGATGCGGTTTTACGCGACAATGTGTATGGGCTGGAGATTGACCACCGCTGCACGCAGATCGCCGCATTTTCTCTGGCACTGGCTGCTTGGACTTATCCAGGGGCAGGTGGCTACAGGAGGCTTCCGCGCTTGAATATCGCATGTTCGGGGTTGTCTGTTGGTTCAAGCAAAGACGAATGGCGTAAGGTTGCGGGTGAAGATCAGCGCCTCAAGGCCAGCATGTTGCGCTTGTATGATCTCTTCGAGAAAGCGCCAATCCTCGGAAGCCTTATTAATCCCAAGACCTCTGAACTCAACGACTTTGTGTATGCCGATTTCCAGGAATTGCTCCCGATATTGGAAACTGTGCTCGATAAGGAAACCATCCAATCTTCACCGGATATTGAAGAAGCAGGAGTCACAGCCTACGGGATGGCGATGGCTGCCAGTATTCTTGCGAAGGAATTCTCACTGGTCATCACAAATGTGCCGTATCTCGCCAGAGGGAAGCAATGCGATGAGCTAAAAGACTTTTGCCAGAACAATTACGCTGAGGCAAAGGGAGATTTGGCCACCGTGTTCTTAAGGCGATGCCTTGAGCTGGCCGGGCACGGAGGGACTGCAGCAGTTGTTATTCCTCAGAACTGGCTTTTTCTGTCAACATATAGATCTTTGCGTGAAGTACTCCTTCAAAGTGCAACCATCAACGTTATTGCCACGTTAGGTCCGGCTGCCTTCCAGGATATGAACTGGTGGGCTGCCAAAACCGCCCTCGTTGTTATCACTAGATGCACACCAGATTATACCTCTGTTTTCTCTGGCTTTGATGCTTCAGAAACAAAGGAGATCACTGGAAAAATTGAACTATTGCTTTCCTCCAGATTCGTTGAATGCGCACAATCGAATCAGGCAAATAATCCAGATGCGCGGATCACTTCAGGTGAGCACAGGACGGGAACCCTATTGGAGGACTACTGTAGGTCCTACCAGGGGATAGCCACCGGGGATTATTCTTTATTCGGGTGTTGCTTCTGGGAGAGGGCAGGGGTAGATGATATATGGGACTTCCAGCAAAGCACGGTCGCCGAAACAAACCAGTATGCAGGAAGAGAGCACATCCTCCTTTGGGAAAAGGGAAGAGGAGCCCTATCAGATAGTCCAGGTGCAAGAGTTCAGGGACTTCCTGCACATGGAAATCTTGGGGTTGCTGTGTCGCAAATGAACCGGCTTCTGGTAACTCTCTATACGGGAGATCTCTTCGACAACAACACGGCAGCGATAATTCCAAACAATCCGGCCCATTTGCCTGCGGTTTGGATGTTTTGCTCCTCACCTGAATTTCATGATCAAGTCCGTCGGATTGACCAAGCAACAAAAGTAACGAATGCAGCGTTAACCAAAGTCCCCTTCGACCTTGAGTATTGGCAGAAAGTCGCCGAAGAGAAGTACCCCAATGGCCTCCCCAAGCCCTACTCCGAAGACCCGACGCAGTGGATTTTCCACGGTCACCCCGCGAACACCGAACAACCGCTGCAAGTTGCGTTAGCGAGACTGCTCGGATATCGCTGGCCCGCAGAGCTAGACCCGGAAATGGAGCTCTCCAATGAGGCCCGGGAGTGGGTGAAACGCTGCGAGAATCTCTCTGCATTCGTGGATAACGACGGCATTTGCTGTATCCCTTCAGTGCGAGGGGAGGAGACCGCAGCAGAGAGGCTGCGCAAGGTTCTGGCCGCCGCCTTTGGTGAGGCTTGGACTACCGCGAAGCAGGTGGAGCTTCTCAATGCAGTCGGTTACAGTGGAAAAACACTTGAGGACTGGCTGCGCGATGGGTTCTTCGAGCAGCACTGCAAGGTCTTCCACAACCGCCCCTTTATCTGGCAGATCTGGGATGGGCGCAAGGATGGCTTCTCCGCGCTCGTCAACTACCATAAACTCGACAACCACCTCCTCCAGACCCTCGCCTACACCTATGTGGGGGATTGGATTCGTGTCCAGGAGGATGCGGCCAAGCAAGGCATCGGCGGTGCGGATGGACGCTTGGTTGCCGCGAAGAACCTCCAGGACAAACTGAAACTCATCCTAGCGGGTGAGCCACCCTACGATATCTTTGTCCGCTGGAAACCGATCGATCAGCAGCCCCTCGGCTGGGAGCCAGACCTCAATGATGGCGTCCGGATGAACATCCGCCCCTATGTCGAGGCGGGTATCCTGCGCAAGAAGTTCACCATCAACTGGAAGAAGGACCGTGGCAACGAGCCCCAGCGGCCGAAGGAGCAGTTCCCTTGGTTCTGGAATGGGGGGAAATTCACCGGCGAGAGGGTGAACGAGGTACACTTGAGTATTGAAGAGAAGAAGGCGGCAAGAGAGAACAAAAGCTAAACGCAGAGGACACGGAGAAACGCAGAGGAAAAAAAAACAAAGAGGAATAATAAGAGAATAAGAAAGGGCTTTTCTCTGCGATCCTCTGTGTCCTCTGCGTTAAAAATAATCATGCAACTGAACAATATCACGGATGCGGTGATTGCCGCCGGAATCAAGGTCCACAAGGCACTGGGACCGGGGCTTCTAGAAAGCACTTACGAAGCATGCCTGGTCCATGAGCTCCGTAAATCCGGGATACGGGTGGAGTCCCAGGTTCCTCTGCCGGTATTCTATGATGGAGTAGAGATTGAAGTCGGATACCGGATTGATGTACTGGTTGAGGACACGGTGATCCTCGAACTGAAGTCGGTCGCCGAGGTTCATCCGCTCCACAAAGCGCAATTGCTCTCCTACCTCCGTCTGTCTGGAAGGAAGGTCGGATTGCTGATGAACTTCAATGTGGAACGGCTCCGTGATGGGATTTCACGTGTGGTGAATGGATACGAGGATATGAGTGACTAAACGCAGAGGACACGGAGAAACGCAGAGGAAAAAAAGAGAACAAAAACGGGCTTTTCTCTGCGATCCTCAGCGGTCTCTGCGTTGAGAAAAAAGAATGCAGCCAGATCCTGCATCCGGGGTGGTGAGTGATGAAAGGTAAAGATTTTCCTGGAACGGTCTTTGATGCCCTGCTGAAATCACTGCACAAGTCAGCAGAATATAACCGTAACGACCAGGTCGCGCCTGCCGTGATCCTCTGGCCAGACAACGAGTGTCAGTGGGAACCCCTCCTGCCCAAGCTGAGACAGGCACTCCCCCAACTCCTCACCCTCGGCCCCTATGATCCCGAGAGTAAGACCGGCCCTGGCATCTGGCTGCGTTGCATGATCGCCAAGACACTCCCTGAGGCAGATTGGGATGAGAAGGTAATCCCGATCCTTTACCTTCCCAATGTCAGCCGACAGGATCTGCGGGCGATAGAAACCTGCCCGGAGGGGCTGAAATCCCTCGCGGAACTCCAATATCGGGGGGTTTTCTGGAGCCAGGTGAACGCCAAGGACTGGACCATCCTCGCCTTCCTCCAATCCAAGGAGGGAGGCCTGGGGCTCGATGTCGCCCGTGACAACGAGACCCTGACCGCCATGCGCCAGGCCCTGCGTCCACTCGCGGAGACACCCATCCGGGATCTCGAGGGGAAACGGCTGGAGGCAAGCGACTTCCACGAACTCCTCACCCCCAACCCGGTCAAGGTTCTCCTGGAGTGGCTGAACGATTCCAAAGGTACGAAAGCACAATGCGATAGAGACCAATGGAAAGCATTCTGCACCTGTTGCAGGAAAGAATTCCACTTCGATCCTGAGAAAGATGGGGAGATTACCGGCGGGGAAAAACTTGGTCTACGGAAAGGGAAATGGGATCAGGTCTGGCAACGATTCGCGGAAGCTCCGAGACATTACCCCAACATCCCCACGTTGCTGCGGAAGGCTAAGCCGTCCCAGGGCGATCTCACCTCTTCTGAGTCCTGGCCCCAGGACAATGAGGAGGCAGAGAAAGTATTACGGGCCGAACTCAAGCAATTTACCAAGTTGGATAAGCCCAAGGCCATTGTTGCACTCCACAAACTCGAGGAAGATCACCGGATGCGCCGTGAGTGGGTCTGGGCGGAGCTTGGGGAGGCACCCCTGGCACGCGCACTCCTTCACCTCAAGTGCCTTGCAAATCAAACCGAATCTACCCTTGGGGGAATCACCAAGGAGGAAATGGCCACTCAATACATAGAGGAGGGCTACAAGGCTGACCAGGCCGTTCTTCTGGCACTAGCCGAGGTGAAGACAGCACAAGACCGACAGGCCCTTACCGTAGCCATCACCGCCATCTACCGGCCCTGGATCGAGGAGGCCGCGAAACAATTTCAAGCACTGGTTGGAAAGGATCCACTGCCCACCCATCGGACTGCAGAGGCGCTCAAACCTTCACAGCCGGGGACCTGTGTCCTCTTCGCGGATGGTCTCCGGTTCGATGTGGCAAAGATGCTCTCGGAGGCTCTCAGGACCGCCGAGTCTGGAGTCGAGGAGGACTGGCGTTGGGCGGCGCTGCCGACAGTCACTCCCACAGCGAAGCCTGCGGTCTCCCCCATCGCTAATCAGCTGGAGGGTGATCCTGGTTCCCCGGACTTCACCACGCACTGTGCGAGCGGTCCATTGACTACGGACCGCTTTGAGAAATTGGTAGTCAATGCTGGTTTCCAGTTCCTGAGAGGTGATGATACGGGCGATCCCAGCGGCATGGCCTGGGCTGAATACGGCAACATCGACAAAGCCGGCCACAGCGAGGGTCTTAAATTAGCACTTCACATCCAAGAACACATTGAGGGATTGAAGGAACGGGTTGAGAACCTCCTTCAGGCGGGGTGGAAGGAGGTCCGGGTGGTCACCGATCATGGCTGGCTCCTGCTCCCTGGTGGCCTCCCCAAGATTGTAATACCGATATGCCTGGCCGAGACCAAGTGGGGACGTTGCGCGGTCCTTAAAGGGGCTGCCCAGACCGATCTTCCGACTGTCACCTGGCATTGGTCAGAGGACGTGACAATTGCGATGGCTCCCGGCATTGGGTGTTTCAAGGCCGGGGAGGAGTACAGTCACGGGAGTCTGACCTTGCAGGAGTGCGTGATCCCGGTTCTGCGGTTCTGGCAGACTCATGGTGCCCCTGTAACAACGGCAATCGAGTCGATCAAATGGACGAACCTGAGGTTGAAGACTGTGATCAAGGATCCTGTTCCAGGATGCCTGGTGGATCTGCGAACAAAAGCTGCTGATGAAACCACCACTGTGGTGGGTACTCCAAAATTCGTGAATCTGGACGGGACTGTTTCCGTGGTGGTCGAGAGTGAGGATGAAACACCACCTGGAACGGCAGTTGTTCTGGTAATCCTTGACTCCGAAAAGAATGTGATTGCAAAACGCGCTACGACGGTGGGGGGTGATGATGGAACGGATTGAACTCGATGGTCTGGATAAATTAACTGCGAAAGCCTTTGAAGGCTATGTGGTTCGGAAAAACCTGGTCCGCGAGTTAAAGGGTCAGTACCCGGTACCGACTTATGTCGTGGAATTTCTCTTGGGTCGCTATTGTGCCAGTGTCGATCCCGATGAGATCGAGGAAGGCAAGAAAATTGTCCAGAGACAGCTAGCGGATAAAGCGGTTCGGACCGGAGAAGAGGAACTATTCAAGTCCAGGGCCAGGGAAAAGGGATCTATACGAATTATTGACTTGATTACTGCACGCCTGGAACCTAAGTCGGATTCGTATTTTGCATCACTGCCCAGTTTACAGCTTCGAGATGTTCGAATTTCTCCTGAACTTGTCCAAACACACGATCGAATGCTCACGGGGGGATTCTATGCTGATATCGAGCTGGAATACGATGCTGCGATTGCAGTTGAGAAGGGGGGGCACCCCTTTGGGATCGCCAGCCTCCGCGAGATTCAAATCTCGAAGAGGGACGTCCTTGATGACCTCAAGAAGGGCCGCGAGTACTTTACAACCGAGGAGTGGAAGAAGTTTCTTATTCGTTCCGTTGGCTTTGAGCCGGACAATCTGACGCCCCGTGAGCAGGATATCCTCATCCTCAGAATGGTTCCCTTTGTGGAGCGGAACTACAACGCGGTGGAAATTGGCCCAAAGGGGACCGGGAAGAGCCACCTGTTCCAGCAGATCTCACCCTATGCCCACCTGGTCTCAGGTGGGAAAGCCACTGTGGCCAAGATGTTTGTGAACAATTCCAATGGTCAGCGGGGATTAGTCTGCCAGTATGACGTAGTCTGCTTCGATGAGATCGCTGGAATTTCCTTCGACCAGAAGGATGGGGTCAACATCATGAAAGGCTACATGGAGTCCGGGGAGTTCAGCCGTGGCAAGGAGAGTATCCGTGCCGAGGGGGGCATCATGATGGTCGGTAACTTCGACCTGGACTTCGAGACCCAGCTACGGACCGGCCATCTGCTCCAGCCTCTCCCTCCCGAGATGCGTGATGACACCGCCTTCATGGATCGTCTGCATGCATATATTCCGGGTTGGGATATACCCAAACTACATCCAGACAAGCATTTCACCGATCACTTCGGTCTGGTCAGTGACTTTCTGTCGGAGTGCTGGTCGCATCTCAGGACTCGGAGTCGGGTGACAACTCTGTCCGGAAGGGTGTTCTTTGGGGGCGCCCTGAGTGGCCGCGATACCACCGCCGTCCAGAAGACGGTAAGTGGCCTTCTTAAACTCCTCCATCCTGACCCGGAGTCTCCAATCCCAGATGAGAGTTTGGAGTGGGCGGTGCGGATCGCGCTGGAGGGTCGTAGGAGGGTCAAGGAGCAGCAAAAGCGGACACCCTCGGGGGCCGAGTTCCGGAACACTCATTTTAGTTATCAGATGGGACAGGATGGTGTTGAGCAGTTTGTAGTCACACCGGAGCTGCAGAGTGAGAATGCCATCGGTACAGATCCCCTTCCCCCAGGACAAGTCTGGACTATCAGCCCCGGCGGAGGCGAGGAAGGTCCGGGACTCTATCGCATTGAGATAAACGAAGGGCCGGGATCTGGAGTGAAGATCCTGAATCGACCCATCCCGCCAGCCTTCCAGGAGAGTGTCCGGTTTGGCGAGCAGAACCTTTATTCGAGGGCTCTTGAACTGGTAGGTGACCGAGATCCTCGATCCCATGAGTTCTCAGTCCAACTAAGGGCGCTGGATAATACACGGACCGGCAAGGGATTGTCGCTGGCCGTCCTGATTTCGCTGTGCAGTGCACTGCTTAAGCGGAGTGTGAAGGGTGGTCTCGTGATTGTGGGGAGCCTGAACCTGGGTGGTTCCATTGATTCTGTTTTTAATGCCGTCAATGTCGCTGAGTTGGCCATCGATAAGGGTGCGACAGAGCTTCTCATCCCAGTGTCCTGTAGAAAGCAGCTGTTTAATCTCCCCGACGACCTGGCGACCAAGATTACCATCCAATTCTTCACGGATGCCAAAGAGGCCATGTGGAAGGCTCTGCTGGATTGAGGGGTGGGAGAGATTCTCTGATTTCTTCATATGACAGTCGACAAGGATCTGGATCAAGGAATCTCTCATAGGAGAGATCATTATGCTCCTGATTATTGGAGCCATCCAATGGAAGGTCTTTTCCGGAATTAATTGAGGCAGTACCTGAGTCATATGGCACTACCGTGGACTGACTTACGGACTTGGCATGGTTCCCAGTACTCGGCATTTGAAGAGCTCTGTTGTCAGCTCGCCATGTACGAACCTGTACCGGAAGGATCGATCTTTGTTAGGAAAGGGGTTCCGGACTCTGGGATTGAGTGTCAATGGGAGCTTCCGGATGGCTGCATCTGGGCTTGGCAGGCGAAGTATTTCCTCTCAATACCGAACCAATCACAGTGGAACCAGATCGACAAGTCTGTAAAGACGGCACTACAAAATGCCCCAAACATTTCCCAGTACATCGTGTGTCTTCCAATCAACAGGTCGGACAGTCCCAATAAATCAGGGAAAGGTTCTCTTGCAAAGTGGAACGAGCATGTAAGAAAATGGGAAGGATGGGCAGCAGTACACAAAAGTGAAACCAAGTTCATGTATTGGGGAGAGACCGAGATCTTTGACCGGCTTTCCCAGGAGGAACATCGAGGCCGGTATTGGTTCTGGTTTCACGCGGAACAATTGAGCCAGAAATGGTTCGAGGATAGATTGGAGGAAGCTATAGCTGATGCAGGCGATCGGTACACACCAGAGCTAAATGTTGATCTTGAGATTTCAAGTTTCTTCGATTCACTAGGACGGACCCAAAAGTTCTATGAAGAAGTTGGACGAAGACTTATCTCACTCAGGAGAGCGTCCTACGACCTCCCTCACGACTCAGATTCTTCGATTGAAGCTGAACTCCAAGCAGGGATTCAAAACCTTTGCTTGCTATTGGAGAGTCCCCTCCCATCAAGTCCGTTAATGTTAAAGGACTGTCTTCTCCGACCTTTCCAGTGGAAGGAAGTGGCTGCTCGTGCAAACCGGATTTCAACAGTTTGCCTCCAGGCCATGAGGAAGTCGGACTCGAGCAATACCCATCAGGAGTCTCCTATAAACGAAAACCAAAGGCCAATTACTAATCTCAGCGATCGTAATCATTACGACCAATACAGGCTTGAGAGACTCCAAGATTTATGTGATGAGCTTTCTGAACTGGCGCAAAGTGACAGGGCCACACTCGCAAATAAACCCGCTATGCTTCTCGTGGGAGAAGCTGGCTGTGGGAAGACTCATCTTCTTTGTGACGTCGCGAAGCGAGACACGCTTTCTGGTTCCCCTCGGATACTCCTCCACGGATTTAAGTTCACTCGAGAGGAGCCATGGAGTCAGATTATAAGGCTACTTGGCCTCAACATTACAAGAGATGAGTTTCTCGGTGCCTTGGAAGCTGCGGCACAACTCTACCAGTCGCGAATCCTCATTATGATTGATGGACTCAATGAGGGCGAAGGTAGAATGATGTGGAAGAATCATCTGGCAGGAATGCTTATAGCTATTTCTAGAACGCCTTGGATCGGGATTGCAATAAGTGTCAGGACATCCTATGAGGAGGTTATTGTTCCTCCCAGTTCCTTCAATGATCGCCTCACTCGAGTTGAGCACAAGGGATTCAGAGAGAAGTGGTTCGAAGCGGTCAATCGCTTTTTCAAATATTACAGGATTCATCCATCGACACCTCTGCTACAACCAGAATTTACAAACCCCCTCTTCCTCAAGCTGTTGTGTTCTGGTGTCAGGTCTCTAGAGTTGGATCGGATTCCGCAGGGCCTTCAAGGACTTTCTAAGGTCCTGACTTTCTACATCGATGCCACTAATGCACGACTTGCCAAGCCTGATCGGCTTGACTATGACCCCATGGATAATGTCGTACGGAAAGCTCTTGAGCAATTGGCTGAAAAGATGGCTCTTGAGAATACCCACCAACTTCCAAGAAAGACTGTAGAACAGCTGGTGAACACTTTCCTCCCTCGAGACGGATTCGAAAAGACCTTATTCTGTCACCTATTGCGCGAAGGAGTATTGGCGGAATATTCTCGGAAATCGATAGAAGGGTATATTGAGGAGGTTCGATTTGGGTTTGAACGATTCGCTGATTATCTTAAGGCGGAATACTTCCTAAATTATCATCTTAAGAAAGTGAGTGTTAAACATTGTTTCTCAAAAGGAGGAGCATTGGGAAAGCTATTCAGAGATGAGTCTTCGTGTTCGATGAATCGAGGTCTTCTAGAGATGCTCTTTATCTTGATTCCTGAGTCCGTGGGTGTGGATCTTGTGACACTTCTACCACATGTTACAGGTACAACTACTGTTTCAAACGCATTTATTAGGTCCTTTGTTTGGAGGCACAGTTCATCGTTTTCAAAGGACACAGAAACTTACATGAAAGAAACAATCTTTCCTGACCCCTACCTCTGTGAAGATTTTCTTGATGCGCTCCTTACCATCTCTCCCATCCCAGACCATCCATACAACTCTGATTGGCTTCATAAACTCCTTATCGGCCAACGAATGGCTGATCGTGACGTATGGTGGTCTACCTTTCTTCATCGTGAATGGAAAGCAGAACGGAGCGTCGATCGATTGGTGGATTGGGCCTTTGATGAACTGGCGAGTAAGGCTGTTTCTGATGAGGTAATCCGACTCATAGGCGTGGCACTTACGTGGTTTCTTACAACCCCAAATCGTTTCCTTCGAGACCATACGACGAAAGCACTTGTCAGACTGTTCACTTCCCGGATCGATTGCCTCTGCGAGGTCATTAAATCTTTCCGGGGGGTTGACGACCCCTATGTGATTGAGAGGTTGCTCGCTGTGGCTTACGGTTGCGCCATGCGAGCAACTCAAAGGAATTCTCTTGAGGAATTGGCTTTGGAAGTCTTTGATTGGATTTTTGGGACTGGTGAACCATTGCCTCACATTCTGTTAAGGGATTATGCGAGGGGTGTCATTGAAGTAGCTCTGCACCGAAATCCCGCCCTCACAGTAAAGACTCAGAAGATTAGACCACCTTACAAGAGTGAATGGCCAGGATTCGATGTACCTGACGAATCAGAGCTTAAAGCGTGGGGTGAATGGAGCGAGAAGATGCCTCAAGTTGAGTTGTCTAGAGTTCATCTCTATGATTCAATCATGAACGACATGGAGGATTTCTCGAACTACGTTATCGGTGACCTTCTCGAGTGGTCTCCAGAACGACTTGGTGAGAGCCATAAGCCAACTCATAGGGAGGTGGTTGAGGAATTTGAACGGAGATTGACTCCTCGGGAGAAGGAAGCATGGGATGGGTATCGGAACGTCCATCGCCTCGAAGTCCACCGATTCATCATGGGGAATGCCGGGAAAGGTTCTCCTGGATCTCAGGACGCTGTTCTTCAGATAAAAGATCTTCGGACTGCCGAATCCCATTTGCTAAGCGTCCTTGGAAAGGGGTCCTCTAAGGCGGAAGTCTTCAGACAGATTGTAAAACCATACCTCAATGAACCGCAGAAGTTTTCCAATGAAGAGAACTTTGATGGTCACCTTGCCCGTCGATGGATTATGAATAGGGTAATCGATCTTGGCTGGACTGTTTCCAGGTTTGGTACCTTCGATCGGAACGTGGACTGCTTGCACAACCAAGGTCGGAGTGCTAACAAACCGGAGCGTGTCGGCAAAAAGTACCAATGGATAGCCTTCCATGAGCTCCTTGCTCGCCTGTCCGATAATTTCAAGTTCAACCCCGCACTTGGTGATGAATCACTGCAGGAATATCACGGGCCATGGAACCTACCGTTTCACCGAGACATAGACCCCTCAA
The DNA here is from genome assembly GCA_964422415.1 of uncultured bacterium. Classification (GTDB taxonomy): domain Bacteria; phylum Hinthialibacterota; class Hinthialibacteria; order OLB16; family OLB16; genus OLB16. The sequence goes on along the minus strand of CAYRBI010000056.1, from coordinate 6,440 downwards.
ACCTCCTCAAGCGGACCAATTCATCGAGAGGGGGACCGACTACTCAAAGTTGGTGGTTCAAGACTCCGTTTGATAGTTGGACAGAACCTCACGAAGAAATCGCTTGGCTGAAGGAAACCGCAGGACTACCTCGTGTTGAGTCACTCATAGAGGTTGTTGAACCTGAATCCGACATTAGTTGGCTTACACTGGAAGGGAACTACGATTGGGAAGAACCGACACCATTTGATAAAGAGCGTTATGATTGTGTTCGGCGGAGAATCTGGTACCAACTCCGAAGCTTTCTAGTGAGAACGAATGATACGAACAAGGTCCTCAGGTGGGCGAAGAAGCAGAACTTCTCTGACTGGTCGATCCCAAGGTCAGACCCTCATGCATCTGAGTTTTTCCTGGGAGAGTTCCCATGGGCTCAATCATTTGGGGACCATGATACCTCTTACCATGGCCGCGATGGATGGACTCGCGGATATCGCGACCGGGTCGCTACGGAAGTCCTTGTAACCACAGATGGATACTACTGGGAAGCCGGTGGATTCGATTGTTCGATAGATGAAACGATGTTGATCCGATTTCCATGTAAAGAGATCATTCAGGGCATGGACCTCTCGTGGAGAGGAAAGGAGGGTTGTTTCTTTGATCCTCAAGGAGCTCTGACGGCATTTGATCCTTCAGTATCTGAAGCAGGACCGAGTACCCTCTTGATCAGACGCAGCGCATTCGAAAGGTTCCTTTGCGAGAATGATTTATCGGTTGTATGGACCGTTGCAGGTGCCAAGGAGATAATCGGCGGACACATGACACCAGAGACCTATCGGGGGGAACTGAGACTCAACGGGACATACACTTTGAAAAGAGGATCTCTGAGAGGTGAACTCACATCACGATTTCATGCCCCCAGGCTAGCTGCCGCCAAGAATTCGACCAACCCAGAAGGGAAACAACTGGAACTGATTGAGGAAGAAGATGCGTGAGTAGGAGGAATTCCAGTCGACCTACGCCCTCCTTCCATTCCTCTCATTCACCTCTGTCCATACGGGAGAAATGGTTGCCCCCAAAGGAAGAAATGCTTGACGCTGATTAGGAGCCATCACTTGGTTCCTTTGGATTTCCCGAACTCCGAGCGAAGCCACTACACCTGACTGCCCATCAGGCGATCACCATTTCATCAACATACGTTTTGGAACAAGAACAACTTATCAGGAGAAAGGGAAATGTCGTTTTGTGAATGACTACCCCTCAAATGCGGGAAAGAGATGAAGATTCAGTCAGGAGGCACAAAGCCTCCGCTGTTGCCAGATCCGTGACCAGATGACTCACGATACCGGTCTGAAGCGCTACCTGGATCGCTGTCAGTTTGTCGTTACCTCCTGCCACTGCGATGACTTTTTTTCCTGAACTGACAAGACGGCGAAGGATATCCAGTCCTACACCATCCACATACCTTTTGAGATTGGTGATTTCATCAAAGAGGTCTTTGCCCTCCCGATTATAGGGGTGGTTCACAATCTCCCCCACAATGCGGAGTCTCCGAACCAGCGAATCGTCGATGTCTCCCTTTCTTAGGATCTGCCCAAAACTCCCACCCATGCCAGAACCGATGCCGATGATGGCGACATCCAGACGTTCGGCCAATTCGAGGATATGTTTCCTGCAGGGTATGTACTCGCTACAAGGTTCTCCTTCACCCTTGAAAAGGGTTCCTGGGAGCGGTTGAACAGCATACGCCTCGGTATCATTGTCATTCCACTTGCAACGCAACACAGACACAAGCGTGAAAGGAGACTGGTCGATTGTTCCTCCTGTTTCGGTCTCGACCGTAAGCTGAAAGAGATTCATTTTTGTGAATCGAGGTGAGGTCAGAGAAAACACGAGATCCCGTATAGTGGCTCCACAGCTGATTCCAACCGTCTGTCCAGATTTGAGTGGGGAGCCTGACCCTTCGAGGAACCGTGCTGCAGATTCGGCCATTACTCGGGTGAAGATTCCTTTTCCATTATCTCCGGTTGAAGGAATTACCGGTACCACCACTGCGTCGATTCCATAGTGGCGATTGAGGCGGTTTTCCAGGTCCTCAACACGCGGCAGATTCATGTGGACCTTGAAGAGTCCTTCATCTTTAGCGAGTTGGAGGAGTCTGGAAACGGTGCTCTTGTGCAACTTGAGACTTTGGGCAACTTCGTTTTGGGATTCGTGGAGCAGATACACTCGCTGGGCAATCTGAGCTGCCAGGATTCTCATCTGCTCAGGGGATTTATCCCGAGGCATGTCCGTTCTCCTTGATCGAGGGATTCAGACACGGTGGGCTGCGGTGTTCCCAAACTTGGCCAGTCTTTAGAGCCATGGTGTGGGACGAATTAGCCCCACTCTGCTATCAGGTTACTCCGGTGGAATGGAAGATGCGAGATATGGGCTGTGTTTGTGGAAAAACTGTGGGAGAGAATTTTGGACTTGTTTCTTCATCTGCAACTAATCCGATTAAATTCTATGGGACCATAGGAGTCGCATGTGGCCAGATCTCAAAATACCTTCATGGCCTAAGTGTCTCATTCCATAGGAGATATGCTTGAAAAAACCCTCTTTGAAGGGTGGAGTTGACCCGCAATTATTTCCACTTGCACCCGGCGAATACGTTGGCTACACTATGAGTAGGTTGAATAGCGTCCAGCCTGTGGACGCTTCTTGACGGGTAGGGAAAGGCAATGCAGCGGAGGAGGAGGTGGGTTCTTCTGCCGAGGTGCTGGTTGGGTATTATCCCGTCGAAACCTCGCAAACCTATCCTTCCACTCCCTCATGAAGATGAAGAAAGGAATTGAACGCACTCGATAGAACTCAGTGGGCTCAGGGCAAAAACGAGAACGGGCCGCACGGCAATGCGACCCGTCCCAAGTCCTGAGTCCTCAGGCAGCGTTCCGGGAAGGTCCGGCTGCCGACGGGACTTGTAGATGGCCTGACTCTACCACTCTATTGAGTCTGGTCAAGACCCAAGTCAGCCGGACCACTCCCCATGAAAGTTAGTCGTGGAGGGTCAACTGATGTTGGGTTTGTCGGTCATTCTTCCTTCGTTCTTTCCATCAAGCGGTTGCCTCTATTCTGGAGGTCACCAGCACCTCTTCTTTCAATTTCCCCTCATTTTGAAAAAACAAGTCGCGGTGTTTCCGAACATTAAACGGAATTCCCACAACCATTACCCTCATGTCGTTCGAAGGATCATTTTCTCAATGGGTCTCACCTCTACGTTTCTCAAGACCTCAGTTTCTCATCTCATGTTTTTATCAAGCGGCAGTGATGGGAGTTCTGTTTCAAGCCAACCGTTCGCAAAAACATGTTTCTTCCGCCGCCTAACATCCGCCCCTTCACCTCTTCCGGAGGGAGGAACTCCTCAATGAGCTCCTCAAGACCTTTGAACCGTCCCTACTGCATTCTGATGCACCCCCAGGAGCTGTCCCTAGCTGTGGGACATGCTCTGGCTGCTTATCCCGATGAGATTCCGATGAGTGGCTTTGGGCTTCAAACCCACGCGGGCGATCTGGTCGTCCAATTTGTGATTCCCTCGGGAACCGATGCTGTCTCGCGGGGTTCTTATTGCGGACATTCTCCCGAATACGTTGAACGTACGGCAGGCTTCCTAAAGAAAATGTTTGGCTTGGATTACCTTACGGACATCCACTCTCACGGTGAGCATCCACTTATAACACCCAGCACGGGCGATCTGGAGACGTACTCTTCGCTCGCCAGGAGAAATGGGATCGGGCTGCTAGGACAGATTATTATTTCCTTTGAAAAACACACCATCCCGTTCTGGGCCTCGCGTAATAAAGGTCATAATCTGCGTAAGGGAACGCTGAGCCGTTCATCGGGTCTGATTGGTCAGAATGATGAAACTCTTTCCTCACGCATCAGACCGGTTGTCAACACATATGTTCTGGTTCAAACAATATCTGGGGAATACGCTTACCAGCCTTCCAATTTACTCCTCTTGGTGGAGGATAGCCCCATCCGCCCTTACCTGGAGCAGACTGGCACCGACAGGAAACTGGGGGTTGTATTCAACACCGCCCCCTATCCAATTGACAGTATTTCAATCCCTCGCCTTCTCAAGTTCGACGAGGCGCCTGCACCGCCGTCTGAACCGCCGTCGTCTCTGCTTAAGGAGTGCCATGAACTTTACGACCATGCAGCCATAGAATCGGAAATCTTTCTCGACGAGTCCTACTGGACCGTACGCATTCGCATTGATTCACAGTTCCAGCTCTTTGTTGTGTACGAATCGTTATCACCGGTGAATGTCAGGCTACGCAGTGTCTATCTGAGAGACAATGCCAGCCACAATTTCGTCGAGATTACCGACTTGATTTCATCCAATTTGGAGACCTCATCGGTCAAGGACATCTTCAACAAGGTTCTCAAGTTCGTACGCGATGGCGTGAATAGTCGATCAGGCTTACAAGGGAAGGTTGAAAATGAGCAGCCACCCCAGGTGGCCTCAGTGGATACGACAAAACGTTCGGTCCATACCCCTAGCAATAAGACTCGATATAACGAGAAGGAGTAAACGTCATGGCTTTGACTACGTCGGAGTGGACTGTGTCCCAGTGGGATCGAATCTTAATGGATATGACCATTATTACATCGGAGATGCCTGGTTTTGAACTTCACAACGGACAAGATCCAGATCAGGCATTAATCGTTGGATCCATTTCCTCTTTGGAATACCGGTATGATTATAGACTGGCCTTATATCTCTACCCTGACTTTCCTTTCGAGATGCCACGGCTGTTCTTGCATCGCCCCTCTCCCCTCTACCAGATTAATGGAAACCCGTTGCCTGAGAAATCCCATGATTTTCACACACTCACGTCAATTAATGGAAAAATTACTCAAATCTGCCACGATAAACCGGAATTATGGAATCCGTGGTCCACCCTTCTTGATGTCTTGATGAAGGGTCAGCTCTGGATTATGGCCTACGAGCGGCACTTGAGCACAGGAATGACCATTGAGGAAGTCTACAAAAACGACATTGAATGGAGGATTCGATCATGACGTCTGAAAGCGAAAGAGTACAAAGAATTCTGCAGGACACGGAACAAGCCAAACCGTCGATACGGGTAGGTGATCTGGCGTACATTCGACCGGATAGAGTGGTGCGCGATTTCCGGCCAACTGATGATCCCCGCGATGTAATTAAATTTATGGGCAAAGACCATATCCGCTATGCGGAGGGAGATTGACTATGTCCATTATTGTTATTCCCCATCACCCCCCCGATCGACTTATTCTTGGTGTAAGAAGTCATCCTCTCACTTTCGTCTGTTTTGACGATGGCGATGTCTACTCAGTCTGCGCTATGGGGCCCGGAGAAAGGGTTCCAGGATCTATTTCGGTGGTGGATTTTGATAAGGGAATGGATATTCAGACCTTTGGAAATCCAGAAGATCAAGTCCGTGTCATTGTGAAAGGAAACAGCCTCACAGATGGGGAATCCAAATGGGCAACAGAGGGGTGGGTGAGAAAACGGGACAGTTGGGAAAAGGCGGATGTCCATATTCTTCCCGGTCGAGAAGATCTTTTTTCTCGTCATAAGGGTTTGTTGGAAACGAGTGTCCTTGCGGGTATTCGGATCGCTATTTTTGGCCTTGGCGGCGGGGGAGCTGATATCGGGGAGAACCTCACCCGGTGTGGAATTGATTCCCTCGTCCTTGCAGACAACGACCGTTTGGAAGTGGGCAATATCGTCCTCCACGCAGCCCCTATTTCCTATGTTGGCCGTTACAAGACCCACGCTATGGCAGACGTGCTTCGCGCGAAGAATCCGCACGTTAACGTTAAGACACATGTCTTGAGGGTCGGTTGGGACACACAGAATCAGGTGCGCCAGATTATCCGCAGTGTTCACGGTGCTGTTTGTGCAGCCGACGATCAGGAGGCCTGGAAGGTTATCAACAAAGTTTGTGTGGAGGAAAATAAGGTATGCATCTTTGCCGGATGTTTCAGCCGCGCATATGGAGGCCGTATTCATTTCGTGGAACCCGGCAGGACGCCCTGCTATGCGTGTTATCTAAAATCACTTGGCGACGATGAGCCAGACCAGTGGATTGAAACTAGTTCGCGGGCAGAGAGTGCCTCTTATGCAGATCGCCCCGTTGCAATAGAGCCCGGGCTTGCGATCGACATCAAACCGATTGGTCTCTTGGTTGTGAAGCTCCTGATTCAGTACTTCCTACGCGGCAAGGAAACCACCTTGCGGTCCTTGGATGAAGACCTTAAGGCTCCCTTTTACATGTGGTTGAACCGGCGTGAGGTGGGGAGCCGATTCGAGCAGATGGAGCCTCTCGGATTCGATTGTGGTGGGTTCCATATCTTGCGCTGGTATGGTCTCCCGCTAGAACGGCGTCCTGACTGTCCTGTGTGTGGAAATTATAACAAGTTCCTAGCTGAGC
>CAYRBI010000055.1:25955-32435 GCA_964422415.1 uncultured bacterium | reverse complement strand
CCACGCCCTCCACGATTCAACACATTTCCAAACTAAGTCGCCACCAAGCGAATGGATTCGCCACTCCGGTGCTTCGTTCCCCCCCTTGGTCTTGCATCCATGGTGAGATTCGTTAGCCTCACAAACAAACCGAGTAGGCGGTTCTGTCTCCAAACTCATTCATGGAAATCCCATGCGTTCTCCCCAGATACACTCCCTGTTACCGGTACACTTTATACGAAGTAGCGTGTTGTTCGCTCTGATGGCCTTATTGGTTATGGGCTGTGGCGGAGAAGAGGCTTCACCGCAAGTGAAACAAGTAGCCCTCCAGCCCACTGTTCCGCCCCAAACTCCAACCGTGACTCCCATTCCCTTGTCAACTCCAGTACCCATCACAATTACACCCACACCCCCTCCACCAACATCCACCCGTGTTCCCACCGAAGTCCGGCTAATCGAGGTGGATATCACCTCGCTCCAGAAGTTCCCGGATCTCCATTACACATTCTCTGGCAGTCTTCCCGGAGAGAGCAGCCCGGAGGTGGCTTTGATGGATGGTAAACCCCTGATCGCGGGGGCCACACAGACTACCGGAATGTGGGTGGCCCCGGTTCCCGCGCGCTTCGAGGTGACTGTTCCTCCTCTGGGAGAGGCCTTTCAGATCACCCGGGTGGAAGTGACCGATCCAGGCAAAGAGAAGTCCCTACATGGGTGCGAAGTGTTCATCCAAACCCCTGGCAGTGACGAATGGAAACGCCCCCCCGGAGTTATGGAATTACGAATACAACAGGCCCCCGGCATGAAGGCGGATGAAGGTAAATCTGTTATGGCCTTCAAACCCATCCGGGCCACGGCAGTCCGGATTGAGATTCCCACAGGTGGCGAGGGAACCCCGGACCGGGCCTTCATCACCGACATCGATATCATCGGGACAGCCCCCAACGGGTCACTCCACTGAGGTATACCGGTGAGACTCCCTGAAAGTGCGAAGGTGGCCCCGCCTGGCCGCATCAGCGTGGTGATTCCGACTTACAACGAAGCCGGAAACATTACCATCTTGCTGGAGCATATCCTCGCGTTTGACCTCCCCCTGGAGGTAATCGTGGTAGATGACAACTCCCCGGATGGGACAGCGGAGCTGGCGGAGAGCCTGGGGGATCCGCGTGTCCGGGTGTTGAGACGGGTGGGAGTACGCGGTTATGGTAGCGCCGTCCTGACCGGATTCCGCGAGGCGCTCCGGTCTCAATCCAGCCTGATCATCGGCATGGATTCCGATTTCTCTCACAACCCGGACATGATCCCCATCCTGGTTCAAGCGGCGGAGAAGGCCGATGTAGTGATCGGCTCCCGTTACTGCCTGGGCGGAGGAACCGATAACTGGCCCATGCACCGCCAGCTACTCAGTTGGGTCGCGAATCGTTATGTCCGGGCTATTCTGGGAATCCCCGTGGGAGACAGTACATCCGGCTACCGGTGCTACCGCCGCGAGGTTATTGAGCGGATGGATCTGGACTCGATCCGCTCGGAGGGATATTCCTTCCTAGTCGAGGTTCTGTACCGGTCCTTTCTTGAAGGGGTACGTATCAAGGAGATACCGATCCGCTTCGTAGATCGTTTACGAGGAAAATCAAAAATCAACCCGAAAGAAATCTACCGCTCGATCTATATGGTGGTATGGCTTCGCTGGGCTCTGAGGCATGAATCCGGGCCAACCCGGTAAGGAGACAGGAATGATGAAGAAAACACTCACGGTGATCGCACTGCTGGGTGTTCTGTGTGGAATCTTGTATTTCTGGAAACAGAGCACCTCTCCCGTTGTGAGCCCAACCATACCGGAGGCGGTTCCTACCGCCACCCCGGTAATTCCCACCGCGAGCCCGACCGCGAGCCCGGGAATACCCACCCCAACTCCCACGGTCATCCCCAGCACTCCGACACCAACCCCCACGGTTAAGGCGGATACTCCGACACCCTCGCCCTCGGCCAGCCCGGTACCACCCCAGGTGACTCCCACACCCGATCCAGTGATGCAGGAGATGATCCCTAAAATCAGCCAACTGTATAAAGGGATGAATTCCTTCTCCTACACCTCTTCACGGACTGTCAGTATCCAATCACCCGTCTTTGTGGATGACACAACCACCCAGCTCCAGGTCTGGATGCAACGCCCCAACCTTCTCCGGATTAAGAATGAGGAAGGAGTCAAAACCCTCGAGATCATCAGTGATGGAACCCAAGTTTTCTTTTATGTTCCATCATTGAATGCCTATCTGGTGTATCCCGCTCCCCCAACCCTCGCGGAACTGGTGTTGCGGTATGTGTGCCGGCCCATTCCACAAGTCGGAGATGGACCCTTCGATTACTTTCATATGATGGAGAATCCCTCCGCAGCTCTGACAAAGGGCGCTTCCCGTGTGGAACTGATGGGTGTCGACAATCTGGAGGGCACTGAATGCAACCATCTGCGTATTCACCGCAGCCCGGCCTGGATTGATGTCTGGTTCCAAAAGGGCGATCAACCCTTACTGCGGAAGATTGTGCCGGATCCCTCTCCCTATGAGGCCAACTTGGCTAAACAAGTCCGGGATGCCAAGGTTGATTTACATATGGTTTATGGCAGCTGGCAGGTGAATCCAGTCATCCCACCCGAAACCTTCCGCTTCACACCTCCCGAAGGGGCGGAATTGAAAGCCTCCGCCGAGGAGCTCTACCGTCCCAAGGACCCCAATGAGTTGACCGGGAAAGAAGCACCCACTTTCCGCATTCCCTTGCTCGCGGGCGGTGAATTCAACCTCGCGGATCACAAGGGCAAGGATGTGATCATCCTGGACTTCTGGGGTACCCGGTGTCCTCCCTGCGTGATGAGCTTGCCGGTCCTGTCCGGGATCGCCAATGAATACAAAGATAAAGGCGTGGTGTTTCTCGCGGTGAATCAAGGAGAAAGCCCCCAGATTATCAAGGCCTTCATGGAGATGGGTAAACTCTCCTTTCCGGTGGGGCTTGATGACACCGGAGAGGCCAGTATGAAGTACTATGTGAGACGCATTCCGCAGAGTGTCATCATCGGTAAGGATGGCAAGGTGGCGAATGTTCACATCGGTTTCGCACGCAACATGAAGGACACATTGCGAGAAGAATTGAACACCCTGCTGGGGCTGGCTCCACCTCCCAGCTCCGGTTCCGCCCCACAGGCTTCAACCAACGTCCCAGGTAATAAACAGGCGGTGGCTCCAGCGGTAGCTCCGGCGCCAACCGCGACACCATTGCCCGTACCTCCACGCTAGGGATGACCGCTTCGAAAAAAACGCGCTTTCAATCGCCTGGAGCGACATCTTGCCCTACATTCTATTGTTAGCCGGGGACAAGGCAACTCCGTTTGGTTCATCGTCCATTCTCCAATGCCGCCGTCCCCGGTGGACGATGGCCCTTGTTCAATTGTCGTCACCCTCCGGGGACGGTGGCATGTAATCACAATGATATGATAGAGTCCCGTTGCCTTGTCCCCGGCTAGCAACGAAAAACAGATCTGAAATCCATTTACAACTTCGCGGGTGTCGGGAATCGACATGGGCTAATCCGGAAATGACACCATGAAACCTCTCACGGTCCCCAAGCCCCTCAATTCCCTCCTCATCAAACCTACCGGGGCGGACTGCAACCTGGATTGCGGCTATTGCTTCTACCTGGACCGCGTGGGAACACCCCGTCCCGGATATCAGGAGAACCTGGGACTTCCTCATCAACAAAGGAGACGGATGCCGCAGGAGGTGCAGGAGGCCCTCATCCGGCAGGCCATGCGCGCGGGGAGTCAACAGATTTCCTTTGGCTGGCAGGGCGGAGAACCGACCTTATTGGGCTTGGACTTTTTCCAGCGCACCATCAGCCTCCAACGTCAATATGGCGTCTCCGGACAAGTGGTGGGGAATGGTCTTCAGACCAACGGGCTGCTAATCAATGAAGCCTGGTGCGACTTCCTGCGTCAGACACACTGGCTGGTGGGTCTTTCCATCGATGGTCCGGCCGAGGTGCATGACCACTACCGGCGAACCCGTAATGACAAGCCCACCTACGAGATGGTCCGCGCCGCCGCCATTCTCATGCGCGCGCGGAATGTTGAATACAATGCCCTCACTGTAGTCAGTAACCACTCAGTCCACTTCGCCAAGGAGATCTACGCCCATCACAAGGAGCTGGGGATCCGCTTTATGCAGTTCATCCCCTGTGTCGAACGGGACCCGCGGAACCCCGGTAAGGCCGCATCTTTCTCGGTCTCCGCCGAGGATTATGGATGTTTTCTGTGTGATCTGTTCGATTACTGGAAGGCGGACTTCCGGGGGGGACGTCCCACCACTTCGATCCGCTTTTTCGATTCGATCTTCCACACCTATGTCCAAATCCCACCGCCGGAATGCACCTTACTCCCGGAGTGTGGCAACTATATGGTGGTGGAATACAACGGGGATGTATTCGCTTGCGATTTCTTTGTCGAGGAAGAATGGAAGCTCGGCAATGTGCTCACCGGCTCCCTCCTGGAGATGCTCAATTCGGGACGCCAGAAAGAGTTCGGCCAGATCAAGGCCCACATGCCCAGAGAATGCGCGGCCTGCCAATGGAAAAGCCACTGCCAAGGGGGCTGCATCAAGGACCGTCTACGTGATCCGGCGGACATGGGCTCCAACCATTTCTGCGGCTCATTTATCCGTTTTTTCGAACACTCGGATAAGGAACTCAAACAGCTCGCGCGGGAGTGGCAACGGGAACAACGTATTCTCGAGGAGCGTGAGCGGATCATACACCGGCTGCGGGCAGTGCATTCCAGCCCCGCGCCAGAAGTCCCTACCACACCGGGACCACAACGGAACAGCCCTTGCCCCTGTGGTTCGGGAAAAAAGTACAAGCATTGTTGTGGAAAATGAGAGCAATTTATTCTTTCGGCTGGATCTGAACTTCAAGGGTTTGACGGCCCCATTCCAATGCCTCGGAGTGGGAGTTCATGAAGATGTCGATCCGGGTGACGCCCTTGATCGCCGAGCCACGGTCCTCCACCACCCCCCAGCCATAACCGGGAACGTACATCCGGGTTCCAAAGGGATATTGCTCCGTATCCGCCGCGATGGTTCCCTTCTTGGGGAGCATGAGCCAGGGGAAGAAGACCACACGGGGCGGGATCATCCACGGGTGTTTCAGGCTGTCGAAAGAGAACAGACCCGGTTGGGGTTCACGCGGCTTAGTCCCGGAGGCCGTCTTTCCCTCGTAAGGAGTCCCCGCGCGTTCTCCCGTGGAAACATACTTGTTCCAGACATCGAGCTTGAGACAATACCAGCTCCCCCGTTCCCAGGAGCAACACTGAGAGCAGTTACAGTAAGCGGTAATCTCCATGCGCTGTTGACGCGGTCCGGGTTGGCTTTTGCTTCCAGCCAAGGCCACCATGCCTGTCAGGCACACCACACAAAGGGCGATCTTCAAACGGTCTGGCATCATCTCCCCCATAGTTATCGGCGAGACCGGTGATTTCCCAATACCTACGATTGCATGTTTTTTGTGTCCGGCTGTTGCACTCACCCCCCCCACCCTACCCCCCCCGCAAGGGGGGAGGGTGGGGGGGGAATCAACACCAAACAATAATTTCATGTATACCCAACCGACATGCGGGGGAGGATTGTGAGATCGCCACTACACGGTTCTCCTACAACTCCCACAATATCAAACCGGCCGCACGGGTTTGAAGATCAGCGAGATCAAAGCGCACACTGTCAGGAGACGTGGGATTCTCTCATTTAACAGTTCCAGATCACAGAACAACGCCGCTAGAGCGCCACTGAAGCTGAGTTTATACGGCCGCTTGAGGATGTGCGGAAAACGGTCCTGGAGGACCTTGGCAAGCTCCATGGTTTCGCCGGCGATATCGGATTGGTCCGCGAGTTCGATCAAACGTTTGGGGCGTGGATCATCGGGTGCGCTACCGGGCACATACCCCGGCAACGGTGGAATCTGCCCCGCACGGCGGGTAATGATCCCATCCGCAAAGAGAAACACTGCTTCATCGGAGTTCCGGTAATCCTTACGGATCTCCTCAAACATGGACATCGCCGCCTGGATATCCGCGCCCCACATCCGCGGGGTTTGAAGTAAGGCGGCGGCAACCGAGGAGTGCCATTCCGCGCCGGCCAATAACGAGGAGTGATAACTCCGCAACACCTCCGAAACAGGTCCCGATCCCTCCAGGGCGATCTGCATTAACGCCCACTCCAGGACCTGTCCCTCCGAGCTGGAGAAAGGGTGTTTCCCGCAGGCCGAACCCAACAACTGGGCGATGGTCTGAATATCAGGGAAAAATGGATTAAGGGGATCCATAGAGGTGTCCTGATGTATTCCCGGCGTTCGTGTACGTTGGTGCATCCCACGTGTAAGCATAATGAATACTACGGCAAGAGGGTTGTCCCCTCAACTCCGGGCATAGTAGGCTTACCCTTCGTGGCTGAGGACTTCACCACTCCCCCC
>CAYRBI010000055.1:19734-25855 GCA_964422415.1 uncultured bacterium | reverse complement strand
GGGAGAGAGTTGTCTGTTGTTCTTTTTTTTCCTCCCCCCTTGCGGGGGAGGGTAGGGTGGGGGGGAGAGTGGGAAGCAACCACCTCACTAACAACAACCAGGAGGCAGGACAGTGGCAATTCAATTGGGAGTACTGGGCGGATCGGGTTTTTACCACATGGCGGGTTTGGAGATCCTGGAGGAGCGGGCCATCGAAACCCCCTTTGGGATGCCTGCCGACAAGGTGATCATTGGCCGCTTGGAGGGACAGGAGGTGGCCTTCCTGGCACGGCATGGACGAGCGCACCAGTTCAACCCAACCCATGTTCCCTACCAGGCCAATGTCTGGGCGATGAAAAGCCTGGGGGTCAAGTGGCTGGTCTCGGTGAGCGCGGTGGGAAGCCTACGTGAGGAAATTGTTCCACGCCATGTGGTCATTCCAGATCAGATCATCGACCGCACCAAACACCGTCCCAACACCTTCTTCGATCCCGTCGCGGTACATGCCGGTTTCGCCGATCCCTACTGTCCAGTGCTCTCCAATCTGTTAGCGGAGGCCGCCGGGAAGGCCGGTATCGTCACCCACCGGGGAGGGACCTATGTCTGCATGGAGGGCCCGCTCTTCTCCACCCGCGCCGAATCCAACCTGTACCGTTCTTGGGGCGCCTCGGTTATTGGGATGACCGCTTTACCCGAAGCTAAGCTCGCCATGGAGGCCGAAATGGCCTATGGCGCGCTTTGCTTCGCCACTGATTATGATTGTTGGCATATATCCGAGGAGGATGTCACCGTCGACATCGTAATTGGCAACCTCCAAGCCAACACGGAAGCCGCAGGACGCGCACTGCATCATGTGGCCTCACGGATTGGGGAGCTCGGGGTTTCGCCCTCTCACAAGGCCTTGCAGTTCGCACACCTAACCCGTATCGAGGATTACCCCCCACATGTACTTGACCGGGTCCGCCTGCTGCTGGAAAGAGTTCAGAAGGAGAGTTGAAGGAAAGAACTGTATATCAGACCTCACTCCCCAGGGGAGAAAGGGGGTTGGGGTGATAAGGTTGGTCAGGTTTCACAAATCCACTCAGGAGGTTGTATCGTGCGAAAGAGTCTCATTGTTCTGGAGGTCTTGTGCGTCATCGTGCTGCCGGTATGTGCTCAAGCAGTCAGTGTCAAGGAATCGGAAATGAAGGAGCTCCAAAGCTGGGTGGAAGCCAAGTTCGAGGGACAGGCCGGGGTTGAGTTGGGTGAAGCACGCATTGAGGTATTTGAAAACAACGATCCAGTGCAAATGAATATTCGTAACGGCCGCCCGATGCGTCTGGGCGCCAAGGAATACAATCATGGCTTGTATTGCCATGCCAACAGCTACCTCGAGGTGGTGATTCCAGAAGGCATGGCTCAACTTGATACCATCGTGGGAATCGACAGCAACGAGCAGACCAGCGGAGGCAGGGGGAGTGTAGTCGCCTCGGTGGAGAGCAATGGGACGACGCTCTGGAGATCGGAGGTGCTACGCGAGGGAATGCCCCCCGTCCCAGTTTCGCTGGACCTGAAGGGCCAGACCCGGATTTCACTTATCCTGAACGATAGCGGGGATGGAATCGCCTGTGACCAATTTGACTGGGCTGACGCCAAGGTAACCATCAAAGGAGGGAAGGAAGTCTTCCTAGGCGATCTTCCTTTAACAAAACCGGGGAAGAGGCCTTTCAATGATAGCTACCACTTCTCCTTCACTTATGCCGGGCGTCCCTCACGGGACCGGCTCTTCACCTGGAACCGTGAACGCAGTCTGGTGAAACTCGATGATAACCGCTCCGCACGGAGTATCACCTATTCTGATCCCGATACCCACCTTCAAGTCCGTTGCGAAGCAATTGAATACCACGATTTTCCTGTCATTGAGTGGACTCTCTACTTCAAGAACACAGGCACCGTAGACACTCCCCTCATCGAAAATATCCGCCCCCTCGACACTGTTTTCACCCGCGCTGGCGAGGATGAATTCAAACTCCGGTACCACACGGGTGACCTCTGTACCGCGGACAGTTACGAACCGCATGTACAGAACCTACCCCCCAATTTCGAGAAGAACATCGCCAATACAGGGGGGCGCCCGACTCAAAGCGCTTTCCCTTACTTCAATCTGGGAACCGGCAATGAAGGAATGCTCATTGTCGTGAGCTGGGCGGGCCAGTGGTCCACACAATTTGTCCGTGACCAACACTCCGGCATCAAGGTATCCGCGGGACAGGAGCTCACCCACTTCATCCTGCATCCCGGTGAAGAAGTGCGCACTCCCATGATCGTCCTGCAGTTCTGGCAGGGCGATCCGCTCACCGCGCAGAACGTGTGGCGGCGGTGGATGGTGGCGCATAGCCTCCCACGTCCCGGCGGGAAGCTGCCTCCCGCCCCCATGATGGAAGCCTGTAGCTCCCACTGGTTTGGCGAGATGATCAACGCCGACAGCAAGAGCCAGATGTACTTCGTGGACCGCTATCTGGAAAAAAATATGCGGCTCGATTACTGGTGGATGGACGCCGGCTGGTATATCAACACCTCGGGCTGGCCCAATACCGGCACCTGGGAAGTGGATGAAAAACGCTTCCCCGGCGGTTTCCGTCCCATCACCGACCACATTCACGCCAAGGGGATGAAAAGTCTGGTCTGGTTTGAACCCGAGCGCGTGACTCCCGGCACCTGGCTCTATGATCACCCCCAGTGGTTATTGGGCAAGGATGGTGAGTGGAAGCTCCTCAATTTGGGGAATCCCGAAGCGCGTGAATGGCTGACCAACCATATCGACAAGATCCTGGTGGACGGCGGCATCGATCTCTACCGTCAAGACTTCAATTTTGATCCCCTCCCTTATTGGCGCGCCAATGACACCGAGGACCGTCAGGGAATCACCGAGATCCGTCATGTCGAGGGGTACTTCGCTTATTGGGATGAGCTTCGTAGACGGCACCCGGAGATGCTCATCGATTCCTGCGCGAGCGGCGGACGGCGCAATGACCTGGAGACCCTGCGCCGCGCGGTTCCGCTACTGCGCAGCGACTACATCATGGAGCCGGTCGGTAACCAGTGTCACACCTTTGCTCTCTCTTACTGGTTCCCGTATTACGGCACTGGCTCTTCGAAGACCAGCACCTATGAAATTCTTAGCGTCCTCTGCCCAAGCTTCAACTCCTGCTGGGATATGCGCAGCGAGGAGATCGACTGGCCACGCCTGGCCAGCATCATCAAAGAGTGGAAGGAATATGCCCCAAACTTCCTGGGAGATTACTACCCGCTGACCTCCTACTCCCTGGGTAATGACCAATGGATTGCCTGGCAGTTCGACCGCCCCGAAGCTGGGGAGGGGATGATTCAAGCCTTCCGCCGCGCTGACAGTCCCTTTGAGAGCGCCCGGTTCCGCTTGAACGCCCTGGACCCGGAGAAAACCTACAAGGTATGGAATACCGCTGATGGGAAATCCATCGAGCAGAACGGGAAAGAACTCATGGAACACGGTCTCCTCGTAAGCATGGAGGAACGCCCAGCGGCGGTGGTTTATCGTTACCAGACAGTGAAGTAGAACCGGCTCCCCCTCGCCCTGTGGGAGAGGGGGTTGGGGGGTGAGGTCAATCGGCTGGCCCCGGTACCGGATGGATCTATCTGATGCCGGGGCTGGAACTCCGGAGTAGCGAATTTTTTCGCGTGATACACCACACGAATAAATTCGCTACTCCGATGTGGCCAACCTTCAGATCTTCATCTCCGCCACTGTGGCCCCCGCACCACCCTCGTAGGGGCTGGCTTCATGGAATTTGGCCACCTGGGGATGTTCCTTGAGGATCCGTTGAACCCCCTTACGGAGGATCCCCGCGCCATGCCCGTGGATGATGCGTACCGAGGGCCGCCCAGAGAGTGAGGCGTCATCCAGGTACTTGAGGAGCGCCGGTTCCATCTCGTCCAAGGTCATACCGATCAGGTTGATCTCAGGCCCGGTATCCGGCTTGAACAGGCTGGCGATCCGTACCGGCGGGCTATGCTGAGGCTCAGGGCTGGCGCTGCCCAGTTTCTGGAGAACCCGCTTGTAGGGGACCTCCATGCTGAGATTGCCTAGCAGCACATCCAGCCGTTGCTTGCGTTCGTCTTTCTTAATAACCAGGACCGCATTCTCGACTCCCTCGACCCGGAGCGTGTCGCCTGGATGGATGTCTCTCCAGGCGGGACGGACCTCCTGGCCAGCCTCAATCGCGCGGACCTTGCGTGGAAACTCCCCACGCAGGGTTTCTTCCTCCTGGTTGATCTCGCGTAGGATCGTCTTCCATTCGGGCTCGGAGAGATGGGCCAGCCGGTCGAGCTCAGACGGATTTAACAGGTCCGGGGTGAAATTCGGAAACTTCTTGGCAAGATCGCCCACGACCTTGAGCCGCCGGTCGAGTTCCTTCTCCATCCAGGTGATCCGGCTCTCACGGCGTTCGAGCTCCTGCTCCCGCCCGTTATACCCCTGGCGCAGCTTCTCTTCTTCCTTCTTGATGTGGTCCTCGATGGCTGCCATCCGCCGCTTAGCCGCCTGGATCTTCTGTTCCGCCACACGGCGGGCCTCATCAATGATGCGTTTCTCATCGCGGGCGGTTTGTTCCAGACGGCGCACCAGGCTCCCCTTCTTCTCCTCGATCTCCGCCAAAGACCGTTCGGATTCCAAGCGTATCTCCTGGACCCGTTTCTCCTCCTCGCTCAGACGATGCAGTACCGAGACCGCCTGATTGGGATTCGCGGAGATGAGTTCCTCAGCACGGTTGATCAGGGTATCCGGCAATCCCAACCGTTGGGCGATCTCCAATCCGTGACTCTCGCCCACGGAGTCCATACGTAACTGATAAGTCGGAGAAAGAGTATCGCGATTGAACAGCATCGCCCCACTCTTGAGCGTGGGGTGGCTGTACCCGAAGACCTTGAGCTCCCCCAGGTGAGTCGCCACCAGAACCCAGGCCCCCTGGCGGATCAGATCCTCGATGAGGGCTCTACCGAGAGCGGCTCCCTCGGCGGGATCGGTCCCCGCTCCGAGTTCATCGAGGATGACCAGCGGACGGTATCCGCCCGCTCGCTGGATCGCCGAGGTGGTGTCATGAAAGGATTTCATGCGCGCCACATGAGAAGAGAAGGTCGAGAGGGATTCCTCGATTGACTGCTCATCGCCGATATCAGCGAGTATTCCTCCCAGTAGCGGAATGGTGGTTCCAGCTTCACAGGGGAAGGGCAATCCAGACAGGGCCAGCAGGCATACCAGCCCCACAGTCTTGATAACCACCGTCTTCCCACCTGTGTTTGGTCCGGTGATGACCAACCCAGAGCAATCCACCTCCAGCACCAGGTCATTGGAGACAACCTGCTCCAAAGGGAACTGTGACAACAGCAGTGGATGGCGGACTCCATACAGCTCGAGCGGTCCCTTGATTGCGATTTTGGGGAGCGCGCTCCGGATCACCAGCGAATAATCCGCCAACGACACAACCAAGTCCAATTCCGCCACCGCATCGAAGGTGGGCACTAGCACCGGCAACCGTTCGCGTAGTAGGCCGGTCAGCTCCTTGAAGATGGCGATGACCTCCAGGGTCTCCTCCTCAACCGCCTCAACCAGCAGGTTGCCTGGTTCCACTAGCTCCAGGGGTTCGATGTAGGTGGTGGTTCCACTCAGAGACTTACCATGTTGGAGACCATGAACACGCCGTTTCTGGTTGGATTGCACCGGCAGCACATAGCGGCCATTTCGTTCCGTGAAATACTCCTCTTGCAAGAGAGGACGGATGTCAGGATGACGGCTGAGATCCTCCAGACGCTTCTGGATATGAGCACGTTGACGGCGGATACGTTCACGCAACCGCGCCAACGTGGGACTGGCATTGTCCTTGAGCGTGCCATCGGACTCCAGGCAACGTGCCAAACGGCCCTCAAGGTCATCCATGGGTAGAATACGATGGGCATAATGATCCAGCGCGCCCAGAGGACGCTCGGTCTCGGTCAACCCTTTACGAAGGTGACGGATTCCCCGTAGGGCTTCCAGCATCCGCACCAGCTCGGGTCCTTCGCAAAAAGAACCCGGCATCCCGGCCTTGGTCATCACGGGACGGATGTCTCCAATACCATCGAACATGAA
>CAYRBI010000055.1:0-19634 GCA_964422415.1 uncultured bacterium | reverse complement strand
GCGACAAAGGGATCGAGTGGATCGCGCGCAATGAAGAGTTGACGCCCCTCATCACGTTGACGCTTGTATTCCAGGTGGTCCTCGACCACCAATACAGCGGTCTCAGGCTGCCCATTGTCACGGAAGAGAGTGGCCAGGATTTCCCACTTCTTGCTCCGGAACTCATTGAGTAGATTATCGTAGGCCTCAGACCTGCGCGGATCACCTGGCTTGAAAAACTCATTTTCCTCCAGTCCCGCGGCGGTACGCATCTCTTGGAGCGGGGCCCGGTAACCGTTGTCGAAGATCCGGTCGATACGTTCCTCTCCGAGGGTCTCGATACAGCTGACGATGAAGTAAAAAAGCTCCTCAGGTCCCGGTTGTGTGATCTTCCCCGCAACAATGGCGGGTTGGACAGCCCGGCAGGTTTTGAGATATTCCGGGATCTCGCTGGCTTTCGGGGGAAAGGTACGGATCAACTTGACCGCCATCACCTCTGGGGATTCAGAACGGCGTTGAGGAGGTTGTTTCCCCTTGGCCGCACCTGCTTTCGGAGCACCAGGTTTACCTGCGGCGGGTTTTCCTATTCCCGGTTTAACTGTACCTGCTCTCTCGGGGCCGGAACGGGACCCCTCCTGGCTGGAACGAGAGTCCCTTCGCATTCCTCCTCCCCCAGAGGGAGCCGGCTGTTTCCCCTTGGGAAATTGCCCGCCACCACCACCCTTGGGCCTTGGCTGTTGGGGCTGAGACTGAGGCTGGGCTTGGCCTTCCTGTGTTGAAGGAGATTTCCTGCGCCGTCTACGTGTCATGGGTCTTCTCAGGAGATACCAGAACGGCTGTGCCGCTCTATCTCGTGACTGGTTTGCTGAGTCAGCATGGATAACGGCACCGGCCGGGTGTCGTTGCAGATGCGTTTGATGGTGACATGAACCGGGCCAATCTTCTTGAGTCCGATCACTTCCCGGCATTCACTTTCCATAAAATCCTGTAGCTCCTCAATTATCCCCGGAATGCTGACCTGGTCGGTGACAAAGGCCTCGACACGGAAAACCAGGTAGTCATCCAGACATCCGGTCCGTAAACGCAGGTGGGTCACACCGGGAATCCGTACCGCCTCGTGTTGCAGATACTCCTCGATAGCGGTCAGTGGAATGGTGACATCGCCTTTGCCGGAATGAATCATGACCGATTCTGGACGGTTCTCAGCGAGCCAAGGATGAGCCAGACCAAATCCAGAAAGCCCTAGAACGAACAGACCAGCCAAAAAAAGCAGGCTCCAGACCGCGAGACTGGTTTCTGCCACCGGGACCAATATTAAGACCGCCCTCCAACCACTTTCCCAACTTATTAACGCCGCCAACAGGAAGAGCGCGATGACAAAGAGCCCGCCAGCCGTGCAGTAGAGGATGGATTGGGCGATAAGGCGGTAAGGGATGGAGTAGGAACGAAGGTTCAAGAATTCGACTCCCGGACATCCTCATAGGCCAGTGCGCGGTTCTCCGCTGGCGCGGGCAACGCCGCCGGAGCGGGAGGACGGTAAATACCATCGATTTTAACATCCACACGCGACACCTTGAGCCCGGTGGAAGCCTCCACCCGGCGGATTACCTTTTCCTGAAAGTGCGCCGCCGAGGAACGGATCGAGGGGCCATAGCGGACCATCAGCCGCGCCTCGACCATCACCAGACCATCTGGATTGAATTCGACCTGCACATAGCGGTCGACGCCCTTCCGGTTAACCAGATCGACCGGCTCGTTGGAGACAGGCCCATTCGGGAGGACAAACACATCCGACAACCCCAGTTCGGGGAGTACACACAAGCGGGTAATGATCGAGGGGTCGATATAGACCTTCCCGAGTTCAGTTTCAAAGAAACCTTTCATACTCAGTCCTCCGGAAAGTCCGATTATGCCTCACCAGCCTGAGACTGCGCAAGGATCTCCTCCACATAGCCCGTATGAACACGCCCGTCAATAAAGGCGGGGTGGTTCATGAGACGCTGGTGGAAGGGGATGGTGGTCTTGACTCCCTCGATAATGAACTCCTCCAGGGCACGTTTCATCCGGGCAATTGCCTCCTCGCGGGTGGGGGCATAGGCAACCAGTTTGGCGATCAAGGAATCGTAATTAGAAGGGATCCGGTAATCAGTGTAAGCATGCGTATCCACACGAATCCCAAGCCCGCCGGGTTGGTGGAAGGTCTCCAACAACCCCGGACTAGGGGCGAATCCATTGGCTGGATCCTCCGCGTTGATCCGGCACTCAATGGCATGTCCCATGGGATTTATGTCCTTTTGCCGGTAACGCAAGGACTCCCCGGCGGCCACACGGATCTGTTCGGCCACGATGTCCACACCGGTGATCATCTCAGTCACCGGGTGCTCCACCTGAACACGGGTGTTCATCTCCAGGAAATAGAACTCCCCATTCTGCGCCAGCAGGAATTCAATGGTCCCGGCGCTCTGATAACGCACGGCACGGACGAGCTTTACCGCCGCCTCATGCAACCTAGCACGCACCTTCGGATTCAGACCGGGCGCGGGGGATTCCTCCACCAGCTTCTGGTAACGGCGCTGCGAGGAACAGTCCCGCTCTCCCAGATGGATCACATTTCCCTTCTGGTCGCCGAGAATCTGAACCTCGACATGACGCCCCTTCTCGACCAGCTTCTCGACATAGACATCACTGGATTTGAAGGCAGCGCGGGCCTCGTTCTGCGCGGTCATGAAGGCATTGGCCAAAGCCGGTTCATTGTGCGCGATGCGCATCCCGCGTCCGCCACCACCCCCAGAGGCCTTGAGGATAACCGGGTAACCGATATGCCGGGCCGCATCCTTGGCCTCATCCAGGGTATGCACCGGTCCATCCCCGCCCGGCAAAACCGGAACCCCCGCGCTCTTGGCCAGGGCCCGCGCGGAGAGCTTATCCCCCATCTTGGAGATGGTCTCCGCATCCGGGCCGATGAAACGGATGTTGCAGGATTCGCACACCTTGGCGAAGCTGGCATTCTCAGCCAGGAAGCCATATCCCGGGTGAATCGCCTCCGCATCGGTGATCTCGGCGGCCGCAATGATACGCGGCACCGCCAGATAACTCTCCGCCGCGGGCGGTGGACCGATGCAGATGTGCTCATCCGCGAAACGCACATGCAGGCAATCCCGGTCCGCCTCCGAGTAAACGGCCACGGTCTTCACGCCGAGTTCACGGCAGGCACGGATGATTCTCAGGGCAATCTCACCCCGGTTTGCTATCAATACTTTGTCAAACATAGATTAATTTTCCGCCATCTGTAGTGCTTGGTATGGAGCCTTGTAAGGAACCTTCCATTCCGCCGCGCGCAGATACTGGCAGGCTTCCTCGGGTGGGGTGGGGTTGATGTAAAACCCACTCCCCCATTCAAATCCCGCCACTGTAGTCAGTGTCGGGATGATCTCAAAGTGCCAATGATAATAGGGCGAATCCCCACTGCGCGGTGGCGCGACATGGAGCATAAAGTTATACGGCGGATCGTCGAGAGCATTCCAGATCCGGCCCATCACCCGGTGCATCAAGAAAGCCAGATCCTCCATCTCATCGATTCGTAGCTTCTCAAAATGGGATAGATGCCGCCGTGGAAGGATCCAGGTCTCGAAGGGCAGCCGGGAAGCATACGGAGAGATGGCCACAAAGGAATCACTCTGTTCCACCAGGCGCACCGGATTCCGTTCCTCATGACTGATCATATCACAGAAGACACACCGGTCCTTGTACTCGAAGTAGGCCTCCGCGCCCTTCAGCTCCTCGCGGACCCGGATAGGGACCACTGGGATAGCGATGAGCTGGGTATGTGGATGTTCCTGCGAGGCACCCGCCGCCGCGCCATGGTTCTTAAAGATGAGGACATACCCAATTCGCGGGTCACGGGAATGTTCTTCCATGCGCAGCCGGTAAGCCCACAAAACCTCGCGCAAATGGTCCTGGGGCAGAGCCGCTAGCGAGGCATGGTGGTCTGGGGTCTCAATGATAACCTCATGCGCCCCAACGCCATTGATGAGGTCATACATCCCATCCGCATATCGTTGTACATCCTCTTTGTGCGCCAAAGCTGGATACTTGTTGGGAACCACCCTGACCCACCAATCCGGGGCATGCGCTTTCGAGGTGGCGGGACGGAAAGCGAGTACCTCCTGCGGAGTCTGCGCCTCATTACCATAACAGAATGGGCACTGTCCTGGACGCGCTTCACCACGCAGGACACCAAAGTCCTTGGGGCGTTTCTTGCGTTCAGTGGCGATAATGACCCAGCGGCCAGTAATAGGGTCTCTTCTCAGTTCTGACAAAGCACGTCTCTCCGGGTGAGACCTTTCTCTTCCAATTGATGTAAAAAACTTCCTCCCCCCCACCCCAGCCCTCCCCCACCAGGGGGGAGGGAGTGGTTTCCCCCTTCCTCCCTGATGGAGGAGGGAGCGTTCTTCTCCCTCCCCCCTGGTGGGGGAGGGCTGGGGTGGGGGGGAAGTAAGCCAGACAGGGAGTCTATGCGACAGGGAGAACGCTAGCAACCGGAAGTGTAAGAGTCCGGTCTTCAGCCCAACAACGCCTTGATCGGCGCGGGGGTCTTCTCTGGCTGCCAACGGATCGATTCTGGTCCGCAGGTGAGGCGGTAATGACCTCGCCGGTCGCTCTCGATCCAGGTCACAAATCCTGGCGGAGGTGTTCCCAAGCGCGCGCGGAGATCGCTGATGCGTTGCGAGAGATGCTCGGGGTGAATACCCAGGTCCTCCTTACGCACCCAGCCGTTACCCCTACCCGACAGGCGTGTCTTAACCAGGCGTAGCAGAAGTTCACCACCACGCATCCCGAGCGCGACGGTCTGGCTCCAGGTGAGAGCCTTGTAGATGGTTCCCTCCTCCACCAGGTTGGCATCGAGGCTGGGAGGCTGACCCGCTGGTGAGGAAGATGACTTCGTGGGGTGTTGGCCGAGAACCTCCACAAGGAAGTCCCGGATCCGTTCCAATCTCTCCAAAGGCAAAAGGTGCGTCAGACCGTGAAGGTCC
This sequence comes from uncultured bacterium, assembly GCA_964422415.1. Taxonomy (GTDB): domain Bacteria; phylum Hinthialibacterota; class Hinthialibacteria; order OLB16; family OLB16; genus OLB16. The sequence goes on along the minus strand of CAYRBI010000055.1, from coordinate 14,622 downwards.
GCCTCCAACAAATGCTCCGGAGTTCCAGTCTCATGGGCGAGGGCGATCTTGTGATCCCGGTCGAGAAGATCGGCCGTGAGAACCTCCCAATCGAGCATCGCCTCCGGCAATCCCGCGCCACACCGCCGCGCCAGCAAGCGGATCAACGCCGCACCCTCCGCTCCCCGTCCACCCGCCTGCCAGACATCCGAGAGCGATTCGAGCAGCCAGCGCATACCATCCCCAACCGCGTGCAGACACCCCAGTCCCAAGCCGGGAACCCTTTCCCGGAGGGTGGCGAGTGGTTCCCCCGAAGCCCAGCCAAGCATTACCACCGCCATCTTGGCGGCATCCTCCATCCGCTTGGGTAACACCTCCTGAACCGGCCAATTCCCACCCAGCGAAAGCAGATCGGAGACAGGCAGATGATCCCGCGCTTGGGCTACCCACAGCGCACGGATCTCCGGGTTGTGGTCGCGGGGCCAGTTCCACTCCTGCGCCTCGGGAGAGCCACAGGCTACCAGGAGACAGAGCAGATCGCTGGGGTGATGGCCCTCGAAGGCTTCCATCCATTCATCGAAGAGGTGGACCGTCTCGAAGGACAGTCCACGCAAAGCCGTAACCTCACCCAGCGGGGTGAGCGTAAGACGGGAACAGGTCTCTCCTTGGCTGGTAGAGGTCTCAATTAGATGTAGATCCTCAGCCTGGTGGAGCGTTTGCTGAACCTTACCGGCAATACACGGCTCCAGGTTGGCCGACAACAAGCTTTCAAAGAGCGTGATCACCTCAGGAATCCGGTTGCGGCCCAAGGCCACAGCCGCCAGGAGGTATGGGCCCAGCTCACCCGCCAGGAGACTTGGGTGGAGCCTCGGTGCCAGATCGGTCCAATAGCAACGCCGGTACAGATCCCATTCCCGTTCGGTGCGCGCGAGGAGCAGCGCGCGGCCGTGGTCCTCCCCCAGCCCGAGCCGCCCCGCGCGCCCCGACATATTCCTGAGCACTGTCTCCGGCAAAAGCGACAACTCTCCCGCCAGCCCATGCCGGTTCCATACGAAAGGATGAATCACCACATTCCGGGCGGGTAGATTGACACCCATCGCCAAGGTTGAAGTGCAGAACAACACCCGGATCTGTTCTTTGCGGAAGGCCTCCTCGATCACATTCCGCGCCAGGGGAGAACAATCGGCGTGGTGAAAACCAATTCCTCGCGCCAAACAATGAGCGAGCAGGTCATCCTCAAGGAGCTCGCTTCCAGAGATAAGCAATGGCTCCTCTGGCAGAGGTTTACTCTCAGCGAATTGAGCGGCGGCTTGCTCTACCTCACGGCGCGTGGGCAGAAAGACCAGCACTGACTCCCCCTGGTGGACAATCCCCCGCACCAGTCGCAGAAACTCCCAATCTCCCTCTCCAAGACCTGGAGAGGCGGGGAGAACCTCAGCCTCCACCACGCCGGAGTTATGCGAACGGTAAACCGAAATCCAGCTCTCCTCCGCTCCCTCCGGTGGTTGAATGCCATATTCCTTAAGGGCAGTCCGGGCCAGATTCTCATCGGTCAAGACAATTCCCTGGCGTAGATCGATGGGACGTGTCCGGGAGGTCAAGACCCGCCTTCCGAAGTCCTCGGCCAGAGGATCATCCGGGGCAAGGATACCCGCCAGACCGATCCGGCGGATACGAGGATTATGTCCCTTGAGGAGAGCCAGGAGGAATTCAAGGTCCGGTCCCCGTGAAGTCTCCTCGACCCCCTGAAGCTCATCGAGAACCACCACCCCAATCCCCCGTGCGAAGCCCGGCTCACGGACTAGCTGATGCTTGAGCTTCTCATGGATCATCACCGCGATGTCATAATCACCGCGTTGGAGATCGCGTTGGTGGGCGGAGAATTCCCCAGTAGCCAAACGGACTCTCAGGCCATAACGGCCATAACGGCGGGAGAAAACCTCAAACTTTTCACGAGCGAGGGCCTTGAGTGGCACCGAGAACACCGCCCGCCGTCCCAATAAAGCCACCCCCACACCCGCCAGCTCTCCAATCAGCGTTTTTCCGCAGGAGGTCGGGAGCGAAACGAGCAGGTCCTCCTCTCCCAGGAGCTGGAAACGCAAGACCGCTTCCACCTGGTGCTCCAATAACTCAGTGATTCCATCCTCACGTAGCGCGGTGACAATCCCGCGCGGGAAACCATGACGCAAAAGTAGGTCCACGGAAGCGGTCATGGTGCATGTATATGCAGTTCTTGGAGCGGTGTCAAGAAGGAAATAGGTTAATGGAGACGGAAATCCGTACGTTGTTCATGCTTCAGCATGTGGGTTCTTCTCACGACCGCTGGAGCGAGAATCCTTTCTCGCGCCAATGGGGAATGCGAAAGGGGTGAAACACGCGAACAAATACGCTACTGCAGCCTCTTTTTCTAGGGTTTTGCGGCAAACGGCTGTGGGAAGACCCGCACTGGTTTGAGCACCTCGAGGTCTCCACCCAAACGGGCAACTTGTGTGGAGTCAAACATGGATTTCCCTAGCCCGACCAGACGGCCATCGCGTGATTTGATACGCAAGAGGGTATCCCGCGCATAGTCTGAGCTGGTGGACAGGATTGCCCCACTCCGGATGGATCGTCCGGTCATCCACGCCTTGACCTCATTATCCTGAATCGTAACCGCGGGAAACTTGGTCAGAACCGTATCCGGAGAGATCAGATGCTCCCGTACCGATTCGGGATCCTTGAGCAGGGCGGCATCCACCGAGTCGGTTACCGACATCGGGCCGCAACGGGTCCTCACTAGGCTGGCCATGACAGCCCCACAACCCAGGGCCTTCCCAATGTCATGGCAGAGAGTGCGGACATAGGTTCCCTTGGAACACAATGCGCGCAGCTCCAGATCGGGAGTGTTATAGCCGAGAACCTCTAGCTCAAAGATGGAGACATCCACCGGTTCCCGCTCCACCTCAACACCCTGACGCGCCAGGTCATAGAGCCGCTTACCCTGGTGGCGCTTGGCGCTGACCATGGGTGGGATCTGCTGGATTGCTCCACGGAATTGAGGAAGCACTGTCTCGATCTGAGCCAGAGTTAGTTCCCCGGCGGGTTGCTCAGCAAGCGTCTCGCCGGTGATATCTTGCGTGTCGGTTTCGATACCAAAACGGCAGACTAGCTGGTATTCCTTTTCCTCGGCGGTGAGAAACTCGGAGAGTTTGGTGGCGTTCCCGAGGCACAACGGCAACACGCCGGTAGCGATCGGATCAAGTGTTCCCGCATGGCCGACCTGGCGTTGCCGGGTGGCCTTACGGATCAGATCCACCACATCATGAGAGGTAAGCCCCTTGGGCTTATCGACATTAAGAATTCCGCTCAGCATCTTCCCAATCTTCGTGTACAAGTTTCAGTAGCGACTCGATCCGCTCGGCGCGTTCTTCGGTGTCATCCAGAAGGAACTGGAGTTTCGGAGTCTTTTTAATCCGGATCCGTGGGGCCAGAAGCCGCCGGACCTTATCAGCAGCCGCTTCCAAGTCCCCCGTGGGAAAGGACTGCACCTGCCCATGCTCATCAAACCGGCGCGCCATGACAAAAACACGCGCCGAGCTGAGGTCAGCTGTGACACGCACCTCGGTGACAGTCAACGCGGATAAAACCGGATCAGTGTTTTCGTGCAGCATGATCCCGCCGATCTCCTCTCGGAGGAGCGAGTTCACCTGTTCCAGGCGGCGCTTGTTCGTCATTTCTTACCTGCTCTACGTGCTCTTTACCCCAGCCAGGTTCCACGCCAGGAGAACCACCTGGTAATGGGGGTTCTCATAGCGTCGCCGCAATGGTCTCCGTTTGGAAACACTCAATGATGTCGCGTGGATGGACATCCTGGAAATTGGCAATACCGATACCGCACTCAAGTCCTTGCGAAACCTCATTCACCTCATCCTTGAAACGGCGTAGGGAAACCAGCTTGGTTTCAACAAGGATGCGGTTGTCGCGCAGAACCCGCACTAACCGGCCCTTGATCAGTTTTCCATCGCGAACCACACCGCCGATGATGAGACCGGCTTTCGAGCTGCGGAAGATCTCCATGACCTCCAAATGGCCGATGACCACTTCCCGCTCCTCATCAGCGAGCAGACCGAGCATGGCCTTCTTGATATCTTCAATGGCGTCATAGATGACCGTGTATGTACGGACATCCACACGTTCGCGCTGCTGAGCTGGAATGACATCCGCGGGCACAATGACATTGAATCCCAAGATAATCGCATCAGAGGCCGAGGCTAGCATGACATCCGACTCCGAGATCGCCCCCACACCACGGTGCAGAATGCGTACCTTGACCTTCTCGCTCTCGATACGCTCCAGCGACTCGCAGACTGCCTCGACCGAACCTTGCACATCGCCTTTGACAATGATGTTGAGGTCTTTGACCGAGCCTTCCTCGATCTTGCTGAAAAGGCTTTCGAGGGTGACATGCGTGATCTGCGCCATCTCACGTTCGCGGCGGATTTGCTGAAGCTTGGAGCCCAGATCGCGCGCGATCTTCTCATCCGGTACCCCCCGCAGCTCATCGCCAGCCACGGGAGTTCCCGAAAGGCCCAGAATGGCCACCGGAACACCCGGCGTGGCATTGGGAATCCGCTGGCCATGTTCATTCATCAGGGCACGGACCTTGCCAGACCAGACACCCGCCACAATGGAGTCTCCGACTCGCAGTGTCCCCTCCTGGATGAGAGCCGTGGCGATTGTACCGCGTCCCTGCTCCAGGCGTGCCTCGATGATGGTTCCCTTGGCACGTTTATCGGGGTTGGCCTTGAGCTCGAGCAATTCCGCTTGCAGGTGGATGAGATCCACTAGGGCATCAATACCAATCTTCTTGAGGGCGCTGATTTCCGCCACGGGGGTTTGTCCGCCCCATTCCTCGGCCAGCAGTCCCTCGACAGTGAGTTCATTCTTGACCCGTTCGACATTCGCTCCGGGCACATCGATCTTGTTGATCGCTACGATAATCGGCACTCCGGCGGCACGCGCATGGGCGATGGCCTCGCGCGTTTGCGGCATGACACCGTCATCCGCGGCCACCACCAACACCACCACATCGGTTACCATGGCGCCACGGGCGCGCATGGCGGTGAAGGCCTCATGGCCTGGGGTATCGATGAAGGTAATCGTATTACCATCGGGGAGTTTGACAAAATAAGCCCCAATGTGCTGGGTGATGCCTCCCGCCTCGCCTGAGGCGACATCGGCGCTCCGGATGGCGTCCATCAATTTGGTTTTACCATGGTCCACGTGGCCCATTACGGTCACCACGGGGGGACGCGGTTCGAGCTTGGCCGGATCGTCTTCCTGCTCGAACTCCTCGAAGGGGTTCACGTCCATCAGGCTGGTTTCCTCGACATTGAACCCGAACTCCTCGGCGATCAAGTCGATGGTCTCACGGTCCACCCGCTGGTTAACGGTAACCACATGGCCCAAGTCGAGGAGCATCTTGAGAATTTCGCTGGGATTCACACCCAAACCATAGGCCACATCAGCCACGGTGGTGGCCTCGTGGATGCGTAAGGTGGTGCGATCTTTCTCGTCACGTTCACGTTGCGCTTCCTGGGTGGCTGCCATACGCTCGCGTTTAGTCCGCTTGTAGCGCTGGCTACGAGACTTCTTCTTACCCGTAAAAATGGCCAGAACCTTGCGTTCAACTACAGTGGTTTCGCGGTCTTTTTTGGCTTCGGTAATCTCCTCGACCTTGGTTTTCTTACCCTTGGGCCGTTTGAGAGCAGCGGCGGCGGCGGCGGCGGGAGATTGAGCCGGAGCCGGGGGTGGAGTACTTGCCTCAGCGGCTGGTTTTGGCCTACCTTCCCGGCTCTCACCCTCACGGGGCGGTCTTCTACCACCCGGTTGCTGAGAACGGCGGCGCTCATCGGAGGGGCGCCCACCACCGGTCACCAATTCACGGCGTTTGGGTTGACCTTCCCTTTGGCCACCCTGTTGGGGAGCTCCTTGGGAGGGTCTACGGCGATCATCCCGGCGAGGTGGTCTCGCAGCTCCCTGTGCTCCTTGTGGTGCAGATGCCGCTACGGGCGCCGGTGCTGGCGGCGGAGGCGGTGGCGGCGGAGGAGGAGGTTGGGGTGGGGGCGGCGCTTCAACAGCGACGACAGGTACCGGTTCAGGTTCAGGCGCCGGGGGGGGTGGTGCCGGGGGTTCCTCTGGAACCGGGGGCACAACTACCTGTGACTTGGGTTTGATCCCACTTTCACGCAGGCGCTTAGCACGCAGCAGATCCCGTGCCTTGGACTCAACACCCATGCGGCGTGGCTCGGATCTGTCCGGCGTGGCTTGATCTTTCTTCGGCGCGGCCTTCACGGAGGACTTGGGCTGCGGCTGTACGGGAGTCGGTCCAGTAGGACGGGGTGCGCCAGCGGTTCGTTCTCCGGGACCCGCTTTACGGATAATCGGCGCGCCCGTATTAGGACGAAGAACCTTGACACTGGGGTTCACCAGGACTGGTCTCTTGGGAGCCATCGCTACGAGACGGCCTTCCACTTGGCTCAGCTCCGTGTCATTCAACGCGGAGGCTGGCTCCTTGCCTCGTATGCCCGACTCTTCCAGTAAAGTAATCACCTTCTGGACCGAGACTCCATGCTTTCTTGCGACTTCAGCAACCTGCATTCCTGGAATTGAACCTCCATATCCTCCGTGTCAGGACTCATGCATGGCGAAAGGGGGGAGGCATGTAACCTTCGTACGTCTACATGGCACCCTCTCCGTCAATCGATCCCGCCTGCTATCCCTCAACCGGCTGAGCCGGTTTTTCTTCTTCTGGTGCTTCGGGGCGAAGATATGACGGGACCACCGTACCCGCCAGAAATGCCTTCGCGCCCTCATAAACTCTCTCGGCCAGGGACTGCTCCAGCCGCGCTGTCTCCACGAGCCCCTCAACTCCATATTCAACCGCGTCCTCATAAGACCAGACACCGGCGGACATGAGCAACTCGACTGTCTCGGTATCCACCCCTGGCAACGAGGCTAGCATCTCGCGCGTCTCGCGCTCACTCGCCTCCACCTCGGAGGCACTCACAATGTCAATATGGATCCCCGTCAGCTCCGAGGCCAGCTTGGCGTTCAAACCGCCCTTACCAATCGCCAGTGAGAGCTGATCGTCCTTCACCACCAGCGTGGCACTCTTGCCCTCTGGTTGAATCTCGACCGATTCCACCTCCGCGGGTTTGAGGGAGTTCATGACAAACTTGGACTTGTCCGCGCTGTAGGGAATGATATCGATCCGCTCGCCCTTGAGCTCCTGAACCACCATCTGTACACGTGAGCCCTTCATGCCCACACACGCACCCACTGGATCAACATCCAAGTTGGTCGACATCACCGCAATCTTGGTCCGTTTTCCCGGCTCGCGGGCGATGGCCTTGATGACCACGGTTCCATCACGAACCTCACTGACCTCTTGTTCGAAGAGCTTACGGACCAGATCCGGGCTCTTGCGGGAGAGAACCACCTGGGCTTCACGCGCGGTCTGGTTCACCTCAAGGATGATGGCCCGCACCCGGTCGCCATAGTGATAACGTTCTCCCTTGGCCTGCTCGTTGAAGGGTAGCAACGCCTCGGCATAACCGATATCGACGATCACGCTGCCACGCTCATACTGCTGGACAGTTCCAGAAACCAGCTCGCCGATGCGGTTGGAGTAGCGCTCGAAGACCATCTCGCGCTCGGCTTCACGGATGCGTTGGGTGATGACTTGTTTAGCATTCTGCGCCGCGATCCGTCCAAAATCCGTGGGGGTGACATCAATCTCCACGTTTTGAGTCAAGCGCGCGTTGGCATCGTACAGACGTGCCTCGGGCAGCGAGATCTCACGCGCCTCGTTGAGCACCTCGGGAACCACCGTCTTTTGGGCATATACCCGGTATTCACCCGACTTGGGGTCGATCGCGGCCCGCGTGACCTCCAACTCTGGATCCAACATTTTTTTTGAGGCGGAGACCAAAGCCGCCTGGAGGGCATCCTCCAGAATCTCAATTGAGATGTTGCGCTCATTGGCGATGCGCCGCAGCAAGTCCCATGTTTCTCTGCTCATGTGCTCGTTTCCGTTTGATGGGTTGAGTCAGGCTTTGGCTGGGGACCGGTACAGGCACCCCCTCACCGGAGCGGACTCATTCCTCTCAGAACTCGTCTGGACAGTCCTTCGGCGTGAGGGGCGCCTTCTCTCTTCTTGTCGCATTCATCCGAGGGGGTTTGAAGACCACGGTCGGCTGACAAAAAAAGAAGTGGGAGTTGCCCCCCACTTTCAGATAGCAATCTACCAGCCCAACCCCGCACGGTCAAGGGCCAGTTGTGTTTTCCTTGCCAGAAGAATAATCCGCCGTGCCGAGAGCCGGGGTGGTTGTTGTTCATAACCCCCACAGGCGGCCTCGATCGCAAAGCCCATCTTGAAGAGATGACCCGCCAGTTCATGCAGGCTGAAGAGCCGGATGCGGTATTGACTGTGGCGCTTATCGCCCTTCGCATCGATCAGGGTACAAGTGGTGGTGGCACGGCTGGTGACCGGATCGAAAAAGGTCTCCTCGAGAACTGTATCGTCATCACGTTTCCACCAGCTCCGGACCACATCCGGATGTTGAACAAGGAAGTCCCGGTTGGCTACATCCAGCAGAAGCAGTCCATCCGGCTTAAGGGCATCCGCCATGGACTGCAACATGACTAGGTGATCAGCCTCTTTCTCACAGTATCCCAACGAGGTAAACATGCAGATGACGGCATCGAAGACCGGCGCGAAGGGGCTCTTCCGGAGGTCTCCACGCACCCAGAAGGGCATATGGGAAATGGCTGACCTGGACTTCTGGGCCTCTTGTTGAGCCAGCCCCAGTAGGCTGTTCGAGTAATCCACACCGGTCACTCTCCAACCCTGGGCCGCGAGTGGGACCGCATGGCGCCCATGCCCACAACAGGCATCCAATAAGCGCCGTCCCGCGCCAGGACCGAGAAGATCACGGATGAGCGCGATCTCAACATCTGTCTCTTCCTGCGGACGGCCCATTTGAAAAGTGAGATAGTCCTGGTCAAAAAAGGTTTTCCACCAGTTCCGGTCAATGACCATGGCAGCCTCCACGGAATGGATGTGTTCAAACTCGCTTCATGATTTCGGAAACAACCCTCCACCGTCATCACTGGAACGAGGATCCTTTCTCGTTCCGGGAGGGGATTCCCTCCCGCTGGCGCGTGTATCCCTTCTCGCGCCAATGAGCGGGAATCCCTTACCTCAGCCGGACCATCTCGCCACTGACAACCGCTTGGTCCACCGCCTGTGTCAAAGCGAGAGTCCTCAGCGCATCCGCGTAGTCTGATTTTACCATCTCTTGATTACGGTTTCGCGTGAACTCCACGAAGGTTTCCATGAGCGGACGGTGAAGTTGGGCCTCCTGGCACACCTCGATCTCTTCACCCTCCACTTGCCCGGTTACACGGTTCTCGCCCAGATTGAGAGACAAATGAAAGCCCTGTCCGAAGATCTGCATGACGATCTCCCAACGCGGGAAAGCCCAAGTGTGCAAATGATTGACCACCACTTCATTGTCGAGCTGCATCTGAAAAGCAACCGTCTCCTCGGTGGTGATCCCCGGACCCTTGGGGCAGAGAAAGTTGTTACCAAAAGCGGAAACAGAGCGCGCTTCAGCGCCAGTGAGATAACGGATTAGGTCGATGATATGCAAGGCCTGATCGCCCACCATCCCCCCCGAAAGGGCTTTGTCGTAATACACCTTTGCGCACTTGGCGCGGGCTTCGGGAAACATCATATCGGCGTAATAATGGCTTTGAATCCCATAGATCTGATGCTCTTTCACAACCTTCAGGACAGGCGCCAGAAAGGTTGTCCAACGGAAAACGAAACCCACGAAATGGGGATGGTCATGCCGTTCAAGGAGTTGGCGGATCCGTTCACCCTCCTCCAAACTCACCGCGGGTGGTTTCTCGACGAAAATGGGAATCCCCTTACGGACACAGGCCGCAACCGGTTCATAACGGACCGCCGGAGGAGTACACAACAAGACTCCATCCAGCTGCTCATTCTCCAGCATCTCATGAAAATCCGTATAACCCTTCCCACCGAAGATTTCTGTCCGCGCGGCAAGGGCTTGTTGTGAAATATCGCACAGAGCAGCAATCTCCACTCCCTCGATGGTTTTGAGATTGTCCATGTGCACCCCAGCGATTCCGCCTGTCCCAATTACGCCTATCCGTGTCATCAAAGCATTCCTTCCCTTCCACACAGTGCAGTTCATGCGCAGCTTAGCATGAGCGCGATGAAGTCTCACCCCACACAGCACATTGTATTGCCACTCTCTCCAGCCCACGCAGGTTGCCCGGCACTTCTCCGCCACGGATTCTACCAAGGAGATCCCGTGGTAGTGACACCGGCAGCCCGCGCAATTCACATACCCCCTCCCAAAGGACCTCGAGATCCTCCCATCGCTCCCCGAGTGCCGGCAGACGGATTTCCAGGCAGCGGATCCGCGCCAATAAGTCCTGCCGGAAACGTCCCCAATGAACCTCATTCTCCAGGTCCTTGTTGGTGGCACAGATCAGACGGACATCAATGTTCTTGAGGGCTTGCGCCCCCAACCGTTCGAGCCGTCCCCGGTCCAGGATCTTGAGAAGCATCGGTTGGACCAGGGGATCGAGCTCACCGATTTCATCCAGAAACAAGGTCCCTCCATGGGCCAGTTCGAAGCACCCCTTGTGGGTCCGGTCCGCCCCGGTAAAGGCTCCCTTCTCATGCCCGAAAAGCAGGGAATGGACCATGGTGTTCGCATTCCAACAAGAGGCGTTGACCTCGATAAAGGGAGCCCGGCTACGCGGGGAGAGATGGTGAATCCACTCGGCTGCGGCCTGCTTTCCGGTACCGGATTCTCCTATTAACAACACCGGATAGTGAGTTTTGGCGGCCTGCAGGAGGAGCCGGCGGGTCTGGACAATGGCGGGGCTCTCTCCGCGCAGGGGGAAGGGAATCAACATGAGTAGGAGACCTCCTTTTTTTTTTTTCGGCGGCACTCATGACAGACAACTGGTGGGCGGGGGAAGAACGGGGGTTCGACTGGGGGGGAACGGGGGATAATAATTCGAGCAACACTCTATTTTTAAGGGTGTATCCCCATATTCATCCTTAATCGAGAAGCTTCCTGAGTTCCAGCCTTTCGACCCCGATGAGGAGCTCTGTGTTGGCCTCCAGCCATTCTTTGGGAGGCCAGCCTTGCAAGGGATTTCCAACCTTATTAAGGGCAGGCGGGCCAAGCTGAATATTCGCATCATCGGGACTGGCTAGGGAGGCTGGCTCCGGCGGAATTCCCGCGAGAATGAGATGTGTGAATCCCAGCTCCTTGAGCGCCCCAAGGATCGGTTCCCAGCTTCCATATTGACGAAACAGCTGCGGGAGGAGCTCCTCTTCATAATCGCAAACACAGTATATACGCCGGGGAACCATAAAGGGGTAACGAACCCCATGGCCGAGGATGTAGCCATCCTCTGGAACCAGGTCCGGGAGCACCTTCCACAATTTTTTCTGATCCGGGTACTGATTGTAACGCTGCAGGTACTCCTCATGCCCCGCACGCGTGAGGTACGGTCTTCCATACCATTTCACCAAGCCACACCAGCGGGTCTGAAAATTCACCATGGTCATGGCCAGCACCACCACCACCACACCCTTGAAAAGCTGCGGCCTTGAGGTCTGATGGAAAACCGCTCCCAGTTGTATCCCCGCCAAGACCGCCGCCAAGGGATAACTGACCGAGAAAAAGCGGTTGATATGCGCCCCATAAATAAAAAAGAAGATGACATTCGCGGCCATTCCCGCCCAGGCATGTCCGCGCCACTCGGGTATCGACAAAAAAATCCCGGTGAATGAGGTGGCAAGAAAAAGAATCAACAGATAATCCCCCTCATATACCGACCACTGGAGCTTCTCACGGTATCCCCGGAACACTTGAAACAGGGAAAAACCGGATCCCTTCTCCGGTGGATAATCAGCAGCCTGTGGATAATAAAAATTCGCCCTGTGTTCATACTCAAAAAGCCGTTGCGCGATGGCGTCATAGGGAGCCGGGCTGGGGAAAAGCCTCCCCAGCATGGGGTAGAGTGGATTCCCGGTACAGAGGGCATTCTTGGCCATCCAGGGTGTAAACAGAATAAAGGTCAACAATCCAAACAGGATTACTGGTTTGAGGACCACTCTCAGAAGGCTCTCCCGTGTCTCACGGAAGAAATGCAATCCCTTCCAAACCAGGTAGACCAGGAGTAATGGGGTGACAAAAGCGGGAGCCACCAGCTTGCATCCCCACGCCAGACCACTGAACACCCCTGCCAGGAACACACTGGGCATCCAACTCATCCGCGTGGCTTTCGCCAGGAAGAAGAAACCAAGCGTCAGAAACAACGATACGGACACATCTGAACCCGCCTCCATGGGAGAGCGTACAAACACCCCTCCCACCGCCACCAGATAGAGCAAGAGGCATAGATATCCCGCCTCACGGTCCAGATGCCGTGACCAGTCCAAAAGAGTCAGCAGCAGCATAACCAACATGCCCCACTGCACCAGCTTACAGAGCATCTCGCTGCCCAAACCCAGGCACAGCATGTAGATCATCTCGGAGTTGTAAGGGAAATTCCCATGCAACAGGTTCGGGGTGGCATGGATACGGTGGGCGATAAGAAACTGACGCGGCATGGAAAGGTGATAGGTGAGTTCATCCTGCCCGGTGGTGGGGAGGAAACACCCCAATAGATGAAAGGAAAGGATGCAAAGCAGAACAACCACGATCAGCCATTCACATCCATCGGAAGGCTTGAACAGGCCTGGCAACCTGGACCAGGCCACCGCCCCTCGGTTCCGCCAGAAAAGCAGGAGACCTAGAACTAAAAACAGCCACATCACGGGGAGATACAGCAGGCGTACTGCTCCCAGCAGAAGCACCCCCAGCGCCACCACTCCAAAACCGAGCCCATACCCCGCCAGTAGGGTGGGGCTTGCCCCACCGCTCGTATCTGAAAATGAAGGGCAGCCGCTCGTTTCTCCCCACCAACGTGGAATTCCCAGGGACAGGAACCATCCCCGGTTCAACCAACGCAGCATCTCGAAGCCATACCCCAACAAGCACACCATGACCAGTGGGAAAAGCGGAATATCACACCACAAGGGAAGCGGAGACATAGGAGCATTATTGAGAGAGGAAATCTCGCTGGCAACACTTCTCCCAGCTGGCCAGACTGCCCGTTCCTAGATTATGGTATATAGGTGCATCTTATGAGTTGTAAATTTCTTTCGTGACCTTGTTGAGGAATCTTCCATGAACACCTCTCATTTTCTTCAGGCAGTTGTGGTTCTGATCCTTACCCTATTCCCCGGTATGGCTCATGCGGAAGACCCCTCCATAACCACTCCTCCTCAAGATCCCCTGTACCTGTTGATCGCAGGCGAGCTAGGACCCATCACCCCCACCTTCACCGCCATGTCACCCGATAGCCCACGCCAGATCGGGTTCGCCCCGATTCTTTATACATTGAAGACTTCCGAAACCGAGCTGGCCAAACAAGTCAACGCCGCCTTGGACCAGGCGGAAAGGACTGGTTATCCTGTTTTTTTTCACCTCGATGACTGGAACTTCCCCGAGGATTGGAAAGACCCCAGCATGATCGAGTGGACTGCTTTTCCGAAGCCAGGTGAACAATATGGACCAACGGTACGTAGGCGTTGGATCAACTGGGGCTCCTGGATTGTGACTCCCCCACCTCCCAATTACGAGAGTCCACGGTACCAGGAATTGTTACGTTCACGCCTCACAAAGGGTGTTGCCCAACCGATCGCCGAACGTCTACGTCATTGGAAGGAATCAGAGAAAACATATCTCTTCGCCGGAATAGCAGTGGGTTGGGAAACCGGCTTTTACAACCTGACCGAAATCGATCCCAAAAACCGTCCCACATCGGGTAGCGAGGTGTTTCAGGATGATGAGCTCGTCCGGACTGGATATGCAGCCCTGAGCACACGTGGGTATAACGATGAGAAAATCCACGCTCTAGCCCTGGAGCGATGCCAGAGTGACGAACAGGTGATGTATGACCTGATGGTGGATGTGTTGCATGATCATACCGGGTTCATGGCAAAGACCTGTCTTCAAGCGGGGATCCCAGTCCAGCGGATCTACAGCCATTACGCCGCCATGCGCACCCTCTTGGAAGTGGCCTCCGAACCAAACCCGGCTACCAGCGCGATGGGCAAGGTGTCTCCCATGGAAACCATGCTCCGAGCCAATCCACAGGTAGTGGAGAAGATGAGGTTACATGGGGTCATGGTTCCCCTGAAGGCAGCCGTCAATCCTTATTGCCGTGCGGGTATCACCGCGGCCTTTGATTTCTGCCATCCTCTCCGCGCCGCACAGGATCTCGCTCAAGCGGGTTGTACCTCCTGGGGCGCGGTCGAGATCGAGATCACCGAAGACCTGCGGGATGCCCCCTCCTGCAAAGCCCACCTGGAAGAACTGACCACACTCGGAGCGAAGGTGACCTGCCTGTATGGATGGTGGGAAACCTCCGGTACCCAGTATTCCGTACAAGGCACCGGTGCTGTGCAGGCCATGCGGGATTGGCTGATGCAGAAGTAAG
>CAYRBI010000054.1:0-32543 GCA_964422415.1 uncultured bacterium | reverse complement strand
AGTTTCTCCGCCGCCACCTTGCCGATTTGGCGTGGGAACTGGGCCGAGGTGGAGTGGAGTTTACCCGCTTTGATGGCAGCGACGGCCTCCGCTGATCCATCCACGGTGACCACGGTGACATCGTTGAGTTTCCCCGACGACTCCAGCGCGGAGACCACTCCGAGTGCGGAGGGATCGTTGATCGGGAAAACACCATTAATTTCTGGAAATCGTCCGAGCAGATCGCGCATGACTGGCAGCCCACCCTCCGTGGTACCGCCCCCCTCCTGGGTGTCTAGGATTTCCATGTCGGGGTATTTGGCCAGCTCCTCTTTGAATCCATCTACCCGGTCGATGCAGGCCTTGCTGATGAAGTGGTGCAGGATGACCACCTTACCGGGACGGCGCACCTGGGCGAGAGCACGTGCCGCTAGACGCCCCGCCTCGACATTGTCCGAGGCCACCTCGCACAACACCAGATCTTTGTCCTTAACTGGCGCATCCACCACAATCACAGGGATATTATTTTCCTTGGCTTTCAGCAGGCTGCCCTTCACCCCTTCCCAGTTGACCGGGTTGATAAAAATCGCCGAGGCCTCTTTGAGAATCAGGTCTGAGATATCGTTCTTCTGCTTGAGGCTGTCAAATTGCGAGTCCAGTGCCACCAGGGTGTCTCCATGTGCGGTCACCACTTCCTCGATCCCCTTGTTGAGATCCACGAAGAAGGGATTGTTCAGGGTTTGATAGACCACTCCCATGAGACGTCCCTTCTGGTCCGTGGTGGTGGTTTTGTCTTCCTGTGAACAACCCAGTGCCATGGCGGTCATCAGGACTGGGATGAGCATTTTGCGGGCAGAATAATTCAACATCGGATTCCTCCTCAATAATTAATCTGAAAGAGTCTCAAGTGTCTTGATATCCATTGTGGCCAACTTGGCCATTCCACGGGAAACCTCCAGCCCTAATCCCCCTTCTTGTTGATCATAAGCGCGGCAGCTGAAGGCATATCCATCATTGATAAAGCACTCGATGATGGAACCTTCTACGATGGCTTGGATATGGACCGGCTTGCCGGGCTCGAGGGGTACTGGACGCGCATAACGGAAGGTAGCCCCCTCGATGGAGGCTTCCTTAGCGGAAGGATTCAACACCAGCCGGTAGCCGGAGTCTTTCTCTTTGGTTTTTCGAAACCGGACTGTAAATGTGGCGGCGGGATCGAATTCGACGGTGCAATCAAGGAGGTAGACGGGGGGCATCCCAAAACTAGCGTGAGCCGGATTGGTGGATTCCGCTTTGCCCATGACAATCCCCTTCTGGCTGGAGATATCTTTCTTGAACAATGCCAGCGCTTCCGGTACGGGACGGAAAAGGAGTTGTCCTCCTGGCCCAGCATATACCTCACGTGGCACGCTTTGGTTACCGCCCCATTCAAAGCCACCCCCATCTTTATCTCCAGTCAGATCACGCAGCCACCCGGTGATGATATGACGCTTGCCATCGAACATCCGTTTGGCGGCATATAGAATGGGGGTATCGATGGAGGCTGACAGGGGGGGGCGGTAGGGGCCGCGCAAGTTGTCAGCCCAACGCATGTCGGTGGTTCCGGCGCTGGGGGAGTGGATCAGATAGAAGAGATTCCCGATCTTGAACACATCCGGGCACTCCGGTGTTCCCTCGCCCAAGGGGGGCTCGAGAGTTAAAGGCTCCTCCTGGGTCCAGGTGACCAGATCCTCCGAGCGCAACACTCCCTGCACAGGTGTCCCGGTCTTGCCATCCCGGGCGCAGACAATCATCCAATGGTGTTTATCCTCTTCATTCCAAAAGACATAGGGATCCCGGAAGTCGGTGTTCTGGTAGCGCTCTCCATTGGCCTTGAAGCCGTGTTCAGGGTGCTTGGTCCAGGTAATCAGATCCGGGCTGGTGGCATGCATCACCCACTCGCGTCCCGATGTGTTGCGGGGATTCCAGCCGGTATAGAAGATGTGGAAGGTGCCATCCTTCTCGGTCACGCTTCCCGTGAACATATGCTCTCCATCCGGACCATTCTCGGTCCCATCCGAAACCAGCGCCGTGGCAAGTTCATGCCAGTGGACCAGGTCGGTTGAGACAATGTGCTCCCAGGGCACCTTTCCGATGTTCCCGCGCAGATAAAAAATGTGGTACTGATCCTTCCAGAAGAAGGGAATGGTATCCGCCAAACGTCCCACCTTGGGACGGTAATGCAGGACAGGTTGGGCTGTGGGCATTACAGATTCCTTTTTCTCTTCGCCAAAAGCGGTGTTAACAAGACAGGCTGATGCTACGAGACAGTACACAATGAGGCGGCTGAACACTACCGAGACGGAGTGAGATGAACTCATGCCAAAGAACCTCCTAAGAACAAGAATCGCCGGATGTCAGGGGAGTTTAGGTTTTTCAGGGTCTTGTTTGTCAATGGGAACCGCCCACCGGTGCTTGACCTCGCTCCGGGATGTTTGACTATTGAGGGTATAGGTGAATCGTCGCGATTGCAGGGAAGACCAACGGAGGGGCATGAAGATAGAACCGGGGAGGGTGGAGATGAACCAGTGGGAAGGACTCGCGGAGATTTAGGAAGAACACGAACAATGTCTCTGGATTCCTATCTCACACTTTCTGGCGCCAGCCATTCCATGCGGGCCTGCCAGTCGCGGAGGTAAGCTGCGCGCCAACGATTGACCGATTTCGCACCGGGGTACTTGCCCTCTTTCAGGTCAGTGTCTTGGCTGTCGGTCCAGTAATGCGAGCCATGGCCGGTGGGCACATAACGGCCGCCCCAGTGGTCGCTCTGGGGATCATCAGGATTGCCAGCGAGGAGGTAGAGCACCGAAGGTGTGTCGCCCATCTTGATGGCGGGGAGCTTCTCCACAAGTAAATCTCCCAGGGTACCGTGGTCGCGGACATGTTCCTGCAGAAAGGTATTGTTTCCCAGGTCACCCTCTTGATCGCCACCCACATACATCCCGCGGAAAGTGGTGTCCGATTCGATCCACCAGAGATCGGTGTGGTGCTCATAGAGGTAGTCCCGGGCGGACTGATCCTTGCCTCTGTTCCAGGAGCTGATGAAGTAGACACGGAGTTTCGCCTTGATGTCCGGCGCGTCGTGTACCGCCTGGGCTACATCGGTGATGCAGCCCCAGACGAGCACGTAGAGCGGCCGGAGATCTTCCGCGCGAGCGCGATCCACGAGCCAGCGGGAGCCTTCGGTGGCTTCGGAGAACCCGGCCTTTGGCGAGGTATCGATGGCGCCCTGTTTTACGAGGGTGTGGAGCTGCTCTGGCTTGGGGTAGGGCGCAGCATGGCGGAGGAGTTGCGGGTAGTCCTTCGCATAGGCGTCAATGGTCTCGTGGATATGCTTTACCCGGCCGGCTTCAGGCGGCGAGGAAATGAAGCCCTCGAAGTCGAATACATCGGCGTACATGAGTAAATGGACCATGGACTGGAAGTCGTCATTATCGGAGCCGCCGATGTCGGTGGAGACGATGACACGGTAGCGTTCGCCCACCAGCGCGCCATGGTCCAGCAGGGCGCTCCCTTGGCCGTGGGCCATTGTCGACAGGTTGATTACCGCGATGATGAGTGCTGCGGTAGGGAAACCTTGCATCGTGTTACTCTCCTTCCAGGTGAATCCATCCCGGAAGAATGGATACGTGGTAAAGGGTGTTCGATAGAAAAAAAGATTCTCCATGTTCCTCAAGGAATTGATACCCCTGCGAGTTCCTGAAGAGATATTGAACCGGTTCTCACATTGCCATTATGGTCCCTTCTCACAATCACACTGGAGGGGGCGGTTGATGCCCCCGTCTCCACATGATAACTTGACAATGAATGGATGGACTTGCTGCCATCCCTCGCCAATCTCGTTGGGAGGTTTTTCCACTCATGGCCCCCAGAGTTTCTTTGGTTTTCCTTCTTTTTATCCTCTTTCCTCTGGCAGTTCTGGCTGCCGCTCCTGATTCAGAAGAGGGATTCGTACCGATGTTCAATGGTAAGGACTTGACCGGCTGGGAGGGTAAACCGGGCTGGTGGACCGTGGAGGATGGAACCATCACCTCCCAGAGTACGGCTGAGAAACCCTGTCCCTCGGCCCACTACCTCATGTGGCGCGGCGGAAAACCAGCTGATTTCGAGATGCGTTTCGAGTACCGCCTCCAGGGAGGTAACTCCGGTGTTCAGTTTCGCAGCCGTGAGCTGCCGGACTGGGATACCAATGGCTACCAGGCCGATATCGAGGCTGGCGAGCAGTGGACCGGATGTCTCTTCGAGCACACCCGCGCGGGTCTAGCGATGCGCGGGGAGAGCGTGGTCGTCGATAAAGATGGCACCAAGCATGTCACTTCCTTGGGGGACTCCAAGGAACTGCTCAGCCATGTCAAGAAGAATGATTGGAATGAGTACCGCATTAGTGCCGTGGGCAATGAGATCATCTTGATGATCAACGGGGTGGTGATGACCCACATCACTGACAACCAGGAGGGAGTCGCGGCCAAGGATGGTGTTATTGCCCTGCAGATGCATCCCGGTCCGCCCATGAAGATCCAATTCCGGAATCTACGGATCCGGGTTTTGAATCCCGCCCAGAGTGGAACCAAGTAGCGTGCTTACGGGGTACGAGGCGGTGGGTTGTGATCCATTCGTCTGGTTCCCGAACCTTGTGTGAAGGAGTGAGTGATGAAGAGGCGTGAATTCCTGTCCAAAACAGCGGTGGCAACCGCCGCGGTTGCGTTCCCCACAATCATCCCCCGGCATGTTTTAGCGGTTGATGGAGTTCCCGGCGCGAATGATCGTATCCAGCTTGGTTTTATCGGCGTGGGCGGACGTGCCGCGGGTCTCATGAGCGATGAATCTTTCCCCGGCGCGGAGATTGTCGCGGTAGCGGACTGCTACAAGTTCCGTTACGAACAAGCCGCCGCGAAGATTCCCGGCGGCGACAAGTGGCACAAGTATCAGAACTATATGGAATTGCTCGAGAAAGAAAAACTCGATGCGGTCTTTGTGGAAACCACCACCCATGCTCGTGCGCGCATTATGGTCCATGCCATGCAAGCCGGCCTTGATGTGTATGGCGAAAAACCGATGTCCCTGACCATCGCGGAGGGACGTCATGTGGTCAATGCGGTCAAAAAATACAACAAGGTCTTCCAGACCGGTTCTCAACAGCGTTCCATGCCGGCCAACATGTTTGCCAGCAAGTTGGTCCGCGAGGGGGCGATCGGCAAGGTCCATACCGTGGTGGTCTGCAATTTCGAGCCCGGTAAGGTCTGGGCTCCACCCTCGCCCAATCCCGACCCGGTGCCCGATGGCCTCGATTGGGATGCCTGGTGTAATCAAACCGAACTCCGTCCCTATTATGACCTCCTACGGCGGTCGTGGGGTGAGTATGCCGATTACGATGGTGGTGGACAGTGCTGGGGGGTAACCGGTTGGGGAACCCACAGTCTCGATCAGGTCCAGGCGGGCCTTGGGACCGATGACACCGGGCCACTTGAGATCTGGCCAGAGGAACAAGGCCCGCTTTGCAAGGTCACCATGCGCTTCGCCAGTGGCACGCTCCTGAAACTGGAGGGAGCCAAGCGGACCGAAAATCTGGATGACCTGGGCGCGATCTTCATCGGTGACAAGGGCAAGATCGAAATCATCCGTGGTAGCTTCACCTGTACTCCCGAGGATCTTCACAAGGATGCGCCAGCCAATACCCCCTTGGGTGCTCATGAGACCACCCCGCATATCACCAACTTCCTGGAGTGTGTCAGGACCCGTCAAAAACCCAACGCGGATGTCGAAACCGGCCACCGTGCCACCACGCTCTGCCACCTGGTCAACATCTGCCGGACAGTCCAACGGAAGCTCCAGTGGGATCCCAAGGCCGAACAGTTTGTGGGCGATGAAGAGGCTAATAAACTGCTGTCACGTCCACGGCGTAAAGGTTACGAACTGCCTGATATCGGGTAGTCCTGATCGTAAATCTTTTGGGGGGCCTCGCATGTGCCACATGTGGGCCCCCCCTTTTTTTTCTGGACAAGATCAAATTCGAATCCAGTCCCTCACTTGGTGTATAATATGCGGTGAATAGCGGGATACCGCTTTCCCAAACCAGTTCCCCTGGCATGCCGGAGTTATCTCTGGTTAGGAAACCTTCGCTAGAGAGGTTCACCGCCCATGGAAATCCGTCTGTCCCACCTATTGACCCTCATGGCCTGTCCAATCCTGTTCTGTCTCCCGCTTCATGGAAGCCATGCCTTCCATGAGCAAAAGGACTCCGTGAGTCAAAGGATGACTTACGGCCCCAACCATTCACATTTACAACCAGTCTCCCCCCCTCTCCGGTCTGCCTCACAGGAAAAGACCACGAGCCAGTTGCTGACCACGAGCCGCGCGCTTCTCAGCTCAAAGTACGGAGCCGGGAGTGTCGAAATGAACCCCACCACGGGAGTTGTGCGTAGGTTGAGAGGGATTCCGATCGCCAAGGGACTCAAGAACACCTCCACTTTGAGTGACAAGGAATCCTCATTGCGCCAGTTCGTGGATGAGAATCCGGATCTGCTGGGAGTGAAATCCTCCCACCTCACTTTACTGAGCCAGACGGAGAAAGGAGGGCGGAGCTATTTCGCTTATCAACAGAAGGTGGATGGCCTCCCTCTCTATGGCGCTTTTCTAAAGGCCACGCTGGACTCCCAGGGGAACCTCTCCGTGCTCACCTCGAGTTGCTGGCCGGAAGTGGAATACTCCGCCGCCACCACCTTGACCGCCGAGGAGACCGCCGTGCTCTCGGCGCAACGGATTGTCAACCGGAAGGAATTGGATGAGATCCCGCGTTATCAACTCAAGAGCAGTGAGAAGGTGCTTTTTCCACTCTCCACTCCGGGGGGAACCCTCTTCCAGATTTCCTACCGCCAGGTCATCCATCTGGAGGATCCCCTTGGAGACTGGGTGACCGTGGTGGATACCAATTCCGGTGTTGAGTATGTCCGCTACAACAATTACCGCTTTGCCACTACCCATGGGACAGTCCAGGGAAAGATACTTCCCGCCTACTACAACGATACCCCCCAAATCGTTCCCTTCGAGAATGAATATGTGCACAGTCTCTCGCAAACACCGGCCTATGCCTGGGATCTCAATTCCGATCCGGGTTGGACCAAAGAGGGACTGTGGGCCTATGGTGTCCCCAATGGCTATGGGGGAAATGGGTACTACGAATACGATAGAGGCCCAACCGCCGGTCACACTGGGACCAATGTCCTTGGTTACAACCTAAAGGGAGGCTACATCAATGATATGACGGCCACCCAATACCTCACCACTCAGGCCTTCGACTGTTCCGCCCTTTCTGGGACTCACCTCTCCTTTTGGAGATGGCTGGGAATCGAGTCCGCTGACTATGATCATGCCTCTCTCCAGGTCTCTAGTAATGGAACCGATTGGGTGACGGTGTGGAGTAATTATGAGACCAGGACATGCCATGAATGGGAGTGTTGCATCTATGACATTTCAGCCATCGCCGATGGGAAATCGACTGTCTACATACGTTGGGGAATGGGGCCTACGGATGAATATTACACATACTCCGGCTGGTATGTCGATGACATCAGCATCCTCGCTGGAGGAGAAACCACTATAACCTCCGCGACTGGCGATTTCTCTGTACAGACTCCCGCCACTGGAACACCAGTGCTTCACTCCGAACTGAAAGGCCCCTTCGCCGATGTAGTCTATCAAGATGGGCCACGCCTTCAATATAACCATACCTCTCCATCAGATCCGGCGGGTTGGACCTGGACCATTCCCGAGCTAACCGTGGTCCAGTCCTGGAATCTGGATACAAGTCCCGGATGGAATCTGAATAGATTTTGGGAGTGGGGGATCCCGCTTGGAGCTGAGGGCGATCCCAGCCAGGCTCACACTGGACAGAACGTCCTCGGTAACAACCTGAGCGGTACATATGAAAACCTCATCAGGTGGAATTGGACACTAACTACTAGTGAGATCGACTGCTCAGGATACACGGAAACACACTTGCGCTTCTGGAGATGGCTGGGTATTGAAGCAAGCGAGTATGATTCCGTCGGCATTCAAGTTCGTAACGACAATAATTCCCTTCCGCACAACGTGTACCAAAATCCCTCAATTGACATTCAGGACACTTCTTGGAGACAGGTAACCTACGATATCTCTTATGTAGCTGATGGGCAGTCCACAGTCACTATTCAGTGGGGCCTGGGGCCAACTGACTACTCCGAGGCATTCTCAGGCTGGAACATCGATGACATCGAGTTACTCACAGCCCCCACTGATCCTGACTTCACGGTTGGTTTATATGATCTGGATGAATCAAATATTTTCTACCACATGGGGGTAGCTCGGAAGAGTATCAAGGCAATCGATCCATCCTTCACAGGCGTCGATTACTCAATGCCCGCCGTGGCAAGGAGGGACATTGAAGCTGCCGACTCCTATTACGATGGTTGGGGATTGTCTTTTGGCGAAGGAGACGGAACAACCTGTCGTAACCTGGCTCATTTCGCCGATAACATCTATCACGAGTTCGCTCATGCGGTCACTCACAATATCTACCCGGATGATCTTCTGCCCGATTCAGGCCAGACAGGTGCGATGGATGAGGCCTGGAGTGATTATTTTGCGTGCACGATCACTAATGAACCAATGATCGGTGAAGGGGGGATGTTGATTGGCAGTCCCTGGTTGCGGAATATGGACAACAACTTATCAGTGCCCGAGGACCTTCATTTAGACGTCTACAGGAACTCGGGAATCTTCGGTGCGGGGTTGTGGTCTCTTCGTGTTTTGCTTGGAAAGGACCTCGCGGATCACCTGATCCATTTCGCGCGCTTCAACCTTGCGGGATCCTTCCTGGATTACTATGAGGACCTCCTGATTACGGATGATACCGACTCCAATCTCCAGAATGGCACTCCCCACATGCTTGAGATTGCCAAAGCCTTCGGACCGCATGGCATCGGTGGACTCCGGGTGGATTCAATTTCCCAGACAGTTTCCACCGAGGTTTATGCCAATGGGAAGCTGGACGCGGGCGAGACAGGCACATTACTTCCCCAAGTCACTTCGCACTTTGTGGCCGGGAATGTTCAACTCTCCGCCCAGACGGCAAATCCCTATCTGAGTATAAGCGATGGAAATGTGTCCTATGGGGACATGGAGTACTCCAGTACCGTGACCAAGATCGAAGATACAGTGGGGGTTTCGATCTCGCCAACTTGTCCGGAGGATGAAATCCTACCGGTAACCTTCACGCTGACTGCCGCGGGTGGGTATTCCTCCACCGAGATCCACCACCTCATCAATGCCCCCAGTCAGATCCTTTATGACGAAGGAGAGAGCCAATGGTACTGGGGATACGGTGGGAAGGGAGGCGGTTTTGCAGTCCGTTTTACACCTCCCAAGTACCCGGTTACATTGACCACACTGCGCTTAATGCCCGAGGAGCCATCCGATGGTGAGTATCCGGTTCCGATCCAGGTGAAGGTGTGGGATGACGATGGTGCTGGGGGTGGACCGGGTACAGAATTGACCCCATCTAAAGAGGTGCAGGTCCCCTTCACTGGAACCTGGTATGAGGTTCCGCTTGTTTTTGACAGAGTCGAACCGGTCTACACCTGGGACATGGAATCCGATCCGGGGTGGACAGCGGAATCTGATTGGCAGCGTGGTACTCCCACCAGTAGTGTGTGGTACATGGGCCCTAATTCAGCTTACAGTGGGACGAATGTTTATGGATATACACTCGGGGGGGTGTACCAGAATAATATGACTGCACAGTATCTCACAACCACACCCATTGATTGCTCAGCGTTGGAGAAAACCACCCTTGAGTTTCAAAGATGGCTGGGAGTGGAAGGAGAGCCCAATGACCATGCCACGTTGGAAATATCGAATGATGGAACCACCTGGACTACGATTTGGGAAAATGGAACCACTAATTTCATCGACGACGAATGGACCCAGGAATCATTTGACATTTCCTCGATCGCTGATGGCAAGAAAACCGTTTATGTCCGTTGGGGTATGGGGCCAACCAATGACGACATAGTCTCTTTCGGTTGGAGAATCGATGATGTCGTGATTGGAGTGGGAACCGTCATCAATGGTATTAACGTGAACAAGGGGGACGTTTTTGTGGGATGGCAGGAAATGGATACAACCTACTACAACGGTGTTACCTTGAAGTGCCCAGATAACCGGAGCTGGATGTATGACGTCGATCTGGGGAAATGGTTCCCTCTCATGTCAACGGGGTATCCCATGGATATGATGGCGCGGGTCCGCTACACAACTGCAACAGGGATTTCGAGTTGGATCGTATACTGACCGGTTTGGAGCCTGTTGAAAAAGGGAGTTTCTGTAGATTCCCACGAAGACAGGAATCCACGGCCTCCTCTCTCTTCGCGTGTATGTCCTCTTTCTACAATGGGGACGCGCCCCTCTGTTCAGGCTATAATATCTGGAAAATGACATTAACGTTGGTTTCAGCACAGTTCATAGTGCTTGGTGGAGTGTGAACCACCACCCGTGATTCTTCTTCTAGGAAGGTTCGCTCCTGATGAATATGCACAGAGCATTCCCATCTCAACTTGCCATTTGGTTCGTGTTGCTGTCCCTCAACTTGCCCACGGCCTTGGCCTTCCGTGCGCAAGAAAACTCCGTGAGTCAGAGGATAACATTGAGCTCCAGTGTTCCCCCGCAGGTCTCCTCCACGGTCCGGTCTATCTCCCAGGAGAAGGCTACCAGCCAATTGCTCACCAAGAGCAGTGCGCTTCTGAGTTCCAGGTATGGAGTTACTGGTCAGATTGAGATGAACTCCACGACAGGTGTGGCACGTAGGCTGAGAGGGATACCGATCGCCAAGGGACTCAAAAGTAGCGCAACCCTGAAGGACAAAGAAACGTTGGTACGCCAATTTGTGGATGAGAATCCCGGCCTGCTGGGGGTGAAATCCTCACACCTTGCATTATTGAGCCAGACGGAGAAAGCAGGCCGGAACTACTTCGCCTATCAACAGAAGGTGGATGATCTCTCTGTCTATGGGGCTTTCTTGAAGGCCACGCTGGACTCCCAAGGAAACCTTTCCGTACTCACCTCGAGCTGTTGGCCGGTGGCACAGTACTCATCTACCACTGCTTTATCTGCTGAGGAGACCGCCGTTCTTTCCGCCAACCGGATAGTCAACAAGAAAGACCCGGAGGAGACCCCGCGCTTTCAACTCAAGAGCAGTGAGAAGGTGCTCTATCCACTCGCCACCCTTGGCGGAACCCTCTTCCAGATTTCCTACCGCCAGGTCATCCATGTAGAGTCTCCCTTGGGAGATTGGGTGACCGTTGTGGATGCCAATTCCGGACGGGAATATGTCCGTTATAACAATTACCGCTTCGCCACAATGGAGGGGACAGTCCAGGGGGAGATTCTGCCCGCCTATTACAACGATACGCCACAAGCCGTTCCCTTCGAAAAGGAGTATGTGCACAGCCTCTCCCAGACACCGGTCTATTCCTGGGACCTCACTTCGGATCCTGGCTGGACCAGGCAAGGCCTTTGGGCCTTTGGGGTGCCCACTGGCGCGGGGGGGGATGCGGGTGACAGTGGTCCAACCTCTGGCCACTCAGGAACCTCAGTTTATGGTTACAACCTAAGCGGTGGCTACAGCAACAACATGACCACGGCTCAATACCTCACAATCCAAGCTATTGATTGTTCCGCTCTTTCAGGAACACATCTGTCCTTCTGGAGATGGCTGGGGATCGATGTGGGTGAGTCTGATCTTGTTTCCATGGATCATGCCTCCCTGGAGGTGTCCAATAATGGCACCAACTGGGTGACTGTGTGGAATTCCTACGCGGCCTGCAGGAGCCTTGAATGGGAGTATTGTGTCTACGATATCTCCGCCACCGCTGATGCCCATTCTACCGTCTATATCCGTTGGGGAATGGGGCCCACGAATTCAACCGTTACCTACGCGGGATTGTACATTGACGACATGAGTATCCTGGCGGGGGGTGGCACTACGGTGACTTCGGCTTCGGGTGAGTTCTCTCTTCCCTCTCCCACTTCCGGGACTCCGGTTATCCACTCTGAATTGAAGGGTCCTTATGCCGATGTAGTCAGTGACGATGGGATACGCCTCCAATATGAACATGCCTCCCCCTCGGATCCGGTGGGCTGGAATTGGACCATTCCCAATCTGAGTGTGGTCCTGTCCTGGAATCTGAACACCAACCCGGGGTGGACTCGGACGGGAGACTGGGCCTGGGGTACTCCCTCGGGCTCCACAGGGGATCCGAGTCAAGGATATACAGGAAAATATGTCTATGGAAATAATCTGAATGGCGCGTATCCTAATAATCTCAATTCTAGCTACTACCTGACCACATCCGCGCTGGATTGCTCGGGATATACCGGGACTCATCTTCGCTTCTGGCGATGGCTGGGGATCGAATCAAGCTCTTACGATTCCGCCTTCATTCAAGTCTCCAACGATCAATCAACGTGGTACACGGTGTATCAAAATTCTACGGATTCTTTGCAGAATAATAGCTGGCAACAGGTGACCTACAACATTTCCTTTGTGGCCGATGGGAAGTCTACGGTGTACATCCGGTGGGGTTTGGGGCCAACCGATAGCTCCCTCACCTATTCTGGCTGGAACATTGATGACATTGAATTGCTTACAGCCACCACTGATGCTGACTACACGATCGGCTTGTATGACCTGGATGAAATGAATGTCTTCTATCACATGGGCATTGCGCGGGAGAACATCAAGGCCATCGATCCATCCTTCACTGGAATGGATCACCAGATGCCTGGTGTGGTCCGGGTGGGGAGTGACTATGCGAATGCTTATTACGATTTTAAGGGACTTAATTTTGGCGAGGGAGATGGAGTCAATTTCCGCAACCTCGCGCATTTCGCCGATGTGATTTATCACGAGTTCGGTCATGCGGTTACACATAGTATCTTTCCACTCGATATGCTGCCCTATTCTGGTGAGTCTGGCGCCTTGGATGAGGCCTGGAGTGATTACTTCTCCTGTACCATCACCAATGATTCGATGCTCGGTGAAGGCGGGGCGGTCATAGGTGGGACTTGTCTGCGGAATATGGACAATGACCTGTCTACACCCGAGGATGTGGCCAACGAAGTCCACAGCGATGGGCGGATCATCGGAGCCGCCCTGTGGGATCTGCGTAAATTGCTTGGAAAAAACCTTGCGGACAACTTGTTTCATTTTGCCCGCTTCAACCTGGCTGAGACCTTCGCGGACTATTACGAGGATCTCCTGATCA
Organism: uncultured bacterium; assembly: GCA_964422415.1. Lineage (GTDB taxonomy): Bacteria > Hinthialibacterota > Hinthialibacteria > OLB16 > OLB16 > OLB16. The sequence goes on along the minus strand of CAYRBI010000054.1, from coordinate 19,227 downwards.
CCGATGACACCGATTCGGATCTTTCGAATGGCTCGCTGCATATGCTTGCGATCGCCAAGGCTTTCGGACCCCATGGCATTGGTGGACTGCGGATTGATTCGATGTCGCAAGAGGCATCCACTGAAATCCATTCCAATGGCAAGCTGGATGCGGGTGAGTCGGGAGCCATCCTGCCCCATGTGACCGCTCATTTTGTGGCCGGGGATGTCCGTCTCTCCGCCCAATCCGGGAGCACCTATCTGAGCATCAGCGATGGCCATGTAGCCTATGGGACCATGGAGTATGCCAGTACCGTGGTGAAGACCGATGACACGGTGGGTGTCTCGATCTCATCCTCCTGTCCAGAGGATCAAATCCTGCCGGTTACCTTCACTCTTACCGCCACGGGAGGGTATTCCTCCTCCGAGATTTACCGGTTCATCAATGCGCCTGACCAGATCTTGTATGACGAAGGAACCGTGCAGAGTTATCTTGGTTATGGTTCGGTGGGAAGCGGTTTCGCGGTTCGTTTCACACCGCCCAGTTACCCGGTCACTCTGACTACCTTGCGTTTGATGACGATGGGATCATCCAGCGATGATCCTGTCCCCATCCAGGTCAAGGTATGGGATGATGATGGCTCTGGGGGAAGCCCTGGCACGGTGTTGGCTTCTGGAACATCCACGGAAATCCCTTGGACGGGAAGTTGGTACGAGATCCCATTAACCTTCGACCAAACTGAGGAAGTCTACTCCTGGAACCTGGATACCAATCCGGGGTGGACCATGGGGCCGGGATGGGGGTATGGGAATCCTACTGGGCAGGGAGGTGATCCCTCCTCGGCTTATAGCGGTACCTCTGTTTATGGCAATAACCTCTTCGGGACCTATCCCAACAACCTGTCATCGGCCCAGTATCTTTCTACTGGCGCGCTCGATTGTTCGTCCCTGGAGGGAACCAATCTTCAATTTCAAAGATGGCTTGGTGTAGAAAATTTTGAATACGATCACGCCTTGATTGAGGTTTCCAATAATGGATCCACTTGGACAAAAGTCTGGGAGAATGGTACCTCGATTATCAGTGACACCAACTGGAACCTTCAGATGTATGACATCTCCGGCATTGCGGATGGCAAGCCAACTGTGTATATCCGCTGGGGATTGGGGCCAACCGATACCAGCCTGGCCTACTGCGGATGGAACATCGATAATGTGGTGATTTCCTCGAAAACTGGAGACATCGATGGGATTACCGTGAAGGAGGGAGATGTCTATGTGGGATGGTTGGAGACAGACACTACTTTCTACAACGGTGTTACCAGGTTGAGACCCGATAACCGGAGCTGGATTTATGATGCTGGCCTGAAGCAATGGTCCACCCTGTTCTCAAGTGGGTATCTCGATGACCTGATGGTGCGAGTCCGCTACGAAACTCCGACGGGGATTCCGGCTTGGTCCGAGTATTGACCGGATTGCGACAAACTCACAAGCGGGACAGTGGAGATCCACAGCGCCACCAGACCCCCGGTTTGCACAATCTCACCGGAAGGGGGCGATGATCCCTTTCTCGTGGAGGTGCAAATCATAGGTCTGCAGGATGGTGATCTTCTGCCAGATTTTTCGCGCCAAGCCAGTGGTGAGGTTCTCGATGTCATTGACCGCCTCAAGAATCACCGGATCGTTTAGCCCTTGGGCATACAGAGCCGCGAGTTTGCCGATGAGTGATTCCATTTCACTACAGTAGTCGAGGTAGCGGGTCAGTTCGAATGAGGTCATGACGCGCCGTTCCACCAGGGAGGTGAACACACCCCGTCCCAGAATCTGCTCGGGGTCCTTGGTGAGCTGATGCATATCCACCACATGGGCAATGGACCGCAATTCATGCAGGGCGGCCATTGCCCGTTTCCGTTTGATCCGGACATCGATGGTGAAGATGAAGGCGAACCCAGCGCCGGTGACCAGGATTTCACTGGTGGCCGAGTCCAAGGCTTGAATCACCTCCACGATCGAGAGGTTGCCCTCAATCCGTGTCACCTGGAGTAACCACATGGCTAGGATCGCGAGCACGAAAACCACCATCAACGCGAGCGCGGCACGCAGGATCATAGGTGATCTTTGAACCTGTGGGGAAAGCCTGCTTGCGGACTTAGCGATCCCAAGCAGCTCATCGCAGACCTTGTGCAATCCCGACTCTGGAAACCGCTCCCGGACACGCTCACGTAGGGTTTCTACCGTCTCGATTATTTTTTCAGGATTCAGGGAGCGGTACATGGTAAAATCCTCTGGCCATCGTCATTCCCGTGATAATGGGAATCCACAGCCCCTCTACTTCACTGGGCTGTAAGGCGTGATCGTACACGGTTGCTGGAGGGAGTGCCATGCGGCTAAGCCTTTCTCACTTCCACACTTATGTGCTGTACCATTCGATGCGAATCTTTTCGGTCCTCTGGTTGCTTCCCCTTGTTTGGGGGTGGGGACCATCGGCTGGTCAGGCCACGGATTCCCCTCCCCTGGATGTCGTCCTCACAGTTAAGGAGAACGCGGATGTGGGCGCGAAGGGTTATCCCATCAGTGCCGTGTTCCCTCTGCCGGAGGGGCAGTACTTCACGGCGGATTCTATGGGCATTCAAGGCGCTCCCTCGCAGGTAGCGGTCGTCGAGCGCTGGCCGGGGGATGACAGCCTGCGCCATGTACTGGTCCATTTCCAACCCAGCGTCGAGTCTCATGGTGATTCCACCTATCACTTCACTCAACAGGGCGCGGAATCCCCCGCGATTCCGGTGGTTGTGACCGATGCCACCAGCATGGTCACCGTGAACACCGGCCCCCTCCAGTTCGTGGTCAGCAAAGCTCGCTTCAACATCCTTGACCATGTCTGGCTGGACCAAGATTTGAATGGCTCTTTTGAAAGTGGAGAGGAGCTCCTCTCGTCAAACCTTCAGAATGGCGGTGTCTTCACCCCCAGGGAGGGGGCTGGTTCTATTCAGTACGACACCGCGAGAACTGATGTCACCGTAGAGATTGAGGAAAGCGGTCCTCTGTATGCGGTAATCCGGGTGGAAGCCCCCGCTCGATTTGTCTCCACCACCGATCATACGCATGGTTTCGCGGTGCGGATCCATGCTTATGCCGGGAAGCCTTTCATCAAGGTGGATTACCAGCTCCAGAACTCGGTGAAGGATGTGGTCCGTTCCTGGCCGCTCTACCTGGAGGCGATGGACCTAGACTTCGCCCTCAACCTCTCCAGCGCTTCCACCCTGCGCTTCGGACTGACCGGGGGCACGGTTTACGAGATGACTAATAGCGAGGGGGCTTACCTTGCCCAGGAGATGCACAACACCTTCAAGATCTATAACCAGCAGACCAAGGCAGTGCTCCATGATTCGGGTGTTCTCCCGGATGGCACAGGGCCGGAGGGGTATGTGGACATCGTGGACACACAACGCGGTGTGATGGCCGCAATCCGCAATTTCTGGCAGACCTGGCCCAATGGACTAGCGGTCGACTCTCAGAACCGTCTCTCCTTGCAACTCCTGCCAGACTGGAGCGCGCAGTGGTATGCCAACCAGTTCAGTCCCTCAGGGTTGTATTGGATTGAGGACATGCAACATCACTACAAGGAGGTGTTGCTCTTCTTCCATGGACCCGGTGAGTCCGTGAGTGTGTTAACCAGCCTGGCGCGTACCTTCCAGTTCCCGCCTGTGGCGGTGGTTTCCACCGATTGGTACCGCGAGACCAAGGCCACCCTGGACCTGGGGGGAGTCATCCCTCCCGCGGAGGTGATTCCTGCCGTTGTCGATCAGCGCCGGCCCCTCTACAGCACAATCGGATTCAATGTGGAGGATTGGTATGACGAGTCAGGCCCTTACTATGGAGCTGGCTGGGTCAACTTCTATGACCCCGAACCGGGGTATCGTTCCGGATCGTGTATGCACGGTGGCTGGCCTTATTGCGCGGGTGGTCTTTTGGCGAGTGGCAATCCGGGTGATTACTTCACCGCCGAGGGATGGGCCATGGGGGAACTCAACCTTCGCCCCGAATGGATGACTGGATACACCCATACGGCGGACTGGGCACGCCTGCAGCTCACCGAGAACCCCTATTGCGGAGGCCGCTGGCGGATCTTCGAGGGCCATGGCATCTCAAAACTTGCCGCGACCCCCTTAAGCAACACCGGCACCGAGGAGCCGGTCTATTTTTCGCGCGATGATCAACACGCCTGGTTCTATCATGTGGCGGAGGCCTACTGGCTGACTGGCAATCCCTGGATCAAGGACTGGTATGAGTTCATCGCCGAGTTCCGTCAGATCTGTCTGCACCGGCTGGATCCCTTCCCGGATACCAGTAGCCGCGCCATCGGGCATTCATTGAGTCATGTCCTGCAAGCCTACCGGGTGACCGGCAATCTTAGCTTGCTGGAGAGTCTTCAGAATCACATCCGGCTCTTTCTCCGTCCCAGCCAGGATCCCTTATATGGTGACCAGCTCTTGACTGTTGAGGATTCCGGTGGCGGTTTCCAGACCGGTTTCCTTGCGCGCTTCGTGGTGGACTACCTCGAGGAGGTTCGTGCCCAGGGGGATTGGCAGGCTTACGCCGAGGCCTTCTGTTATCTCTCGGGTCTGATCGAGTGGAATTACCACTATGGCAACTTCCCCTACTACTTCAATGCGCGCGAGGGTGGCTCGGGGGTCTCCAGTGGCACCAGCTTGACCTGGGTTGATCCGCAAGCCTGGTATTACTGGCATACGGGCAAACAGTCCTACCATGACCAGCTTCTCCAATACATGAGCGTGGGGTTGAATGGTGGCGAACCAGCCTATGGTGAGTTCTCTCAATGGACGGGTCAGTTCGAGGGCCGCTATTACTTGTATGTCGAAAACACGTCCAGGGAGGATACAACACCGCCACTAGGAATTACGGACCTGAGCGCGGTGTTGGAAGAGGGGGTGACTCAGATCCGCTGGACCGCCCCTACCGGGGCCGCGCGGTATCTCATTGTGTGGAGTACCCAAACCCTCGTAGAGGCCCACTCGGCCAGCAGTGCGGTCACCAACTGGTGGGCGGGAAATCCCATCGGTCCGGATCTCCTTCCTAATGCGGGAGAGAGGCAGTCCTGGACCATCGATACGGGGGATGCAACCCCAGTCTATGTGGCGATGTTTTCTTTCGACACCTGGGACAATATGAGCGCGATGTCGAATGTGGCTCTGGCACGTCCCCAGGGGGAGGCAGGAGCAGCGAATTGGCGCTTGTATTAAGGGGGGCTGGTTCTTTTGGGTGAGGAGCAACCCGTATGTTGTTCATGCTTTAGCATGTTGTTTTGGTTCTTCAGTTGGGGCTGGAGTCCAACTCCTGCCCCAGCTGTTAAAAAAAAACTGTGAGGTCTCCTACATGCTGAAGCATGAACAACATGCAGGAGACCAGGGCTAACAATACCATCACTTACGGACAGGTGGGGCAGTTCGCTGGTGGACAACCAGGGCAGATACTCTCCACTGTCTCGAGAACCTGGAAGGCCATTCCCTTGAACTTCTCCACCAGATCGGAGCAACAATCCGCTGGTTGTCCTGGTAGTTGGGAAGCCATGGCCGATACCGGGCCAACCGTTGGAGCTGGACGGCATGCGCGGAAGAAGAGTTGGTCATCGGGGTCCTTGATACGGAACGCTATCTTGGCGGGTGACTTGGTTTGCCCAGCCTTAATAAGAAGCGTGTTCCAACCCCGCTTGAGAAGCACTTCGAAACGATCCTGATCGAGCCAGAAATCGCGGGCCTTATCCACTGTGTGAACCAATGTCCCATTCACCAGGACCTTGGCGGTGGCATTCGAGGCGAGGAAGGCTGTGACCTGGCGGTCATCGGAGGAGAAGACCACGGAGGTCAGGTAAGCCACCCCCGGTTCCTTACCGATGAGACCCTCGAACTCCACAGTTCCCCCGGCGGCCTGGAAGGGTTTCCAGGCGGCTTCCTCGGCCTCGCCAGTCTCCGGTGGATAGGCCTGCTCCATCCCCTTGCCGTCTTCATTGGGGAAGGGACCAGCCACCGACCAGTTCTTGATCAGGTTGCGGTAGGGCTCAATCACAACCGCATCGAGAGCCACGGTCAGATCCGTGCCTTCTCCTTTGAGGACTGCCTCGATGACATTCTCACCTGCGTTCAGGTGGGTCCACTCTTGGATGGGTTTGCCATCTTTTCTCAGTATGAGGGAGGCGTAACCCTTGGTGTGGACGATCACCGGGGTGAGGGTGTACTTGTCATATTCCGCTGCTGGGATCTTGAGTTGAATTTGGGTTCCAGCGGGACCTGTAATCCAGACCGCGCCGTGGTTCGTGGCTTCCTTGTCCAAAGCGGCATCGGAGACGATTCCTGTTCCGGCGGGAAGATTCTCACGCACCAAGGCCGCTTCCGCATCGACCGCGCCAGGGATAATCGGTCCGTGCGGGATACGCCCCTCAACAGGTACGCTCGCGAAGAAATCGGTTCCACTAGGAGCCTGATACCAATAGGCCATGGAGCTGTAATCGTTCTTCCGGTCATCCTTGTTCTTGGCGGTGTAGTTCTCGATGGTCATGCGGTAGGACTGGCTGAAGGGAATGTCATCGGCGATATGCCAACGGTAGACCGATTGAGCGCGGCGGGAGTTCCATTCTCCCGGGGTGGAGCAACCATGGTAAGGATTGGCGAAGGCGCGGATTCCCCAGGCATCTCCGAAGTAGTCCTCGGAACCGGTTCCAAAGGTGGAGGGGAACTTTTCTCCATCCACATAGACCTTCTCATCACCCTCGCCCCACCAGCCGCCAATCAGATTGTCGGGGTAGAGGACAGCACCCACAAAGCGGCCCTGGCCGGTACATTCGAGGAGCGGGTAATCGAAATCCTGGCTGGTGGCATCACGCCGCCAGCCGGCATGGAAATAAGCGGTATTGGCTGCCGGGGCTCCGGGAACCCACATCGCTTTGAATGCCAGAACTGCCGCAGCTTCACCCTGATTGGTGGCTACGATCCGGGCCGATTTCTGGAAGGGCATCCGCCAGAAACAGTAATTCATCCCAGCGGTGATACCCAAAGGTAGACTCTTGTATTCAGCCTCTTCCCAGGCCTCCCCGAAGAAATCGCCAATAGGCGCCTCAACTGCCGCCTTCTCCGCGCCATCCCAAAAGATCTGTAGCAGGACCTTACGGCGGGCAAAGCGTTCTTTTGAGGTGAGTTTGGCGAAGAGCTGGCGGATGGTTCCGGGTTCGTTGATTTCAGCCAGGACTAGAGACTTGCCTGGTTCGATCGTTTGCAACTGCCCGATGGACTGCATTCCATCCACTGGTTGAGGGTCAGTTCCTGAATTTGTAAGTGCCGCGCAGATCCGGTTCAGTTCTGCCTCCTCCTCGGCGGTCCGGGTCAACGAGAAGGTGGTAATCCGGGTATCCTTGGGGAACGTGGTGTAGCCGATGTGGTAATACTGAATGACGGCGCTATCGGCCGTGACCTTGCAGCTCTTGGCGTAAGGAATCGGCATATAGCAATCTGAAGCCGGATTATCTCCCCCCAGGTCCACCCGGCGTTGCCAGACCAATGGACGCGGGAAGGGAGACTTATCCGCGCTGAACATTTCGTTGAAGTCGAATTCGTAGGAAGGGGTGGTAGCCCCATCGAAATAGAACCGGATCTTGCCCTGGGGATTGGCTGACCAGATGCGCCAGATGCAGCCCGGCCCCTCCATCTCGGCCATGACCGCCTCGCCGGAGGGTTCGACTCTCAGGTAGTGCCCTGCATCGCCATTCGCATCCCACTCCACATACTCGTTCTTGTCAGCGTCATATTTTGAACGTGGGTCATAACTCGAGAATTGCTTGCAGGTGACACCTTCTTCCTCCAGCGTGGCCAGACGGTCCAGGTCGATGAGCCGGTCCAGGAAGTGGACCACCCCCAGCGGGGTAGGCGTGTTGGTCGGTGTGGGTGTGAAGGTGGCGGTGAAGGTTGGCGTGCTTGTATCCGTAGGAGTGCTCGTGTCTGTCGGAGTCTCCGTGAAAGTGGAGGTATCCGTGGCCGTGAAGGTTGGTGTGTCCGTGAAGGTTTCCGTGGGTGTGCTGGTGGGTGTGGGTGTATAGGTGAATGTCGAGGTGAAGGTGGGTGTGAATGTCGGTGTCGGCACCAGTGTGAAGGTATTGGTGGGTGGTGGCGGTGGGACCTTCGTATTTGTGGAGGTGGCCGCCGGCTCTTTGGCAGCTTCTCCCGTGGCGGCTTGAACATCCTTGGCTTTAGCTTCAGATGTGGCGGACTTTGGGCCGGCCCCGTTTTTGGCTGGAGCATCCCCCTGCGTCTGTGCTGTGGGGATGAGCCACAAAGCTCCCCCCAATAGAATGGTGACAATTAGCGCTATATGACCGCGCATCGTCCGTTCCCCCTCTCCCCAACGATCGCGTAGACAATCGGCATTCAAGCCGGATGGTCTTGTATTTATAGGGAAATTACATGAACTCTGTGGATCGTGCAAGCGAGAAGACTCTTCAGGCTCCTACCTTGCCCAATGGTACAAGCCGGGGGATGATATTTCCTTCCTGTCCTTTGGAGGCTCATGATGTCAATATCTGGCTCAACTGCAAGGAAGTGCGTGACAATGATTGGTTTGGGATTGGTTTACTTCCTTTGGGTAGTGGTTTGCCTTCCTCCTGCTTTTTCTGTGGATCTTGAACCGGGTTGTATCGACCTGACCCCTGCGGTGGTGGTCTGCCCGGCCAAGATGACAGTACCCGAACAGAAGGCTGTCAGGATGCTGGTCGAGGAAGCTGCCAAGCGCTCGGTAATCGAGTGGGTGGTGGCGAATGAATGGCCGGATGAAAATGTACCCGTCATCGCTGTGGGGCTGGCTTCCGAGGCGGCCTCCTTCGCGGGTCCTTATGCGGAGGGATTCATCACTCCGGCTCCTGGCGAAGGGCCCGAAGGATTTCACCTCTGGGTAGCGAAGGACAAGCGTCCCGCCCCGGCTGTGTTTGTGGCGGGCAATGACCAGCGTGGTGTCCTCTTTGGAATCGGGCGCTTGTTGCGTGAACTGCATATCTCGCGGGATCTACTCCAACTCGATGGTTCGCTTGATATCAAGACCTCCCCGCGCTACTCCCTGCGCGGCCATCAACTTGGTTACCGTCCCAAGACCAACTCCTATGATGGTTGGACCGCCGCGATGTGGGAGCAGTACTTCCGTGACCTGGTTGTTTTCGGGGCCAATACGGTCGAGCTCCTGCCACCGCGTAGCGATGATGACGCCGATAGCCCGCACTTCCCCATCCCCCAGATGCCGATGATGGTGAAGATGTCTCAGATGCTGGATGACTATGGCTTGGATGTCTGGATCTGGAATCCTGCCCTGGATGAGGATTACACCCAACCGGAGACTGTAAATGCCGCTTTGGCTGAATGGGGCGAGCTGTTCGAGAAACTGCCCCGCCTCGATGCGGTCTTTGTGCCGGGTGGTGATCCCGGAAACACACCACCCAAGGTTCTGATGCCCGTACTCGAAAAAGAGGCCGAGCTGCTCCACAAATTCCACCCCAAAGCCAAACTCTGGCTTTCGCCCCAGGGATTCAACGAAGAGTGGATGCAGGATTTTCTCAGTATCCTTCAGACCCAGAAACCCCCTTGGCTGGCGGGCATTGTGTATGGCCCACAGAACCGTTACAGCATTTCTGACCTACGCGCCAAAATTCCCAACCAGTATCCCATTCGTCTCTATCCAGACATTACTCATACCATCAAATGCCAGTATCCAGTTCCGGATTGGGATGTGGCGTTTCCTCTCACCGAGAACCGCGAACCGGTCAATCCAAGGCCGTTGGATGAGGCGATCGCGTTTCAGAACTCACGCGAATACTCGATGGGTTTCATCACTTACTCGGAGGGCTGTAATGATGATGTCAACAAGGCGGTCTGGAGTGCCTTGGGGTGGGACCCGGAGGAGAATGTCACTCACATCCTGCGTCAATACTCCCGCTACTTCATTGGGGAGCGGTATACCGAGGGATTCGCTCAGGGCCTATTGGCGCTCGAGCGTAATTGGCGTGGGGCTTTGTTGACCAATGAACAGGTCTATACCACTCTCGCTCAGTTTCAGATGATGGAGAGAAAAGCAACGCCTCAGGTTCTTCTCAATTGGAGATTTCAGCAGGCTCTCTACCGCGCTTATTATGACGCTTATGTGAGAAGCCGCCTCATCTATGAAACCCGGCTTGAAGACCAGGCCATGGAGGTCCTGCGTCAAAGTGATGATGTGGGTTCTTTACGGGCCATGGACCGCGCCGGGGAAATCCTGGACCAATCCATGGAGGAGCGTGTTTCAGCGGATTGGAGAGCGCGTGTGTTTGAACTCGCCGAGGCGCTTTATCAAAGCATCCGGATGCAGCTGAGTGTTCCCCGCTACAAGGCCATCGCGGTGGGACGCGGTGCGAATCTTGATCTCATCGATACTCCATTGAACAATGTGAAGTGGTTGAGAAATCAATTTGCGGAGATACGTCAACTCCCCACGGAAAAAGAAAGGTTCGCCAGAATCAATCAAATCCTCAATTGGACCAATCCTGGCCCGGGCGGTTTTTATGATGATCTTGGTAATCTCACCAACCAGCCTCACTTGGTCCGGGGACTCGGCGCTGAGAAGGATCCGGAGTTCCGCCAATCCTCGTTGGTGGGTTTCGATTATAATACTGACCGGCGTCTTTCCTGGAAGCAACATGCCGAATCACGTTATGATGCGCCTCTTCAAATGAAGTATGAGGATCTGGATCCACGGGGTGTGTATAAAGTGCGTGTGGTCTACGCGGGGGATACCTTCAAGGCAGGGATCCAACTGATCGCTGATGACCAATATCAGGTCCACCCCTTTATGCCCAAACCCCAGCCGCTCCAACCTGTTGAATTCGCCATTCCTGTCGAAGCCACCAGTGATGGAAAACTAACCTTGACCTGGACCCAAGAGCCAGGCCGTGGGAGTAATGGACGTGGTTGCCAGGTGGGTGAGGTATGGTTGATTAAAGGGAAATGAAGCGGTCTCACGAATGGTTGGAATGAGAACACTGGAATGAAAACACTGGAACGAGAATCCCTTCTCGTTCCAGCAGTCCGTTGTTAGCCGGGGATAAGGCAACGGCAATTCATCACACGTGTTTGTTCAATGCCGCCATCCCCGGAAGACGGAATCTCATTTCCGTGATCCGGGAGCGGCGGCATTTCACGGGTGTCGATTGATTACACCACGTTGCCTTGCCGCCCGGCTAACAACGGAATAATGGGGCAGGTGGGTTCTTGTCAGTAGCGTCCAATCTCCTTGAACGGAATCGGGCGGAAGCTGGAGTAATTTAATCCCGGAGCATGATCTCTCCACGAGAAATTATCCGAGTCCAAATCGATAAATCCTGGGTCGATCCGGATGAGCGTGTTGTCGAGTTGGTCTTGAATAACCCGCTCCCTGACAATGAACTTATCGCTGTTGATGACCAGGTTGCGCCAGATCCGGTTCTTGTAGGGGGCATCATGAATCCTAGCCAGATCAGGATACTTGGTACTGTAGGGTGGTTCGTTGATCTTGACCGTATCCAGGAATTCTTTGACCTTCGGATCGCTGAGAAACTCTTCCCAACGTTCATCAGACCATTGGGAAAGACTGATCGCAAAGTGGCAATCGACAAACAGGTTGTTCTCGACCCAGTTGTCCTTGCCGCCATGGATCTGGACACCACCGAAATTTCCATCCGAGCAGCGCGCGAACACATTGCCATAAATTAAATTGCCACTGATGGCGTCATCCAGCCGGATACCAGCCCCGCCACAAGCACGCCCACTCCCGATGTCATGCCAGAAGTTGTAGCGGAAGATATTCCCACGGTAGGTGGGATTGTAAAACATGTCGATGCCGCCCTGGTCATCGGATTCGCGGACCACATCGTAGACTTCATTGAACTCCACCAGATGGTCATTGCCCTCGATGCGTAAGGCATGACAGGGAGTGTCATGGATCTTGTTGTGGGCTACATGGATGCCCACTCCATCCATCTGAAGAGCGGGGGTGTAGGTCCGGTCAATACGCGAGAAATGATGAATCTCGCAGTTCTCCACAAGGTGCTCCGAGGGTGCCAGAGTTGTACGGTCACCGCCGCTGATAACGATTCCGCCACGTCCCAAGGTATGGATCTCACAGGAATGGAGGGTGTGGTGGGATCCGCCATTCACCGTGATGCCTGTCCCCCCCAAACGTCTCACCTCGCAGTTATGCAGAATGCAGTCAGAACCTCCATTGATGACAACACCATCACCTTGTCCCAATTCAAAGGTGAGTCCCGCTAATTTCACATGGCTGGCATTGTCGAGTGTGAGGAGAGGTTCCCCCAAAATGGATAATTCCACGGTCGCGCCTGCGGGATCCTCGGGGGGATAAAAATAAAGCGTTCCCGTGCCACGATCGAGATACCATTCGCAGGGCTGGTCGATCTCCTCAAGCAGATTGAAGACCCGGAAGGGCTGACCCTCTTTATAGCCATAAGTGATTCCCTGTGCGGTACGGATTTCTTTAGATGCGAAATCGATGCCAGCGGTACCCACGATATTATCGGCCCAATCATAATACCAATATCCATACAGCATCATATCCGATGCCTTACGCCAGCGTTCGATACGTGGATTATCGAACACAAACCGGCCTGTATTGGATTCCTTGATATCACCTTTCTCCAGCACCTTCCCAGTACGGACAAAACCCTCATTGGGCCAGCGCGCGGGGGTCATCGGTTTCCCATTGAGAAACAGTTCCAGCGAGGCGTTATTCGCGTTAGCGGTGTTATAGCCCCGTGAAATCAGATCCCCGTATTGGTTGATACCACGCTCCTTGAGGTTAACCTGGAGCACCTTGTCTCGCGCTTCCTCGGACAAACGAGACAGGATTTCTGTATCGGTTACCGGAGTAAATCCCACCACCTTCACACCGGCGTTGAAGATCACCTTGGGGCCATTCGCGGCCACGATGGAGAGAGGGGCCTCCTCGGTTCCCGTCAAATCCGGTCCGATGTGGATGCTTTTCTTGAGCGGATAAGTGCCGCCTGCGACAAGAATGCCAATGCCTCCCTGGGGCACCCCCTCTTTCTTGATCCGGCGGGCTTCATCGAGCGCGTGTTCGAGGGTCTGGAAGGGCTTCTCTTCTGTTCCCGGATTACTGTCAGATCCAGTCAGGCTGACATAGAGTTTGACTCCTGGGATGGGATATGGGTGTAGTTGAGTTCTTGTGCGAAGGGGAAATCCATCCGGGTAGCCATTTTCCTCTTCTTCGATTTGATCGAGGCATTCCTCGGCCTCCCAAAGATGTTGTGGGAGCACCCCGGGGATCTCCTTGACCTTGCCATAGGCCGCGATGGCCTCCTCGTTCTTGCCTTCACTCTGATAGGTCCGTGCGAATTGAAGTTGTGCGATGCTCCGGCGTTCGGGGGCGGCCTTGGTATCATCCACAACTTCGCGGTAGACCGACCGCGCGGATTCATACCGGCCAGACTCAACCAACATATTCCCCCACTCAATGGCTGTATCAGCAGAGGCGGTTCCGCTCTGTTTGAGTGCATCCATGGCGGCCTGGAAAGAGTCAAACGCAAGGGTGTAGTCCTTCCGCAAACGTGCAGCACGGGCCAGCCCCAGGTGAACCTTGGCTTGATGAGATAGATCGCCTGTAGATGTGAGACATTCCTTGAGGAGACTTGGCAGATGTGGCTCACCCTTTATCCCGCCCTTGAAGAGCCCCATCTTTTCAACCGGGATAGGTTTGAAACCAATCTTATAGGCTGGGGAATCGTCTTTGAGGCGGAAATCAAGACCAGCGGCGTTGACAAACAGGGGATCTCCCTCCAGGAAATTATCGGTGATGGTCAGATAGGGGCGCGCCTCGTTATAGACATCATCCCATTTACCGCCGACACAGATATTCCGTGCGATGAGATTCCCCTCAGGCGCCTTGGGCTCTTTTTCGAGGATCTTGGGGAGTTGAGGATAACGCGATGCGTAGGGTTCCTTGTTATAGGCGATCCCCGAGAGGGTTCCTTTTTCGGAGGCTTCCTTGATCCATTCATCGGCGTGATAATGTGCCCAGTTCAAGGCACGCGCATCCACATGCAATGCGGGTTTACAGTCGACAAAAATATTGTTCTCGACCGTGCAGTCTCGTCCCCCGCCAATAAATGCTGCCGAGGTGACCTTGTGGAAAATATTTCCGTAGATTTCCGCCGAGGCGAACATGTCATCCAGATAGACGCCGACACAACCCCGGTTCTCGAATCCGGTGACATCATGCATGTAGTTGTAGCGGATGACATTCCCGCGCATGGTCCAATCACGGCCACAATAGATGGCGCCGGCATCGTTGGACTCGAAGCAGACATGGTGAATTTCATTATACTCGATGGCGTGATCATTGCCGCCAAAGATGATGCCGATATGCGGAGCGGAGTGTATCAGGTTGTTGGCCACCCGGTTGCCCACTCCCTGCATCGAGACTCCCGCCTGGTACATGCGGAAGACACGGCCATAGTCATGGATGTGGCAGTTCTCCACAAACAATCCACCGGGCTTGAGGGTGGTACGGTCTCCACCGGAGATCGAAAAGCCACCACGGCCTGTGCGGTAGACCTCGCAGCCCACCGCGCCATGCCCCTCACCCGACAACTCCGCACCCAGACCGCCTACATTGCGCATGACACAATGATCCAACAGATTACCGGACCCACCCTCTATACGTACCGCGCTCCCACGCGCCACCTCGAGGCTGACGCCACTGACCACCACATGTGAGACATCCTTCATCACAATGAGGTTTTGGAGAATCGAGACAACTGTGTTGTCCGCTGAGATCCAGTTGAGAGGCCACAGGTAGAGAATTCCGGCCTCACGGTCGATGTAGTATTCGCCCGGGGTGTCCACCTCCGAGACCATATTGAAGGCGTAATACCACTGCCCCTTACGGTAACCATAGGAGTGATAGGGGGGCTTGACCGCGAGGATCTTCTTTTCCAGGTCGATGGACTCGATCTGTTGACGTTGATCGGACCAATCCCAGAACCAATATCCATGCAGCCAAGGGTCCTTCTCGCCAATCCAGCGTTGAGGACGGTCCCCCTCGAAGAAGAACTTACCAGTTTTGCTACCGGGATTGCCGTGGATCTCATGCCCATCTTTTTCGACAATGTCAGTGATCTTCACGAAGTCCTGATTGGGCCAGCGTGAGATCCACAGCGGGGCATCCTCTTGGAAGACCTCCATGCCACCTCCATCGGGGGGGCCAAAATCCGTGATTCCCAAGGCCTTGAGGTCAGCCTGGCGGACGTGCACGCGGGCGGAATCCTCCAACCGGGCGAGAAGTGCGGGATCCGTGACATTGCTAAAATCAGCGACAACTCGTCCCCCTGAAAGACGGACCTCCTCGCCGGGGTAAGCGGTATAGATGATCTTCGCCGTTTCCGTGCCTGAATCTTGAGCGGATAGATCAAGGGGAGCATTCATGTAATAGGTGCCACCTCTCACCACCACCAATACGCCACCTTGAGGCAGGCCGCCATGGCTACGCAGCAAACGGATCGCATCCCTGGCGTGTTGCAGGGTGGCAAAGGGGCCATCGGTCTTGTCCGTATTGGCGGCTTCCAGTTGGCCCGACCAGGAATCGTTGCCATCCAGAGAGACATACAAGACAACCGGCTTCTCCTCATTGGCACAGACGGAAGATAACGCACACATAATGACCAACAGGGTAAGTAACACAGAACAAACCACGGACTTGAGTGCTGGGGATGTGAAAAACGCTTGATTCATCACTGTTCCTCCCGAAGACAAGGCTACCGAATGTGAGCGAAAAAGAACGGACAAGATCCCTCGCCAAGGTGGTTAGGGAATGGGACAGATTAGCCGGAAATGGAGTGGGAGGGGAGACGGGAATCGTTTGGATGACCAATATGGCTCGGTCAGTATTATGGATGTAAAATGTTGGTTACAGGCGCGTAGTCACAAGATGTGATTGTGAACTACCGCTTTTACAGGAATCCACATACACGTACACTGGTGTGAGGGAGAAATCCATAATCATGGTGAAGCAATGGATTGATCCTGTGGTGGAAGAGGTTAGGGAAAGGGGGCGTGCCTATACTGCCCGCCTTGCAAGTGATGTTCACGCCATTTTTGAAGACCTTCGAAAGTACCAACGCGAACATCAAGAGCGTTCCGTTTCACAGGTGTCAGTTGTTCTCCAGCTTAGCCAAGGGGAGTCGTCCCAACAATCCATTGAGTAACAGCCTGTTGAAGACGGGCTTCATCCGTGGGGTTCCACCTCAATCCACATGAAACACCTCTTCCATCGAAGCCCACCATTCTCCCTCGCCACGAGTGGGTAAAGGTTCCTGGCAAGGCTTACAGACATCCCACCACTTCTGGGTTGTGGGATCGGCGGCCATCTTGGCCATATCCGCCTCGAAATCTTCGCCGGTGTACTCGAAGAAACTGAATAACAGACCATCCTTCAGGTAGATCGAGTAGTTCCGGATATTGCAGTCACTAATCATCTTGAGGACATCCGGCCAGACCGCGGCATGAAGCCGTTTGTATTCCTCCAGTCTCTCCGGTCTGACACGGATCACCATTCCATAACGTTTCATGGCAATAACCTCCCTACAAATCCAGATCGTCGTTTCTGAGTCTCAATGGGTAACGCCCATATTCCCGGACCAGTGAAACCATGTAGTCATATGTCTGAGGATCTACATTACTCGGGATCGAGTGGTCCGATTGGATGATATATCCGCCACCCCGCGCGGCATTGAGCTTCGTGAGAATCTCGTGCCTTACCTTGTGGGGATCGTTGGTTTCAAGGACTTGAACATTGATATTTCCATTGAAAGCCCAACTGTTCCCAAACCGGTTTTTCAGCTCGACTACATCCAGGCCAGCCTTAGCTTCGAGAGGATTGTAGGCATCCACTCCCGCCTCGATCATGTCGTCGTAAACCAATGAGGCATTTCCGCACCCATGGTAGATAGTCTTGAGGCCATGACGGTGAGCGGTTTCGCAGATCCGTGCCAGCTGTGGTTTGTACACCTCGCGCCAGTATTTGGGAGAGAACAGCATACCCCTCACACAAGCGATATCTCCCCAAATGTAGATGCCCTTCATCTTTCCTGCCGCAGCCTGGACCTGTCCCTCCACAATCCCCACCAGAAAATCTCCCAGACGTTCAATGAACCTCGCGGTACGGAGTGGATCTTCCGCGATCTTCATCAGGGCATTCTCGCTCCCAATCATGCGCCAGATCATCTCATGGGGTTCGCAGACACTGCCGAATACACAGAAATCCTCCGCGTAAGAATTTACTCGCTCAACGAAGGAGGGAATTCCCAGGTTGAGCTCATCACCCACTGAATTGATCTGGTCATCGATGGCAAAGGAATACCGGCGTGGATCCCGGGGGTCATCAAAAGTGAAGGCCTCCATCTGCTCGAATGTCTGTGTCTCGAAGAAAGAATAGTGAGGCATGGGGAGATCACTTTTCCGCTCAATAGTGGCCCCGAAGCCGGTCTTGACCACCTTGTGCGCGGGGGTGTTCTTGAGAACTTCGATGCCCTTGATGTGCGGATCCATATTGGGATTAATGACAATCAAATCGAGATCCCAATACCGGTAGGGATCAAATGAATTGCCCACGCCGAACTCCGTCTTGACCCGTCGCAGGAAGTTCGTCCAAAAGAACTCGCCGATCGGCACACGGTCAGCCTCGCGGTGCTCGAGAGCGGCGATCACACGTTCGGTTTTGATTTGGGCCTGATTCATGGAGACCTCCACCAAGGGTTGAAGCTGAACCACTAGAGAATAGCAGGAAGACCTCCTTGGGAGGAAGAACAAATCGATGGGCGAAAGGAAAAGTCTATTGTTTTCGAGAGGGCTGAAATGACTCGTACAACTCGGGTAGCGCCTCACGTAAAGCGGCCTCGTTCTGTTGGGGATCTTCTCTCTCATAGATCGAAAAGTTGGTTGGCTTGGCCGTCTCCTTGAAGGTAAAGAGACCATCTGGACGGACATCCACCTGGCAGGGAACCAACCTTTCGAGGAGTTCCGTGTCTGTGGATTTGAGATCCGCTACAGGTACAAGGCGGAAATGCCCATCCTCGCGTCTCACCAACCGCCTTCGTGCGACTTGAGTCCACAGCGCGGTTTCCCACACATGATGCTGTCTCTGGCAGATCCGGCCGATGACTTCCGCGCTGGGTTCCTCCTCGAGCGCAACAAGGAAATCAGACCGTGTGGAGCGTTCGAAGGCATAAGCAAGATACCGCTGGAGCAGGGGATCTAAGCGCCGGATGAACTGGAGATCGGGAAGCATCCAGTAGGAGTTGTTCTGGCCCAGGTCAGTTGCTCCTTTGGCGGTGGCGCAGGGGTAGATTGCGATAGGCAGATCTGACTGTAGGAGGCATACCATCGCATGTGGATCCAGCATGACATTCCATTCCAGGAAATCCGGTGAGGAGGCCCCAGCCGCCAGATGAATACAATGCACCTTCCGCCGTAACAGGTCAGGGTTGCGGTTGTAAGCGATGGCCAGTGGACGGCACGAGCCAAAGGATAGGATTTCCACCTTCTCTGGGGATTCACGCAGGATCTTGAGAATCAAATCGATTCCAGACTGCTGGAAATGTGGGGCATCGAGCATCGGGTCTGTAGGACTTTTTTGGCGGGCATAAGGACAGATACCATAGGGGATATTGCGGTCAAAGATGGAGTTCAACTGGGTTACGGGAATGATGCCTGGGTCGCGGGGACCTGTTTCATCCCGGTAGGCTGGAGTGCCATGGTGCCGGTAGTCATCCGTAACATCAAGGATCACTGCCTTCAGGTCGATCTCCGGTAATGCATAACCAGCGATCAGATCGAAATTGTCACCCACATCCTGGTGCGGGTGATAGAGATCGGTGATATCGATAACAGGGACACGCCTGGTGTTCCGCGCCGGTATGCTACCGGTAGAAATGGCATTGGCATTCCGGGAGAGAGATGTGATCTCCAAGGCACTCAACCCAAGCATTTCAAGAAAGTGTCTGCGCGTGGTCTGAATAAAAGATGGAAACATATTTTGCATCCTCCCCTTATCGCGGTTGAAGGTAGTTGTTGACACATTTACTGTAAAGAGAATCCCCCTTTCGGTTTTTCAGTTGTTAGCCGGGGACTCCCTATTAGAAATGTCAAGATCATTTTCATTT
>CAYRBI010000053.1:8324-32715 GCA_964422415.1 uncultured bacterium | reverse complement strand
GACTTTAGTTTCCCGCCGCTGGATCAATTCATTCACAGCCTCGAAGGCGGGAATCTAGAGGTAATCACAAACTCGTCTTAGTTTACAACCACTGCACGAACTCCAACACATTGTGATCCGGATCGGCCAGGTACAGCCACTTGACCTGGCCTGGGATTTCGAGCGGTCCCTTGATGAGAGGAACCCCCTTCTCCCGCAGGATGGCCATGAGGTGATCGAGATCATCGGACTTCAACGCCAGGTGGGGTGTGAAGGGTGGTTCCACCTTGGGCGGGTCATAGGGAACAGGACGGTTCCGCTCATCGAGGCACTGGAGGAGTTCCAGGTTACCACCCTCGACCTCCAGGAAGGCAAAGGCCTCATGGTGCTCCCTGTCTTCCTGGCGGAACATCAGTTTGAGGCCGAAAACCCCGGTGTAGAATGTGATGGCGCGATCCAGGTCGGCGACTCGAAAGGCGGCATGATCCAGCTGCATCTTTTTCCTCCTTGGCGTGATTGACCCCGCCCGGTGTGAGTGTAGACTTCCCTTCGAAAGGTGGTCAGCAAGCTAATGAGACGATATCTCTTGTCTAGTCTCCTTTCGTTCCTCGCCCTCACCCTGGTGTGTCCGTGCATTCTTTGCCAATCCCCTGAGAAGGAGGAAAAGAAAGTGGAGATCAAAGTCACCAGTACCGCGTTCAAGGAAGGCGGGGTGATCCCCGCCAAGTACACCTGCAAGGGGGAGAATATCTCTCCGCCCCTCAAGTTCGAGTCAGTTCCAGAGGAGGCCAAGTCGCTGGCCCTCATCAACGATGACCCCGATGCCCCGGGGGGAACCTGGGTACACTGGGTGCTCTTCGACCTCCCGCCGGACACCAAGGAACTCGCCGAGAAGATCCCGCCCGAGAAGACCCTCAAGAATGGCGCGGTCCATGGGATCAACGATTTCCGGAAGATCGGCTATGGCGGGCCCTGCCCCCCCAGCGGCACCCACCGCTACTTCTTCAAGGTGTATGCCCTCGACACCAAGCTTGGTCTGAAGGTGGGCGCCACCAAGAAAGAGGTTGAGGAGGCCCTGAAGGGACATGTGCTGCGCGAGGGGAAACTGATGGGGAAGGTTTCCAAATAAAGGTGTCAGAAGTATATGCGTAGTTCACGCATCAGTGTGCCTCCCCTGTAAGGAGCTCACGCTTGAGCGTGCCTGTTTGTAAAGGGACGTGACCATGGAACTAACAGCGGTGTTCTTGAAGTTTCCCGAGGGCTACGCGGCTTTTGTCGAGGAACTACCCGGAGCCAATACTCAAGGAGAGACTCTTGACGAGGCACGAACGAATCTGGTCGAGGCTGTGCAATTAATCCTTGAAACAAACCGCCAAATCGCTGAGGAATCAATCACCGGCGAAGAGGTGATTCGTGAACCTCTCGCTTTGCCCGTGTAATGAAACGGCAAGACTTGATTCGTCACCTTGAAGGTCATGGGTGCCAATATTTACGTGAGGGTGGTAATCACACCATTTATGTCAATCCAGGGAACCAAAAGTGTTCCACAGTGCCACGTCATCGTGAGATCTTGGACTTCATCGTGCGGAAGATTTGCCGGGATCTTGAAATCCCACAACCATAGTTCCTTGTTGAAAAAGCACCTCCATTACTCCATCATAATGAGTCTTTTTCTACGGGCTGTTAGCGTGTTTGGGCAACCTGAAGGTTGAACTCAGAACGGGAGTTTGTCTTTTCTTGCAGAATATTTAATAAACTGAGGTTCACATGCCAACACACATTACATCACCCACACAAATAACCGCGGCGGGTAACAAACCCAAGACCATTGAGGAGTATATCGGACGGGTCAACTCGCAAACTGACCAAGTCAGCATCGCCCATATGCACAGCCCCTGTGGCTGGGTGGAACCGGGCCAGACCCCTGAATTCGAGGAGTACACGCTGGTCTTGAGCGGGCTGCTGCGGGTGATGACAAAAGAAGGGGTTTTTGATGTCACTCCCGGACAAGCCATTATTGCGCATCCCGGCGAGTGGGTTCAATACAGCACACCGAAGGAGGAAGGCGCTGACTACATCGCGGTGTGTGTGCCGGCTTTTTCACCGGGGCTGGTACACAGGGATGAGTGAGGGGTGGGAGTAGCCCATTCAGACACAACGGAGTAGCGATTTCAATCGCATAGCGGGTGTTGAATCGTGGAAGAGGCCAGTAGAAAGGGGAGCGGGGCATGCTCAAGTATATCGAACTCAAGACGGGTTATAACGACAACGGACCTGCATGGATTGGGTATGTCACTCAATCAAAAACTAAGCGGACGGTATACTTCAATGGTCATGCTTTCAGGAAAGTGTCTGGTCAAAATTTTATTAATTGTGTCGATATCGAAACGGGTGATGAGTATTGGATCTCTGGTATAAGGAAACGTGGTTCCAACAGACATTGGGCTGGCTCGGGAAAGATTCTCATTGAGTCCTCAGCGGTTCCGGAATTTCTCAGACTCACTGGGGCGGAGAAACTTGATAAGTCATGCTTCGAGATCACCGATGACATTGTGCCAACTGATATCGAGAGGTTCACTAGGATAGAGAATCCAGAGGCTTCGACCTGTAACGCAGGATAGAGATCTACACCGGATTAGCGATTTTAATCGCATGGCGTGTGTTGAATCGTGGAAGAGACGAAAGTAATGGAAGAACGTGGAAGAGGACGGATTGAAGCTGATCAGTTGTCCACGAATTTCCATTTTTCTTCCATGGCTTCCACGACTCAAGCGATAAGTGGATTAGAAGTTGGAAAAGATTATATAGTGATAGGATGCAATCCAAAGATGTGGCCTACATTCCTGTTCAGCAATTGGATGGATTTTGTAAATCTGGTTCTGAACCTTAAGATCGGTCGAGAAATTGATCCGATATGGTATTTTCGAGGGCAAGCAGATGCCAATTGGGATCTGGCCCCTTCTTTGTACAGGATAATGCGGGAATCTACGCTAAATCGAAAGAAGGCCAATGGAATAGAGTTTGGTGCTTTTCGTAGATTTCGAGCCAGTGCACATTTATTTCAAATTGATGACCCAATTCAGACAACCGATTGGAACCCTATCCCATGGTGGATGTTGATGCAACATTATTCATGCCCAACCAGGCTACTCGATTGGACCGAATCTCCATTTGTTGCTCTCTATTTTGCTGTTGAAAAACACTTAAATCGAGATGGTATTGTTTGGATCTTGCCATCTTCTCGTCTTGATACACTAATGACAAACAGATTTGGCAAGATGCACGATCTGAGTGAAGAATCTTCCTTTTTAGATGAGCCCATACGCGCCGTCTACCCCATTCTTGGTACAAAACACACAGAGCGGTCATTGGCTCAACAGGGCGTCTACACGGTTGGTACTGACCCATTATCTGATCATGGCAGTATTATTGAGGAAGTCTTCACAGAGGCTGGTAAAACATCCGAACTAGTACGTGTTGTAGTGCCTGCGAAATTGAAGGTCGATTGTCTTTCCATGCTTCGGACGATGAATATTTGTGCATCTTCGCTATTTCCAGGAGCTGATGGCGTTGGTCGATCGTCTGCGGAGTACATCCGCTTACGTGTTTGGCGGACTCTCGAAGAGAATTCATAACACCTTGAATCCACATGGTGCCGTATAATCCGGAAAAATCGGACACTTACCTTCCGATTCGAAGAAAGCGATGTGGTCGATGTTGATTACGAGGACTAACAGTAAGGATTACCCATACGAATGCACAACCCCCCTCATCCAGGTGAAATCGTAAAGGAACTCTGCCTTGAACCTCTTGGGCTGAGTGTTACCAAGGCTGCAGAGGCTCTCGGAGTCTCACGGAAAACCCTCTCCGCGATCCTGAATGGACATGCTGGAATCAGTCCGGAAATGCCGATCCGCTTGTCCATGGCATTTGGAACTACTCCCGAAAGTTGGCTCAACCAACAGGTTCAATATGATCTATGGAACACCCAACAAAAGAATACAGAAATTAAAGTGCAAAGGTTGACGGCAGCATAAATGATAGGCTTTCGGCAGTCAGGTTCCGGTTCCCATTGGAGATATACCATGAAACTGACAGCTGTGTTCTTGAAGTTTCCAGAGAGCTACGTTGCGTATGTCGAGAAGCTGCCGCGAGCTAATACACAAGGAGAGAAATCCTCGAAGAGGCACGTATGAATCGGGCAAAAGCGTCGCAACTCATCCTTGTATCCAAGCGGTAACTCACCATGCACGGATAGACTTGGGATTCGGAGTCCAACCATCAGGTTGCCCAGACACGCTAAAGCGTGAACAACCTACAAGTCAGCTCAATCCCGCTCTCTCGAAGAGCCTGTCCACCGCCGTGAAGTAGAAGCCCTGGTCGAAACATTTTTCGATAGCGGACTTCGCGAGAGATTTCTTTACATCCATGTTTTTACGGATCAGAGCACGGAAGTCGACCTTATCCTTCCAGGCCTTCATGGCGCTGTCCTGGACAATCTTGTAAGCCTGCTCGCGGGTCATGCCGCTTTCGGTGAGCGCCAGCAACACGCGCTGGGAGTAGACCAGCCCCAGGGTCTTGTCGATGTTCGCCTGCATATTTCCCGGGTAAATGATCAGCTTCGCGACCAGACGGGTCATCTTGGCGAGGATGTAATCGAGCAGGATGCACGAATCGGGGATGATGACCCGTTCCACCGAGGAGTGGGTGATGTCGCGCTCATGCCAGAGGGCCACATTCTCCAAGGCCGCAATTGAGTTGGCGCGGATAACCCTGGATAGGCCGGTGATCTGCTCGGCGGTGATGGGGTTGCGCTTGTGCGGCATCGCCGAGGAGCCTTTCTGATGCACATCAAAGAACTCCTCCAGCTCCAGGATCTCGGTGCGTTGCAAGTTACGGATCTCGGTGGCCATTCTCTCCAGGGAAGCCGCCACCACCGCTAGGGTGGTGAGATACTGGGCATGGCGGTCACGCGAGATGACCTGAGTGCTGACCGGGTCGGTGTGTAGATCCATGAGCGCGAGGGCCTGCTCCTCGACCTCCGGCGGAAGGTGCGCGCAAGTGCCCACCGCGCCGCTGATCTGGCCATAGGATATCTGCTCACGCGCGAACTCCAAGCGCTCCAGATCCCGTCCCAACTCACAATACCAACCCGCCATCTTCAGACCGAAGGTGGTCGGCTCGGCATGGATACCATGCGACCGTCCAATACAGGGGGTGTATTTGTGGGTAACCGCTTGATGCTTAACCGCCTCACGCAGCTGGCTCAGCCCCTGGATCAAGAGTCCCGCCGCCTCGCGCATGTTAAGGGCCAGCGCGGTATCGAGTACATCACTGGAGGTCATACCGGCATGGATGTGACGCGAAGCGGGCCCGACCTTTTCAGCCACGGTTGTCAGGAAGGCGATCACATCATGCTTCACATCCGCTTCGATCTGCTCCACCCGTTTCACCGAGAAGGTGGCCTTCTTACGGATCTGGCTCCAGTCCCCGGCGGGAATCTCTCCCAAGCGGAACCGGGCCTCGCACACGGCCAACTCGACTCGCAGCCAGGTCTTGAATTTATGGGCATCGGTCCAAAGGTTAGACATTTCTGGACGGCTATAACGTGGAATCATGGATGAGCCTTCCCCCTCGAATCAGATCAAATCCTCGTATCCTCCGGTTGTGAAGATCTTTGCTGTGTGGATCGAGGAAGGAATGTAATCTAAAAGCGGTGAAGGGGTTGTCAATGGGATGGAGAAGGAGAATCAGCCTCAGACCGGGAATGCTGACAGTCATCTCTGCACTGATGTAGGATGGTGAATCACCATTCTTGATAACGCAATGACAACGATTAAGTGGAAGCAGGTAATTTTTGACTGGATCCTTGGACTGTTGAATCAACGTGATTCGCATATCTTTGACTTGGAGGAGGTCTACGAGTTCGAACACGAGTTGTCCCGCATCTTCCCCATAAACCGGAATATCCGGCCGAAAATCCGTCAGACCCTACAAAGACTTAGAGACGATGGATTGTTGCTTTTCCAGAACCCCGGTCATTATGAGCTTAATCTCACGAATCCAGATATCATCGCTGAGCCCAGTCAGCGAGACCTTCCCCAAGGGACAGAATCTCCCTCCCTACAGGTAAGCCAACGCCACATCCGACTGAGGAACACACTACTCGGAATGGAAATGAAAAGACGCTATGGAAATCTCTGCCAGGTGTGTGGCATTCCTGTCCGGCTTAGCCAAGATAGAAACTACTCCGAAGCACACCACCTACGGCCCCTTGGTTCACCGCATGATGGTCCCGATGTCCCAGGCAATATTATCGTTCTCTGCCCCAACCACCATGTCATGTTCGACTGCGGCGCGGCCGGTATTGTGCCTGGTACCCTGTTACTAGAACATAACGTGGCGGAGGTCTTCACACCTGGAATGATCCTTCACCTGGCTCCTTGGCACCGCTTGATCCACAAACACATTCAATATCACCACGAAAGAATCTTTAAACCGGGATTTCAGCTCCTCTCTCTCCACTCCTTCGCTACCTCCAGCGTGAAGGTAGTTCCTTGAGACTCCCCGCTGGTGAAGTAAACCTTTCCGCCCAGATATCTCTCGCCAAAGAGTTTCATACTATAGGTTCCGACTCCATGACCCTGCCCCGCTTTGGTGGAGAAGGAGCGGTTAAAGATCTGGAGTTGCACCTCCTTGGGCATGGAGGTGGTGTTGTGGACATGAAAGACCACCTTATCTCCCGTTGTCTCACATGAGAGGGTGACAGTTCCTGCGGTTGGGGTGGCCTCCAAGGCGTTCTTGGCCATATTGACCAGCACCCGGCGCAGCAGGTCGGGATCTGTTTCCAGGACGGAATTCGGCATTTTCTCAATCAATATATTCCTTCCATGCGCGGCATCATGATTCGACAGGAGTGCTTGGATCTCATAGAGTATGTCTTCCGGCGACACCACTCCGGGGTAGGTCCGGAGTTCTCCCCTCTCAGCCATGAGTAGCTGACGGTGTTCACGGAGTTCGTGGACCAGTCTCTCAGACAACGTGGACAGTATTTTTAGGTTCCTCTCCTCGGCGTTGCTGGGCTTGTCATTATCCTCCGCCAGGAGCTGAATAAGTCCATAAATCCCGCCTGCAGTATTCAGGATATCGTGAAAGAAGACTCTCTCCAGGATTTGCCTTCTCTTCTCATGGCTGATGTCCCGTAAGGAGCACACGGTCACAGGTTCCGAGCTCAAGGAAAAACTGCAGGCCACCACCTCGAAATCAAGAGCCCCCTCATATCCCGTCTCGACACTGATCCGGCATTCCTGAGTAATCATCCGCCCTGTCCGTTGGCACTCCAGAATAGCATTCACCGCACCACACATGGCACAGGCCTCGGAGGTACCACACCCCGCTGGTCCTTCCTTCGCATGGATACAACCCACCACCTCACCCGGCCGCTTTCCGAGCACCTCTGCCTGTTGGCCACCATTGACCACAGCCAGCATCCGCCCGTTGGCATACACAATCTGTCGTTCCTGGTTAAGAACCACAGCCGGGCATGGCATCGCCTCCAAGAGTCTGGTGAATAGGGGGGTCTCGAGGACACTTGTGGCCATGCGCTGCACGGATTCTGGGCTGGCTCGCTCGGGGGGAGCATAGTAACTCGTTACAGGTGTATTCTCTGGAGACAACTCACTTGGAACTGAGCTCATTGGCCGCTCCTTGTCTCTTTTTTTCGGAGGAAGCTAGCCTTCCCTTGGTGACAATTTCCTCCATTCCCCCAAGTTTAGGCTATCCGATCTGCTTGATATTCCTGTATTCTACCACATTGGACCTTCATTGAAGGAAGAAGTTTTATTAACGGACTTTCCGGACGGGGAGAGCCACACTTCTTTCAAAACAAGAGAGAATACCTGTGAAACAAGAAAGGACTAAACACCGTCTCTCCCCTGCAGCTAAGATATGCTTGGCGTATTTGGCTCTAGGAATCCTCTGGATCCTTTTTTCAGACCGGCTGGCCTATCTCCTGTTTCCCCAACCCCATGTGAACGAGATTGTCCAAACTCTCAAAGGGTGGGCCTTTGTGGCCGTTACCGCCCTGTTTCTCTATGCACTCTGCCGCCGTTACATTGAGACCATCGAGAAGCAACTCAGGGAGATGAATCACGCCAACCACGCCCTCAGAGTTCTCTCCCGATCCAACCAAGCCCTTTTCCGAGTCCGGAACGAGAGCGAACTCCTGGATTCGATCTGCCAGATCCTGGTGGAATGTGGTGGGTATCCCTTGGTGTGGATCGGATTAATGGAACCGGGTTCGAAGACTCCTATCACCCCCGCCGCGATCCGGGGTGAGACAACGGATCAGACTCCGCGGATCGGAATTCCACTTGATCGATTAACAGAACCAGTGGCCTCCTGCCTGGAAACAAGCAAGCCGGTGATCACCCCTGGAAATCCTGCCCACGGAGACTTGAGCTCTCTGGAAGGAAAACCTGGCTCCTGTATCGCAGTACCCCTCCTGCAAGAGGACAAAGCCATCGGAGTGCTTGTTATCCACCGCTCTCAACCCAACGTTTTGGAAAAACGCGAAGAGGAATTACTCACGGAACTGACCGGTGATCTTTCCTATGGCCTCTGGGCATTACGATCAAGTTCTGAACGAGAGAAAGCCCTCCAGGAACTCGAGGAGACTGAGCGGCACTTCCGTCTCCTGGTAGAGGGCGCGACCGACCATGCCATCTTCATGCTCGATCCCAGCGGTAAAATCCTGACTTGGAATAATGGGGCTCAAAGGGTGTATGGATACACACAGGAGGAGATCATCGGCCGGGATGTTTCTGCCTTCTTGGTAGACGATCCGGAAAAAGCAAGGATCTTGACTGAAGCCGAGTTGGAGGGAGCCCGTCTGCATGGAGCTTACCAAACGGAGGGGTGGCGGCTCCGTAAAGATGGTTCCCGGATGTGGGTCGATACCGTCCTTTCGGTACTCAAGAATGGCGATGACCAAGTGACAGGCTACGCCAAGGTAACACGCGATCTCACCCAGTTGCGTCTCTCGGAGGATCGAGTCCGTTCGCTCAATGAGGATCTGGAGCGCCGGGTGGCGGAACGCACCGCCGAGATCATGGTGGCCAATCAGGGACTGGAGATGTTTTCTTATTCGGTATCCCATGACTTGCGCGCCCCATTGCGCGCCATCAGTGGATTCGCCGAGATCCTCTCCCGCCGTCACCGGGAGGGGCTCAACGACGAGGCGCAACATTTTCTTTCCAACATCGTTGAGGCATCCGGGCGGATGAATCATTTAATCGATGATCTGCTCGCGCTAGCGCGGGTGGGACGTCAAGCGCTCCGTCATGAACCAGTCAATGCCGCCCGGATCCTTGAGGAGCTAATCCGGGAAACCGCCCATTCCACCAAAGAGTATGGGGTTACGGTTCATTCCACAGTGGATCTGGGGCCCACCGGGATCTACTCAGATCCCGCTTTATTACGTCAGATCCTCCTCAACCTTCTCACCAATGCGATCACCTACCGCCGTCCCGGAGCCGAGGGAGGATCACAGGTGTGGGCCTGTCTGAGGCTGGAGGGTGAGGATCTACACATTGAGGTCCGGGATAATGGGATTGGAATCCCCAGTGAATATCGTGAAAAAATCTTCAAGCCCTTCCAACGTCTGCATACTCATGAGGCCTATCCTGGAACAGGAATTGGCTTGGCGATTGTGAAGAAAGCTGTAGACCTGCTCTCCGCGCGGGTGTGGATTGACTCGTCGGAGGGCCAGGGGTCTACCTTTTTCATACAAATACCCCACTGCACGAAAAGGAGTCTGGCATGAAAGAAGCTCAAATCCTCCTCGTCGAGGATAACCGTATGGATGTCGAACTCACCCTGGATGCCTTTAAAGAAGCACATTTCGGCAATTCCATTCATGTCTGCGCGGATGGCGAGGAGGCGCTCAACTATCTCCTGGGGAATGGCCAGTACTCTGACCGGGATCAGTTTCCACTCCCCGATCTGATATTGCTTGATCTCAACCTTCCCAAGGTCAATGGACATGAAGTGCTTAAAGAGATTAAAGCCAAGCCATTTCTCAAGCGTATCCCCGTGGTGGTACTGACTTCCTCCAAGGATGAGGGCGACCGGGCGCGCAGCTACGATAGTGGCGTAAACAGTTATCTGGTCAAGCCTGTTTCTTTCGAGGGATTTCTTCAAGTGGTTAAAGAAGTTGCTGATTACTGGCTGGTGTTAAATGTAGCGCCACCCGATGCGGATGAATCACCATCAACATGAGCGCCGGGAATATCAGCAGTCAAATTTAATAGCCTGTTGAAAAAGAATGTGACCATGGAGCCATCTTCGCGGGAGTAACAGAATAGGCGGAATCTTTTGGGAATCGTCATTCCCGCGAAAGCGGGAACCCACAGTGCCAATGGAACAAGGAGTTTTTCAACGAGCTGTTAGGGTCTGATATGTCAAGGAGGATCTATGGAAGAGCCTATCCGTGTTCTTTACGTAGATGACAATCCTCATGATCGCGAGTTGGTGCGTGATGCGCTTGAAAGCGAACATGCGGGTTTCTTGTTGACAGAGGCAGCCACCCGCGGCGAGTTTGTTTCTCTGCTGGCAGCTGGCTGTTATGACCTCGTCCTAAGCGATTTCAATATCCTTGGCTTCGAGGGGCTACAGGTTCTCGAGGAGGTCCACAAAGTCGATACGGAGTTGCCAGTGGTCATAGTCACAGGGACCGGCTCGGAGGAAGTGGCGGTGGAGGCCATGAAGCTGGGGGCCGCCGATTATGTCATCAAATCACCCTCACACATCCGCCGTCTCCCGGCAACACTCCAGACGGCTCTTGAAATCTCTCGCGCACGGCAACGGATACGGACGCTGGAGGGACTCACCCAGTCAGCACTCGATTCCCTCTCCGCGCATATCGCGGTTCTCGATGAAAGCGGATCCATTCTGGCCACCAATGCCTCCTGGAACCGGTTCGCCACCGAGAACACTCCACACGGTACGACCAACCCAGTGGGCCAAAACTATCTCGAGATCTGTGACCGTTCAACGGGGCTCTATTCCGAGGAAGCTCCGCGGGTAGCTGCGGGAATCCGGGCGATTATCGCGGGGATCAGCACGGATTTCGCTCTCGAGTACCCCTGTCATTCTCCCGAGGCACAACGCTGGTTTGTTGTCAGCATACGGCGTATGGGAAAATGCCATCCCATCCGGGTTGTGGTTTCCCATGAGGACATCTCCGCGCGCAAGCTCGCCGAAGAGGCGGTCCGTGAAAGCGAAGAACGCCTGCGCATGGCTCTGGAGAGTGCGCATATCGGGATCTTCGATTGGAACCTCCGCACGGGTGTCATCGCGTGGAGCGAAGAACACGAGCGCCTGTACGGATTTGAACCAGGAGCCTTCCCCGGAACTTATGAGGCCTTTGAGAAGAACCTTCATCCAGATGATATCGAGATCTCCAGGAACGCGGTGGCTAAAGCGCAGGAAACCGGTTCTTATTATGATAGAGAGCATCGAGTCATATGGCCCGATGGCAGCTTGCATTGGATCTGGGGGAAAGGACGCTTCCTTTATGACATTGATGGGAACCCGATCCGCATGGTGGGTGTGGCACGGGATGTCTCCGAACGTATCCAGACGGAGCAGGAGATCATCCGGGCACGAGATTTTTACCTGACTCTGTTCGACGAGTTCCCAGGCCTCGTATGGCGTTGTAATTCTCGTGGTAAGTTCAACTACTTCAATCGTGGATGGTTAGAGTTCACCGGCGGAGACCTTGAATATCAACTGGGAGAAGGACGATTTGCTGGAGTTCATCCCGACGACCAAGGCCGATATCTCGCAACTTTCTACGCCGCGTTCGCAAAACGAGAACCTTTTGGAATGGAATACCGGCGGCTCCGATTCGATGGGGAATACCGGTGGCTTGTCAGCATAGGACGGCCATTCAGGGATCTAGATGGCCATTTTGGTGGTTTCATCGGTTATTGCTTTGATGTCACGGACCGCAACAACCGGGAGAAGGACCTACGCCAGCTCTCAACCGCAATCGAACAACTCGCCGAGATTATTCTCATCACAGACCGGAACGGATTGATTGAGTATGTGAATCCCGCCTTCGAGAAGGTCACCGGGTATACCAAGGAGGAAGCTCTCGGAAAAAATCCTCAATTCCTCAACAGCGGACAGCTTCCACAAACATTTTT
Source organism: uncultured bacterium (assembly GCA_964422415.1). Lineage (GTDB taxonomy): Bacteria > Hinthialibacterota > Hinthialibacteria > OLB16 > OLB16 > OLB16. The sequence goes on along the minus strand of CAYRBI010000053.1, from coordinate 20,527 downwards.
CGCGGAAATGTGGGAGACCATTTTGAGTGGACAGGTATGGGATGGGCACTTCCTGAACAAGCGTAAAGACGGAACGGTGTTCGAGGAAGAGGCACGTATCTCTCCGGTCCGCGATCAGGCGGGAAACATCAGCAATTTCATCGCGGTGAAACGCGATGTGACCAAGGAAATCGAGATCGAAAAGAGATTGCGTCAGTCAGAAAAGATGGAGGCCATCGGGCATCTGGCCGGGGGAATTGCACATGACTTCAACAACATGCTTCAAGTCATAATGGCCTATGGCCAGTTTCTTCAGAAAGAGCTTATCCCCGGTTCCTCGGGTCATCAGGATGTTGTACACATTCTGCAAGCGGGAGAAAAGGCCGCAGCTCTTACCCATCAGCTGCTCACTTTCAGCCGCAGAGGCGAGGTGATCAAGGCTCCACTCGATATTCGTCCGGTCGTAAAGGAAACCGCCAAATTATTAGAACGCACCGTTCCTGCAACAATTTCAATCACTTACTCATTTGACAAAGATCTTCCCCTGATCCTGGGTGATCCCACGCAAATTCACCAAGTACTTCTCAATTTGTGCCTGAATGCAAGGGATGCCATGCCCCATGGCGGTGAAATCCACCTGGAGGTGAGGCAATTCAATGTGTCTGAAGACTTCGCCAAGGCTCACCCTGATGCCTCTCCTGGTGACCACCTTCTCCTCTCCGTGGCTGACACCGGAGAGGGGATTCCTCCCGATATCCTTCCACGAATCTTTGAACCCTTCTTCACAACCAAAGAGGAAGGAAAGGGGACTGGCCTTGGGCTTTCAACTGTCTATGGAATCATTCGGTGGCATTGCGGATTCCTGGACTGCAAGAGCCGCCCAGGAGTTGGCACAGTCTTTAACATTTACCTACCAATCCTCATGGAGTTATCCAACAAGAATGCGTTTATTGAAATGCCGACACTGCATCCAGGCGGTACCGAGACGATCCTTCTAGCGGATGACCAGGAGATGATCCGTCATCTAGTTCAGCGGACCTTCGAGGACCTTGGCTACACGGTGATTACAGCGATGAATGGGCGCGAGGCGGTACAAATCTTCGCCAAGCGTCAAGATGAAATTGACTTGGTGGTTCTGGATATCCAAATGCCTGAGATGGATGGACTGGATGCATGCGAAATGATCCATAAAGCTGCCCCGAATTCCAAAGTCATCTTGTCAAGTGGCTACATCGACCAAGACTTGGAGAACCGGATACAAGGCCTGGGAGCTCTGGGATTTATCCAGAAGCCGTTTACGATGGAGGACCTTGCCCTTCGGATCAGAGAGGCTTTAGACAAGAATCTAGAAGGAGATCTGTAGTGCCAAGAAGTGATCATCTCCAAGCACTGGTGGTGGATGATGAACGCCAAATCCTGGCAGTGCTCCTACGCGCCTTGGAAGATACAGGATTCGATTGCGAGCCAGCCTCAAACGGAGAGGAAGCGCTTCAACAGATTGCCAGGAAGCGCTTCGACCTGGTGGTCACTGATCTGCGTATGCCCAAGATGCATGGTCATGCACTAATCACGAAGCTCCTTGAGATTGAAGTCACTCCGGTCATTGTGGTGGTGACCGCTGTCGCCGATCCCCGTATTGTCCTTGATCTTTACCAACGCGGTGTCTCCGAGGTGGCCTTTAAGCCCGTGAACATCGAGATCTTGATGGCCAAGATCAAGGCCCTCATGCAGTTGCGGGGGGAACACAAGACGGTTGGCTCGCGGGATTCACGGATGGTCGAGACATCTCGCGAGATCCAAAGGGTGACTTTAAATCTGCAGACGCAACTTAAAACCATCGAGTCTGGTTTCCAAGCCACCATCGAGAACCTTAAGAAGCAGGAGACCGAACTCGAGGATAGTTTTCTCGGTTCCGTGCGCATGTTAGCCAACCTGATGGAACAGGTGGGTGTCCACGAGGGTAGTCACGCTGGCAGAGTGGAGAGTCTCGTTTCGAGCCTGAGCCCAAAGTGTGGGATTGAGGGGCTGGAACTACGAGGATTGAAGGTGGCCGCACTTACACATGAGATTGGGGAATTTGGACTTCCTGACCGGATACGGTCGCAACCCCCCTGGGATCTCTCCGACAGCGACAGACATGCCTTTGAGCGTTATCCGATCATCGGCGCGGCTCTCTTAAGCCAAGTTCCTGGGTCCGATTTAATATCCGAGTTTGTGGAATTCCACACCGAGAATTATGATGGCACTGGCTTTCCCGAAGCCAAGAAGGGCAAGGAGATCCCGCTGGGGGCACGGATCATCCGGCTTGCGGATGGTCTCGACACCTTTGTCATGCACAACCATCGGGAGGGGATATGCACTGAACTGGCGATGGAGCATATGAAGATCCACCGGGGAACACTTTATGACCCCTTTCTGGTGGACTTGGCATTATCCACCCCTGAATGGTTCTTAATTGACCAACCCCCATCAACGGTGATTGAAATCACGGGCAGCCAGCTCAAGGAAGGGATGATTCTTGCCGAAGATCTATACGATAGCTCAGGCGTGTTCCTGGGACGTAAGGGCATAGTTATCCGTGACAACATGCTTCCCCGGATGCGCCGTGTGATTGGCGTCAGTAAGATCAAGATCTCAGGTGGCTAAGCGTTTCCAGTTACCAGGTGGAACGCCACCAGAGATACATATAAAAACTGAGGGGGCGGAAGGTGACGCCCGGCCAATAACTCTATGCCATTCCTCCCCTGTAGCCGCTCACATTTCAGAATCTGCTGGAAAGCTGCCACGCTCATTGTGGTGGGTTTTCTCGTTGTACAACCCGGTATCGGTGCCTTGATTGAGGCTGACGCTCAAGGTTCCATCGCTGCCCCGCCCCCACCCGGTCTATATCCAGAAGAGATCCCTTATCCCCAACCCTTGGGAGATCCCATCGAACCCTTCAACCGGGGAGTCGGCTACATCAATCATGGCCTCATGATGGGGGTGATCGATCCCACCGCGAAGGTTTACCGTTTCATCATCCCCAAACCAGTAAGAACCTGTGTCAACAATGCGGGCCGGAATCTCGCATTCCCAGTACGGGGAGTCAACAACCTGCTCCAAGGACAGTTCTCCGAGGCGGGGGAGGAAACCGAGCGTTTCCTGGTCAACACCACGGTGGGCATCCTCGGCCTCTTCGATCCCGCCACCAAGTGGGGGATTGGGTCCTACAAAGAAGACACTGGACTGACCTTCGGGAAGTGGGGCTGGGAGAATCAGATGTATCTCATGCTCCCCTTTTTCGGCCCCAGCAGCGAGAGGGATACCCTGGGGAAAATCGGCGATACCTTGCTCAATCCAGCGACTTACTTGTATTACGCGAGTTCATTCTTTACCTACAACCGCTTGTCGGATGACATCATTCCTTACAAGCGCTTGACCTCCACTGAATATGATCCTTATGCCCTTTCGCGGGATCTCTACGCCGTGGCACGTATGGAGAAGATTGAGGTTCCTCCTTCTCCCGCCATGGATGACAGCGCCACGCAAACACTCGGCGCGGTTCTGTTGGACCCCAAGGATCCCAACTTCCCGCTCCACCGCAAGAAGCGGAAGGTGGCAGTTCCCTCCACTAATGCACACCTGCCCTATTCCTTATGGCTACAACCAGAACCAGCTCCAGTGGCTTATATTCTTCCCGGACTGGGAGGACACCGCGAAAGCAGTTCCACCTGCGCCTTGGCGGAGATGGCCTTCAATGCCGGTTATTCGGTAGTGGCGATCAGTTCCAGCATGAACTGGGAGTTCATCAACAATGGTCTCACCGCCCCTGTACCAGGATACCCCCCCTCGGATGCCAGAGACATTGTCGAGTGCCTGGATGCGGTTCACCGGGACCTTCTCGCCCGCCATGCCGGCCAGATAACGGGACGGATTCTCATGGGGGTTTCCCTGGGTGCTTTCCACACACTTGTGATCGCCGATTCGGAGGCACGCGGACAGCTGAACACAATCCATTTCGACCGCTATATCGCCCTCAATCCACCAGTCGATCTTCTTCATGGAATCGAGCAACTGGACAGATTCTATAATGCACCGCTCAAATGGCCTGAGGCGGACCGGGAAGCGCGGATGTATGCCGCCATGCAGAAAGCGGTGGGGCTACTCGAAGAGACTCCAGGCGATAATCCTCACCCTACCTTCAGCGGCATCGAGGCACGTTTCTTGATCGGACTGCTCTACCGGATGAGCCTACGTGACACCATCCATGCCAGCCAGAGAAGGTATGATATGGGTGTTCTGAGAAGTGAGATCGGCTTCTTCAACCGGGAGGAGAACTATCTGGAGATCATGCAATATGGTTATCAAGAGTATTACCAGGCCTTTGTGATTCCCGCTCTGCGTATACGCGAGAAGGGGGAGGTGACAACCGAAAGAATCCAACGCGCCAGTGACCTGCGGGTCCGGGAACCTGGTTTAAAGGGGAACCAGAAGGTGTGCGTCTTCGCCAACGAGAACGATTTTCTTTTGCGCGAGGGAGACTTGGCCTGGCTGCAGGGACTACTGCCCGAAACCAACCTGCGTGTGAGTCCCCGGGGGGGACACATGGGGAACCTGCATGAACCGGAGATCCAGACAGAGATCTACGAACTCCTGCGTAGAGACTGACACCGGCCATGGAATCCCTCGGGTCACATTGCCTTCCATTTACAAATACTCATTCCCCCTTTTGAAGGACCACCTCCTGTCCCAGGTTCTCTCTCCATTCGCGGTCACCCTGTGTTACTGTGAAATGATCCTCCTTCACACGGATATCGAGAGTCCGGCCCAAGATCCTCATCCCTGTAAGTTCATACTCCTTTGAGAGAGAGAGCCGTTGGGGCTTGATGACCAGATTCCCATCGAGACCAGGGGCAATCCCACACAAACCAAAGAGGATGCACTGAGCCACCGAGGCTCCATCCAGGGTGCATTGAAGGGGAGTATCCTTCCGGTAGTCTGGCTGGTTGGCGACAATCGAATCCCCCCAGTAAGGCATTTTCTGTCCCCACCAAAGGATTCTGCTGAGGATATCCTCCGCCTTGGCGGGATAACCGGACCGGTAAAGCCGTTCGATGATCTGCGGAGGAAAGGAGGTACAAGCTCCCCCACCGCCATTGTCGATGTCCACCTGATCGTAAGCGATGTCGGTTTTGGAGAGACTGTGAAAACCATATTCTGAAAGGAACCCGGTCTCGTTCAGGTGAGACAGAAGTCCCTCTTCCTGCTCACGCGGGATGGAATGAGTACCGATCAACTTGAAAATCTGCATGGTATACCGGAGATCGCGGTTTCCCTTGTCATCCAGGAAGCCAAACCATTGAGTCTTGGGATCCCACAGCTGGGTGATGAGTAACTGGCGCAGTTGTTCCTGGCGTACTTCAGTTCCAGGCGAGTCCTTATCCATGAGGCGTGACAGGGCATCCGCCATCCAGTAGTTGGTGATGCGCCGCCCATTCAAATCCGGCATCACATGGTTGTAGGGATAGCCCCGGCGGAGTTCGAGATGGTGGTTCTCTGGACCGTAATCAATCAGTGCCACTGGTTTGGATAGGTCATCTCCCACACAGGCATGAAACTTAACCCAGTCAAGGATGGTCTTTCCGGCCACTTCCTCTTTCAGAAAGCTGCGGTCTCCGGTGAGAAGGACATAGTAGTAGATCGATCCGATGATCTTCTCCTGGTTCACCGGATACCACGGTCCCCAGGCCACACCATCCACCGGATTGAAGGCGAAATGGGTGGTCAGGTCGCCCTTGAGGAACTGCTTGATATGTTCACGCGAGGCCTGAGGGTCATACAACGGCAATATCTCCCACACCTCGCCGAAATTCCAAAGGTAATCGCAGACACACCCACCCTTCACACTCCCAGTGGAGTAGTAGGGATGCAACACAAACTCAGGAACATCCCAACGGTTCATCAAGAGGTGCACTAGCGAACGGTTGTAGAGGGCATCCAGATCCTGGTTATCCGAGTGGAAGCGTGGGAGTTTGCCGAACAGCTCCGCCACACGCTGGGAATACTCCTTCCGCGCCGCCGCCACTGATTGCCGTGGATCACGCATGAGAGAATCCACGCACCTCCGTGCATCCTCTCCATTGCCGATGGCGATGCAGAAATGGAACACCTTTTCCTGGTGGGGTGGGATTGACAGGCTGGCTTTCCCCTGGTCCTCCCACTGAAGCGTCTCCAGGTCGGAGTGAGTCATAATGGCCAAGGCTCCTTGAGACAACTCGAGCGAGGTTCCCTTCCCCTTTGATTGCGTGGCGGTCTTACTCTGTGGGCGGGAAAACTCCCAGAATCCCTCCCGGTCCAGGGTTCCTGAAACTGTAACCGTGAGGGGTGTGGGGATCTCTGCTTCTGAACGATTTTCCAGGGTGACTGTCAGGATCAAGGCGGGATAGCCATAGATCAGGGTCGTGGTGGTCACGATTGAGACACCCTTCACCTCACCCTGCCGCTCCACCTCGAAGGGCCGCCAGGTGTAGTCCTGGGTGAGGATAGGTTGGTTCTCCAACTGCAGATTAAAAATGAAATCTGAACTCACCAGGGGTGGCGCCCACAGGCCATGAATACATGCGATGGTCTTGTAGTTGATACCGGGCGCGATGCGGCCATTCGCGGTACCGAAGTGTTCTTCCTCAAGGATGTTGTCCGCACCTTTTAAGATGAAGACATCCTCCACCGGCTCGGAGGCAGGACTTCCACACCAACCATGGAAAGTCATCATCCCCAACAGGAGCATGGCAACAAGGGCACACACAGCAGATTTCATGGTTCATCCTCCATCTGATTGGCAGGGTGCATAGCAAACATCACCGGGGGCGTATCACCAAATGCAGCGAGTCCCGGGGGCGGCGGCATTGAACAATGCGAGAGTGATATAACGCCGTTGCCTTGCCTCCGGCTAACAACGGATCCAGATTCAGCGCATTTTATGCCGTCAGCTGCGCCGCCAGAAATTCCTGGAGGTCCGCCACGCTATCCACAATCCATGTGACCCCGGTCTGTTCCCATTCCGCCCGCGACAGAATGCCGTAAGTTACCGCGCAGAATTGGGTCCCCCCGCTCTGCGAGAGTTCCAGATCCGGAAGATGATCTCCCACCATGAGGCAATCCTCCGGAGAGATCCCATGCCGTGAAAGAATCCAGTTCAACGAGGCCGGATCGGGTTTGAGAGGGAACTCCTCACGTTGGCCATGTATCTCCTCCATCCTCGTGGAGAGTCCCAGGTTTACAGAGATGGTCTGCACAAAGGGGTCCGACTTGTTACTCAGAACCGCACGTAAGAGATGTTGCTCTCCCAGCCAATCGAGTAGTTCCAAGACTCCGGGGTAGGTCGTGGAATAATCGGAGGGATGCCCGGCGTAATACCGCCGCAGTTCACGCACCGCCTCCTCCAGAATGCCATTCGAGTCCGCAGGCAAGAGCGCGCGCATGAGGTTTTCGAGTCCCCTCCCCACACACCGTTTCACCTGCTCCACCGGATAAGTGGGGAATCCCAAGGCCGCCAGGGAGTGATTCGCCGCATGAGCAATATCCTCGAAGGAATCCACTAAGGTTCCATCAAAATCAAACACAACTGCTTTTATCATTTTCCATTCCTTGAAATATCGAGAAGATCGGCGGTTAACGTGCGCATCTCATGCAACCAGCCGTTCTCATCGGGAAGCACTCCAAAACGGGAGTGGTTATAAAGCTCGACGAAGCGTTCACATTGCTCGCGGCATTCGGGGGTATCCACACCGATGCGCGCAAGGAAGGTTTTAGGCGTTTCTCCACTCTTCCGGTGGAATCCCTTCTTTCTCCAGGCTTTCTCAACCTTCAGAAAGAAACGAGTGGCCAGATGACCGCTCTTCCTTTTGAACCGGAGCCAACTGAACGAAGGGAAATTCAATGACCAGGACTGAAGCACCGGATTGAGATCCGGAGCCAGTTCACGTCCCAACCAGAACAGGAACACCATGAAAAGGATAGGGGCCAGAATCAGCCTCACAACCCGGAACCAGGAGCGGACAACCACTCCTACACCCGGTTGAAATACAGCCGTCTCCAAAACCTGGCCCAGAAATAGTTTCTGGTCGGATTGGTTATAGTCCAGGACATATGAGCTCCACTGTAACTGGAAGAAGTCATAAGCATCAACAGCAACTCCGAAATGCGCCGTTAGAAAGTCCAATCCTTCTCCGCTGGAGGGTGTCGGATCGAAGGACATCCAGCCATGCTCCGGGACAAAGGCCTCTACCCAGGAATGGGCATCGCTCTGACGAATCATCAGGTACTTTCCAAATACACTCTCACGTCCCGCCTGAAAACCAGTCACCAAACGAGCCGGAATGCCATAACTGCGCAAGAGCAAGGCCAGGGTGGTCGCGAAGTATTCGCAGTTTCCGGCCTTCTTCTCAAATACAAACTCATTGAGATTGTGAGCGCTGGTGTCCTCGGAAAAGTCCAATGTATAGGTTTGCGAAACCTGGAGTCCGGCCGACAATTTCAAGATGGCATCCATGGGCTCTTGGTCACGATTCTTAAAACCAGGTAACAATTCTTCTCCCCGGGCCTCCAGTCCGATCAGGAATGCTTCAGGAATACCCGCCAAGGAGAGGCATCGCCTCAACACATTCGAATGAGTGTCATCCGGGCGGGGCCTTAGGCCGGCGACGACCTCATCCTTGAGGAGACGCAGGCGGTAGTCGAATCCACGGAACTCAAGGGACTCACTGCGGCTTTCCCCATGAGGTTGCGCTGTCCACGAATCAGACTCGAATCCAATCTGTCTGAAGTCTCCCTGGATCAATGCGACCATCCAGGGGCTCCGTCCATCCACCTCGGGAAGGAAGATCCGTGGATCCTCCATCGCCGAGACATTGACCCGGATCACATCCGGGCTGAGAACATCCATTAAGTTTTCATCGAGCTGTGCCTTGGCGAGTTGATCATCCTTGTACAGGGCGATTCCATCCTCCCCAGAGATGAGCTCCTCCCGGGCAGTTTCGCCTGACCACTTCTGTGCCGCTGAATCCCACTTTTCCAATGCGGCGCCACGCCAGCGCGAGATCCGGCGGATCATCGATCTAGGCATAAAGACACGCAGCGCAACCCGGGTATCGGTTTGGACAGTCCCCATCCCCCCCAGAGTCACCTCATCAGAAAAACCGCTCACACTCTCGTGGGAGATCTGGCTGGGTTGATAGGCCAGTCCCTCCACACGCGGAAGCACCGGGAAGAACAAGACAGCCAGTATGATTGAGAAACCCGCGATCCAATAACTGATCGCCTTTAGACGGGCAATGAGCAGGTTTTCATTACGGCTCAGCTCGCGCCGGTCGAGAGTGCCATCCTCCCGTGTCAGGCCGGCCAGGAAGTCCGCCACCAACAACGCCCGGGTTAACAGAACCACATAAACTACAAAAATGAGCAGGTATATCACCGAGGACATGATCGTCGAGACCACTGCTAGATGGACAAATCCCACCGATGCGATCCACAAGTAATGCGTGGAACGAGACCCTCCCCAGTAGTAGGTGGCCTGAAAATAAACTGTGAAGAGCACCAGCAACAAAACGGATGGATCCCATAAATACAGCGCGAGAAAGAGGACCAATATGCCCGGTGAAGCCTCTCGCAGGTACCGGCTGAGTCCGGTGAGGGTACAGACAAAAAAAACCACAAACAGCAGCGCACCTGCCCACGATGGGAGAATTCCCGCGACTGTCGTAACTACAATCCCGAGGTAGACCAACCAGCGGTAAGGAGCGCTCAGGGGCCGTGGCAGGATGCCCACGAGAGGGATTGAAGCCGCCTCACTCATCCTCGGCATCCTCGTAAATGTGATCTCCCTGGGGAGTATGGATTCTCACTCCATTCGCGGAGGCTTCAATGGAAACAAATTCATCGGCCATGGGAATACGGGCTGATTTCGATCGTACTGGCAGATCTCCCCTAGAAACCAGAGAAATAAACGCCAAGTGGGTCAGGATGTTGATCTTCTGACCTTCGCCGGGAGCGGGTGGGATCCGGCTGGACTCATCCATGTAGCCAACCGCAATCCCACGATCGATTAAATTGACCACCGCGGTTGCGGTCCAACTGACCGCCTCCTCGAAATGCTTCTCCAAGTTGCGTCCCAAACCCTCTTCATAAACGGTACGCAGACAGATCACGATCTGACGGTTCTCAGGATGATGGAATACCGCCACGGTAAGGCGGTCGGTTTTGGCGGAGTTCTTCCAATGGATCCAACGGATGGGATCGCCCGGCTGGAAGGAGCGGAAATTCAAGAGGTCATCCCCAGTCCCAAGCCGTTTCCCGATATAATCTCCATCCACCGCAAGATGCGAGGGATCTCCTGGCCAGAAATCATACACCCGTGGGAAGACCAGGAGACGCAAGGGGCGTTCGACTCCGCGTGAACGTTCCCAGAAGCCGAATGGAAAACGGGTGTTGATTTCCATCCCCATCAAATCGAACCACCCTCGGCGAGGGGGGATCAACTGGTATTCTCTCTGGATTTCCTTGCCCTTCCCCACCAAGGGAACCAGAACACGTCCAAGTGGCTTCCCACCCTGGGAATTGACCTCCTTTACCTCTAAGGAAAAGGAGTCCATAAGGTGGCGGGTGTTGCGTAGACGGATCTTGACTGGCTGGGGAGTGAGAGCAAACAAGTAACCGCGTACCTCCCGTTCGACCTCCAAACCACGGAGATTCATGACAGCGGCGTTGCCCATGGTGATGAACGCGCCGAAGAAGAGACAGATCGAGAGATACAGGAGGTTGTGTCCACTCGATATGGCGGCGGCCATGATGAGAGCCATCAACAAGAAGAAAAACCATCCCGCCGAGGTTAGACCAAAGTGGTATCCCAGCCGGGTTCCTAGAAAACCGAAACGATTCTCACTCATTCTTATGTGAACTCATCCATCACATTCCATAATAGCATTGTGTGGGTCCGGGCAAACCTCATCCCCCTACCCCCTTCTCCCCCAAGGAGAAGGGGGAGGCCAAAGTCTCCCAATTATAGGGGTGAAGCCTTCGATTGTCCCATGCTTCAGGTTACCAGCTCAGATCTCATGGGCAAAGGCAGGAGAAGATGCCACTACAAACGCGCTTTGTACCAATCCAGTGTCACCCGGGTGGCTTCATTCAAAACCTCGTTGGTACGGCGCAAGGGGTGGACCGCGCCAAAGTTATGATTCCCGCCGGGAATGATCTGGAGTCTACGGAATCCACGCGGGGTGTTGTCATGGAGGGCCATTGCCTCATCGAGGGGGACTGCCTCATCCTCATCGCCATGGACCACCAGGTAAGGAGTCTGGAGCCGGCGTGCCGCCGCGAGGAGATCATACTCGTCCGCGTGGGCCTCATATTCATCGAGAACCATCACATCGATGATCATCTGTTGCCCGGAGCGCTCATTCGGAATCGGTAGCCATCCCTCCCTCCGCCAAGAATGCCTTTCCTCCTCGGAAAAACGCATACAGGTGGCGATCCCCCCCCAGGTGACTAATGCCTTCACGTTGGGGGCCTTGCCGCCCTCCAGGAGGACCGGGACAGTGCCACGACTATGGCCATAAAGTCCGATCCGGCCAGGGTCGAGGTGTTCCGCATGGGGAAGATTTCGCTTCCCGATGGCATCCAGTACCGCCCGCAGATCCTCGTTCTGTTTCCCGGTCGTATCCTTGGCGAACAGATCAAGGCGGGTGAACACATCGTCATCTTCCTCGATCCCATTATGTGAGAAATTGAACCGGACCGCCGCGATACCGGCCTTGGCGAGTGAGTTGGCCAGGAAGGGATAGAAGCCCCAATCCTTGAAACCGGTGAAGCCATGGCAGATCACCACCACGGGATGCTTCCGCCCGTTGCTACTCTCGGGAAGGTGCAGATTTCCCCGGATGAGATCACCCGAGGGGTTGGAGATCTGGAACGGGATAGCCATATAAGCGATTTTAACGCGAATTCAATGATTTTCGCAACACCAATACCCTTCTCCACCATGACCTGAATCTCCAGGGTAACCGTCCCAATTTCTTGTATTTGGCTGCTAGACCAGACAGGTCCGTGACGGTACGCTTGTGGGTATATGGATCGAAAACTATGAGGACATAGGGAAGGTGACAGTGATCTACATGTTCAGATGCAGCCTGGACAAAGAGGCCTGTTTCCTTTTCCAGGACTCCTTCAATTGGGAAATTTTCGATGAA
>CAYRBI010000053.1:0-8224 GCA_964422415.1 uncultured bacterium | reverse complement strand
CAAAGAGGCCTGTTTCCTTTTCCAGGACTCCTTCAATTGGGAAATTTTCGATGAACTGTTGTAAGGAGGAAATGGATGAATAGCCGCCAAGTCCTTCAGAAACTAGGAGATCTGGCCGGACGTGATCTATTCACAGGTAAACCTCCGACGTGTGACAAAAAAGATGTATTTGAATGTATTCTGGATGAGAGCAGAAAGCCAATCGATGAATGGATCACCGATCCACGCAGACGTGCACTGGCACATGACCTGGCGGGTGTAGTTGCGGATTATATGAAGATTGACCCACAAATAGTTCGATTTGCCCCCCAAGATCCATTTATTGTTATTACCAGTGGAATACCCCCTGATGCAAAAGAGGAAAATATCACCTTTGATCTCGAACAAATTCTCCTAATTGATATTACCGATGACGATCTTATGGTTCTGGTTAAAATGACTCTCACAGAAACTTTGGATTATCTTCTTGATCGCGCCCCATTATATCCATTCCTAAAAATGGATATATCCGAAATACAAGAAGTGAGTTTGTCTAATGATGGAATTATTACAAATACTCTGGAGGATGTTATCTGTAAGGATCTGGACAGGTTTCTACACCTGCATCTGGGACAACCACCTAATTTCTTAAAGAAGTTGGGAAGATTACCAGAAAAAAAAGATACCAGTGCTGGCAACTTCTGTTTTATCCGCAAATATATGGAAAAGAGATATGGCTTGGAAAATATGTTCACATCCAAATTCCTCGGAATAATTCCAGTTGAATGGATGTGCCTCATAGGTCTTATCTGTGCCATTATTCTGCCAATCGTCATGTACACAGAAGGGTATTACCGCCCCATTGCTGTTGCAGAATTGTTCGTACCCATGATGCTCCTTATGTTATTGTTCCTTGTTATAATTGTCTGCCTTTCTCCCTTTCGTTGGGAAGGTATAAAGACTATAACGGATCTTGCAAGACTCATTAAGAAAGAGGCGAAGCAAAAGGAGTTTATGAACAGCTCATCAGTGAGATGAACAAAGTGGTACGTTCATCGAGTTTAGCGACAACATCTGTTTAAAGTGATAGAGAGTGATCTGCCAGAGGAAGGAAAAAGAGATGACATGGTCCCATCTGGTAATAAAACCTCGATTTGTTTTCATGGGGGTGGCACTGGGTCTCATTATTACAACGATGTTATCTGGTGTCCTGACAGGCGGACCTGAATCGGTGGGGTATGGACTCATTATCGCGTTATTCTTCCTTTATCCTCCCTGGTTATTGGTCCTGGTACCTGTGATTGTGATTAGACTCTTTTTAAGAGCAATGATGAATCAAAATTTGCTTTCAAAAAATTCAGAGAGGATTCTGAGTGGCGGTTTGTATGATCTCCCGGCTGGGGTGTACCTCTTTATGGTTGTTGAGATACTGTTCTTTTACGAAGGGTAACAATCTATAAATAAAGGGCTGGGACCGTGAATTCCAGTTCCAACGGATCCCTCCTATGGCAACTACCGTTCATCCATCTGTCCTGTTAAAAATCCACGGAACCAAGCCTTGACAATCCTTCGACACGCCCCCTACCCTGACCTTTCTTTCCGATAGAACTGCCGTTATCTGCGGCAGTAAGGGGGGTATCACATGCTCATATTCATCACCTTGTTGAGTTTGTCCGTTCTACCCTGCTTCGCTGATACATCTGTGCGCGTGGACGATGCCTTTGTGTCGTCTGAGAGTGATGGCGGTGCCTGGACCATCGGGACTGATGCTGTCGAGGTTCAGTATGTCTTCCGCGACGGACATTTTCAGCTCAGAGAGTTCCGGAACAAGTTGACCAGCCCAGTCACATCCTACAAATCCAACTCCACACCGTTTGGGGTGACTCCCCTGCCCTCGGTGGGTCCCTGGCAATTCGAGACACTCTGGCAGCAACCGCTCGAGGCCGGACAGAGCATCGACATCGCTTCAGCGGCCCTCAAGATTCCGGTACACACAGGTGACCAACTCGGATTCGCGGCGGGTACCGCTCTGGATGACGTTGGAGTCGCCATCGATTGGGCCACAACGGTCGATTATGGCGATGGAGGCCGTTATGTCTCAGCGGATGAGACCGAATTACCCCAGGGGCCGGTCTGGTACTACTACACCCATGCCCCTGGGACCGGCTACCTCGATGAACTGGGAGAGATCCTGAAGCCCGATACACCAGCAAAATCGATGGCCCGTGTGCCTAACGAGTACCGTGCGCCTTTTGAGTGCAGCAATCTTGGCGCAACACGGTTCACCCTGCTGAACGCTTATGAACTGATTCGAGTCTGGAAGGCCCCCAAGGATGGCACGGTGACTGTTCACGGGCAGGCGCACCATACCGGTCTGTATGGCCCGGCTCACCTGAGCCTTTACCGGATCAAGGAACGAACCGGACAGAGTGCGGCTCTCCAGAACAACGAACCGTGGACACTGGAGTCGGCTTCAGCGCAACAGGTCAATGTGGGAGGCCGTCCAGCGGTGCAGCTCGATGTGTGTCTCAAACAAGACACCCTGCGGGCCATGCTTCATGTACAGGCTTATCCCAAGACATCTATCCTGCGTCAGTGGGCCGAGCTCGAGAACACCGGTGTGGCCCCTTGCGAGCTGGGGCAACCCTCACCCCTGACCTTGAACTTGGGGGAGGCCAATCCCGCGACACTTACACAATACTGGATGCACGGTGGCACCTGCCGGCAGAATGCGGGTCAGTTGGAAAGCACCGGTCTCTCTGAGCCTTACCATCACGCATTGTTGGGAGAGAAGACGGACAACTTTGTGCCATGGATGGCGCTCAAGCGGCGTGATGCCCCAAGCGATGGGCTTCTGGTGGCCTTGGATTACCTGGGAACCTGGACCCTGGCAGTGGATGCCGTTCAAGGCCAGACATTGATCACGGCCACACTCCCCTCGCTGGCGAACTTCTCCCTAGCGGCGGGGGCACGTATCCAGCTCCCACTGGTCACACTCGGCGTCTTCCAGAATGACCTCGATGACATGAGCCGCCGTTTGTACGACTGGCAGTACACATATCTGTGGGATTATACCAATCCAGATTACTACGCCCGCACCAAATGGGTCACAGCGTGGTTCTACTGCTCGCGGAATCTTCAGGAACAATATGCCGCCCGTCTGGCCAATTTCGATATGGATGCGGACCTCATGCGTAGCCTGGGGATGGAAATGCTGTGGGACGATGCCGGCTGGTCGAAGTTTGCAGGATGGCCCGTTCCCGACTCCTACTTTACCGTGGGCGCCCCCACTTACGATGGACCGGATTACGCGGAATCTATCCGTTACCTCAATAAGATGGGGATGCAGCAATTATTCTGGTTCTCGGGACGTCCCTCGGCGGGGATCATGGACTCCAAGGTGGGAGCGTGGGGCAATTTTCAGTGGCGGACCGATGGGTTCGGAAAATTTAATTACTTTAATGACCGTGCGATCCGTACCCAGATTGAGCACTTCCTTGACACCAATCCGCGCTGCTCGTTTCACACCTGCGATGGTGGTAGCCGTTATGCTCATCAGTTCGAGATCCAGCGCTATGCCGATGTGAACTACCTGTCAGATCTGGGACGCGGTGATCAGACAAACCACTACTTCTCTTACCTCGAGGTTCCGGACAAGTGGTCCGATATCCTCGAGCCGATGATCCGTCCCGGCAATCGCTTCATGCCGGAGACAGCGACGGGCCTCCTCAGCCTGGTGCCCGGGTGGTACGAACACGCGGATCAGGAATCCTGGGAGGATCTGCGCCGTCTGTGTGAGATCTACCGCTACCTGCGCCAGGAGGGCGTGGCAGGCCGATGGTCCTATATGATGCATCCCGTCATCGAGGGCGATACCGACTACTACTATGACCAGCGGACCAGTTATGACCGCACCAAAGCCTGCATCATTTTAAAGCACCGTGCCGAGGGAACTGTTACGGTGTTTCCACGCGGCTTGCTCCCCGAGCACAACTATGTGGTAGGTTTCGAACACGCAAAAGACGTTACCACGCTAACCGGAGCCGGCCTGATGGCCAAGGGCATCCAGATCACCAACCAAGAACCAAGCGAACTGATCTTCCTGGGCTTGCCCAACCGGCCAGGATCCGGGCTCGACACCACACCTCCAGAACAGCCCGGCCAGGTTTTTACCCGGAGTGAAGTGAACATCGGCCACTCCGGTGTGGGCATCTACTGGTCATGTGGCGCAGATACGAACTGGATCAGCTACCATGAAGTCCGCCGTAACAGGGTGGTCATCGGCAAGGCCAGCATTGGCACTTTTTACTTTGACCACAGCCAGGGCTGGGATCCGGCGGCGGAATATGCGGTCCGTAGTGTCGATGGCGATGGCAACGCCAGCGAGTGGACAACCGCACGGTCTCTGCCTGGTGGCGAACTCACCTATTCTGCTCTGGGCGGACACTTCGCGGAGGCCGGGCGCGAGGGATGGAGCGCCGAGACCACCATTGATGGAGTCAATTTCCAGGCCATGGCTTGGGTGCCGCCCGCCAAGAATCCGGCGGCTGATTTCGGAGGCACTCCCAACCAACCCGGCGGGGTTGAGGGCTACTGGGAAGGCCCAAGTGGTGCGCGAATCGGACGCGGGTGGCTACAGGCCTCGACCGAGGTGGCCTGTGTACACACCTGGAAAGCGCCCCGGGCAGGAACTGTCCGTGTCATTGGCCGTGCCATGAAGGAGGACTACCGCCAAGCCATGGGGTCTCCCTTGCGGGTGCACATCCTCCACAACACACGGAAGGTGTGGCCAGAGCAGGATTGGGCGGAAGTACCTCTCAACAACCTCGTGGGTGCGGCGCACGATGTGCAAATTGCCGCCGCCTCCGGAGACACACTCCGGTTCGTGCTGGATCGTGGCCTCTCACCGGATACTGACATCATCGCGTGGATACCCAGGATATGTTATGACGTCGCAGCCGCCACCTCCGCGTGCAGTGTCATCCGGATCCGGTGTGGGACTGAAGACCCCTTCACAGACAGTACCGGAAATGTCTGGTCCCCGGACAAGTTCATTCAAGGTGGCGAGGTTGTGTCCACCGGTATGCCCATCATTAACACCCAGCCAGCTGCCAGCGATCAGCCCATCTACCAACACGGTCGAAGTGGGAATGATTTCACCTATGCGATTCCTGTGGAACCAGGCCTTTACACCGTACGCCTAAAACTCGCCGAGACACAGTATGAGTGGGCTTTTGAACGTCCCTTCAACATGTCCATCAACGGGAGCCGTGTCCTCGCCAACTTCGATGTGTGTCATGCGGCAGGCGGACCGCATCGCGCCTACGATCGTGTCTTCAAGAATCTACCCCCCAACCGCGACGGGAAACTGGTGCTCCACTTCACCGGCGGATTCGATCCTCTGCAACGCACTGACCAGGCCTTCCTTCACGCCATCGAAGTCCTCCCGGCGCTCCATCCAATTGTACGTATTGATGCAGGGTCGGCGGCCCCCTTCATTGACTGGCATGGTCAAGTCTGGAATGCGGACGCGCACTTCGATGGAGGAGCAGGCATCCGTTCAGATAAAGCTGCAACACAGGCCTCTCCCACCCTTTATGATCAGGCCCTGTACCAGACAGCCCGCTCCAGCAAGATCTTGGCTTATGCCATCCCACTAACGCCGGGGGTGTATACCATCCATCTCAAGTTCGCGGAGCTCTGGCTGAATGAGACCGGACAAAGGCCAATGAACATCGAGATCAACGGACGGCGGGTGCGGGAGAACTGGGATCCCGCGAGTGCCGCTGGACAGACCGGTATGGCTGTGGATTTGCGTTTTGAGGACATATCGCCGGGCGGCGATGGGAAGGTCTCCATACGCCTCCAGGCCACCGGATCGAACGATGCAATTCTGCAGGGTATCGAGATCGAGTAGTAAAGACATGGGTGTGAGATTGGTCTTCTCTGTCAGACCTTTGAAAAGGGATTGTGACAGTTGATTCCCGCATTCCAAGGAATGATGAAGCAGAAGACTTATTTTGGAAAAGAGGTTGATTACGAAATGCAATTTCAGTTAAAAACACGAGATCTGGTAATGGGGCTCTTGATGACGGTCATGACTGTAGGTTTATCGTGGGCCGAATCACCAAGTGACACCGTGATCATCATCCCTGATTCCACTGTTGACGTGGTGAAATATGCCGCACAAGATCTTCAGTATTACGTGGAAAAAGCCACAGGTGTCAAGATGCCGGTTCTCACTGAGGAAAAACCTCTGAGACCACCACTAAGCGTATTTATCTGGGCGCCACCAAGGCTGCGCTCAAGGCTGGCATCGATACCTCCAAGTTACCACGCGATGCTTACCATATCCGAACAACAGGCGATGTGGTCTTCCTTGTGGGTAGCGATGGAGCTGGTGACCCTAATGACACGGGACTTCAGACTCGGACCGGCACACTCTTCGCAGTCTATGATGTGCTCGATAGCGATCTCGGTGTGCGTTGGCTGTGGCCGGGCGTGTCCGGTGAGTTTGTACCCAAGCGTGAGGCACTCCAGATCAAGGACCGGGATGAAGTGGTCCTGCCCCGATTCAGATTCTGCGGAATGCGTACCAGCCGCACTGTCGAAGCACAATGGATGCGCCGGATGCGGATGCACTGGAACGATGGGATGAATTATGGCCATGCGTTTCCAGAATGGGGGAAGAAATATTTCGCGGAGCACCCGGGCTGGTTTGAGATGGACAAGGACGGAGTACGCCACCCGGATAAATCAATGTGTGTCTCGAATCCAGGTTTCCAGAAACAGATCGTGGAGAACTGGTGGGACAATCATCAAGAACATCCTGATTCCAAGGGCATTCTCAACATCTGTGAAAACGATTGTCCGGGGGGGTGCTGCTGCCCCAGTTGCCTCGCTTGGGATGGCCCCGAGGCCCCCTGGCCTAAACCCACCCCTTATGACAACGTGCATAACGTCTCCCAGCGTTACGCCCGCTTCATGATGGCAGTTCTTCAACTGGCGCAAGAACATGACCCCGCCATTGAGGTGGTGGGTTATGCCTATAGCAATATCACCTTCGCTCCCACCGGTGTCAAATTGAATCAACATGTGCTCATGGGATATGTGCCCGATGTGTTCTTTCCACGGACAGCGGAGCAACAAGAGTGGGTTCACCAGCAATGGAAGGGCTGGGCTGATGCCGGAGCGGCCATGTTCCTCCGCCCCAATTATATGCTGCATGGTTATTGTATGCCGGTCAATTGGACAAAACAGCTGGCCGATGATTTCAAGTTCTTCGAACAGAACGGCATGATCGGCACCGATTACGACAGCCTAACCGGGATGTGGTCCACGATGGGGCTGTCGCTGTATGTGCTCGGACGGCTCCATGTGGATCCGGAAATGCCGTTGGAGGAGATTCTTCAGGAATACTACACCTCCTTCGGACCCGCCGCGCGGCAGGTGAAGGCCTACTGGGAATACTGGGAGCGCTATCTTGAGGAACACATGGATGCCCACAAAGATGGCCTCTGGTGCTATGTCCGGTATCCCGAAAACATTGAAAAGCGCTTCCCGCTGGAGTCGTTTGATCCCGCCGGCAAGATCATGGCGGAGGCCGTGCAAGCCGCACAGGGAGACTCTGAGGCGGCGGTCAAGGTGGCCTTCCTCAAGACAGGTCTGGACCACGCTCGCCTGTGTGTTGAAGCGAGCCTGGCCTTCAAGGCCGCGGGGGAGGATGTGGAGAAGCAGAAAGCGGCGGTCGAGAAACTTCTAGCCTTCAGGAGGACCATTACCGATCCCATGATAATCAACCAGGATGTGGGGGATTCCTCATGCAAAGCGCACGAAGTCAATTTGAATTGGCCGGAGTAGACGGATGACAACCCTATAGATAATCCCCCCTTGCTTTCGTTTGAGTGTATATTAGTCACACAGCCGATTATTCTTCGGTGACATCTCTACCAATATTGAAACAACGACCCGGGACTGAGTGGAGACGGATCGGAGGAGACTTACGATGAGAACATCCACGATTTGGCACAGGGTGAGGTTTGGATTGGCGTGGGTGTGCCTGTGCTTCCATGTGGGGATGGTGTGGGCCGTGGAGTCGGGGTCGATTGTCGGTTGGGGGAGCATGGTGGGGGGTGTAGACCTCTCCTCAGGTTTCAAACAAGTGGCGGCGGGTGAGTATCACAGCTTGGGGCTCAAAGAGGATGGCTCAGTCGTCGCTTGGGGATCGAACGACTGGTGGCAGTGC
>CAYRBI010000052.1:0-33368 GCA_964422415.1 uncultured bacterium | reverse complement strand
GTGCCCAGAGATGGTTGGGATTCTCCTTAAGCGCATCTTCGAAGTGTCCCTTCGCTTTCGCTATATCGCCGTTACCACGGGCGCCGAGACCCGCAAGATAATGCGCTTGGGCCCTTTGCACTCCATGCGCTTGTTTCTCTCCGAACTTCATAAAGAAATCGACGGGTCCACCGCTCTCGAGTTGAGCCATCCCATCTGTTTGGAGTGCGTCAAAGAGCACCTTGGCTTCCTGAGTCTTTCCGAGTTTGACCAAGGCCTGTCCCTTGTGATACCTGAATTCGGTGCCAGCCACCTCGGTTTTCGCGGCTTCCTCCAATTGCGTACGCGATTTTTGTGGATCACCGAGTGCTTCATATGCGGAGGCGATCAAGAGATATGTCCGCGCGGCGGGAGGATCCTGGACTGGGCGGTCAACGCCGAGATTCTCTGGATACTCAAGAGCCGCCTGGAGATCGTGCATTGCATTTTCTGTTTGGCCGGCTTTCAACGATTCCATGCCACGTAAGGTGTACGCTTCGACGTAGGTGTCGTGGATTTCGGTACCACCCTCCCATGTGTCGAAACGCCGGTTGGAGAGTTTATCGATGGCTGTACCGTATTGTCCGGTCTGTACATAAAGGCGAATCTGACGTGCCACCAAGTCGCTCCGTTTGTCCGTGGTGGCCTGGTTTTGACACAACAGCGCGAGACGGACATCCGGAGCGGTTCCGGCGGTTTCATAAAGTTGTTCGAGTTCGTAAAACACTCGTGGATCGCGGTTGTCGCAGGCTACCGATTGCTCATATTCCGCCACAGCCTTCGGATAATTATCTTCACGCTTTGAATAGGCATAACCGAGGTTGCGGTGCACTGTGGCGAAAGTGTGGTCGAGGTCTCTTGATTTTTCCCATGCCTTTACTGCCTCTTCCGGTTGCAGGTCATAGAGCAGATTACCAAGATAGTAATAAGGGCGCGCGTCGTCTGGATGCGTACTGATGGCATCCTGCAGGACGCCAATCGATTCCAATCGGAAAGGAAAACAATACGCGGCGGGTAGGCTGCTGGCCTTACGGTAGTACTCAGCAGCGCGTGTAGCATCTCCTGTTTGCGCGGTGTAGTAACCGAGATCGTAGAAGAGCATCGGATACGCCCCGGATTTACCGTCACCGGTGCAACGGGAGAGAACATCTATCCCGTCGTCGAACATAGCGCTTGCGGCATAATTCGAGGCCAGTTCAAGATAAGATTCGGCTTCATTGCGCATCCGCTCCGCGAGAGTCTTACTGTCGCGTTCGGCGGACTGGGTATCCCCTTGGGCTTGTTCCGCCAGGAACTGCTCGTTGCCCGCCCAGAAATCGAGTGGGTCAATTCTGAGACTCGCCTCCGCTTGTTGTTTGGCTTCGCCGGTCCGGCCCAAATGCCGTAGTACCGCCGCACGTAAATCCAGCGACTTGGTGTTCATTGCATTTGTTGTGATAGCTTGGTCCAAATGTTCGAGCGCCCGTTCGAAAGCACCTTTCCGGCAATCGAGTTCGGCGAGCGCATAATAGGCTGCTGAGTGCCATGCCGAGCTCCAAGCGGCCCGGTTATAGGCATCATAGGCATCGTCATATTTCCGCTGGGCCGCCAAAGCCACACCCAGATAGTAGTATGGCTCGCCATCCTTAGGCCGTGTGTGGTTCTTGGTAAGGCGTGCTATGGCTCGTTGTAGGTGTTCTTCCGCTTGGCCATACAGGCCGCGTTTACAGTTCTCGATGCCCAATGCCGTGTTGGTGCGTACATCGTCCGGATCAAGCCTCAGTGCCTCTTCATAGTATGGATACGGCTCAAGTGTGGGATTATAGAATTGCTGTAACCGTTGGCCCGCCAGGTACAGTTCCTCAACTGTCTTGATATCCTTTGGAGAAGGCGGTGGCGTGACCACTTCCGGCATTGGTTCCGGATCGTAGGTCTTGCGTTGATAGGCCACGAGCTCATTCCCATCTTCATCATAGAGTATGCCGCGCAGATCAGCCTCCTCGATGCCCTGCGGTATAGGGACACTCTCAGAAAATGGTGCCGCTGGATCGATCGTGATGACCTTCTCAAGAAGCGTGTTACCCTTCGCACTCAACACAACCCGCGCATGTGTGTGCTTTCTGGCTGTATTGAAGGCAATACGAGCACTACCATCCGGGGATACCGTCAGATTAACCGCAGCGTCCCGGGTTGCGTTGCAGAGGCCACCGAGCTCACGCAGTGGATACCAACTCTGTGAGAAAACCTTGACCTCGTGCGGCTGAATCCAACTGTAGTCGGGCTGATTATCTGAAAACGCACCGGCCATGATTTCGGCGTACGGGCCATCGCTATCCGTCAACTTGATACGGTCTCCCGTGGACTGTGTTCCCCAGGTCCACAATTTCATCCCCGGCGCGACATGATGATCCGCGACATGCACCACCCCAGCATGTTTGTCATGATCGTAACCCGCGAAAAAATCCTCCTGCACATTCCATGCGAAAAAAGAGGTGGGTCCGGGATGATTTTTCCACCAACTGATGTCCACGCCCCCCGTGTAATCCGTGTGGTTGAACATTTCATGGGAAATGGGCCAATGTGTGAATTCATTCTTGCCGTGGAAAGTGGCAAATTGTGTGCTTGGCGGAAAAATGACTTGGTAGCCTGGCGTCGCATGGACGGCTACATTCGCCCAGAAAAGAATTGTATTGACGTAAGGGGTGTCATTAAACAGTTTCGCCGTCACATCCAAACGCGATTGTCCTGGATGGAGAGTCATACCGATCAGCCACTTCATACGATGACGGCGTTCCGTCTCGCCAATCCAAATGGTCTTACTCCCGTCTTCATTTTCCGCCAGGAGATGGTCAACGGGCATGAAGGTGGTGTTGCGATGGTGATGGAACACGCACCATTCGATGCCACCCGAAATCCAAGCTCCTAACATTCCGATCAGGTCTGGTTTGATCACATGCTGCCGGTAGAAGAAGTGGTGGTCATTGGTCTTGTCGTACGCCTCGAAGATCCGTCCACCAATCTCCGGAAGAACACAGAAGCGGACATATTCGTTTTCCAGATACAACGCCTTGTATGTATGGTCCGCTTTTATCTGAGTCAGGGTGTCGAGCATTGGGTAGGGATAAACGGGACCCTTCGCTCCTTGGTAGCTGCGGGTCTCATAGAAGCGCGGATTAATATCCGCTGGCCCCACTTCATACGCCGGAAGCGTTAAGGCCTCCTCCCAGATCCGTACTTCTTCCTGCGCTTCCACCGCCTGTACTCCAACCAGCGCTAGTAGAACAGACAGGCATCCCAAGAACAGCAACCGGATTTTTTGTGGCATTGGTCGTTCTCCTCTGAAGGTGTTCGACGATATCCTACTTCAAACCTCATCTCTCCCTAACCACTTCTCCTAATCGCACACACCTATGCAATACAAACAGGCGAAAGAGGAGCCAACAGTCCCCTCGCCCTATGGGAGAGGGGATTTAGGGGTGAGGTTTTTATTGCGACATCACCCCGAAGACTGATAACAGTCTGTTGAAAAAGAGCGTGTCCATGGACTCCCGCGAAGGTGGCTCCACGGCTTCATTGAAACATCGAGTTTTTCAACGGATTGCTAGAGTTCCTCTGTGGCAAAGGTATCACCTGCGTTCATATCTCCGCTTTTAAAGCCTTTGAGAAACCAGCGTTTTCTTTGTTCAGAGGTCCCATGGGTGAATGAATCCGGAACCACATAGCCTTGGTTTTGACGCTGCAAACGGTCATCACCGACTGCGGATGCGGCACGCATACCTTCCTCCACGTCGCCCTCTTCAAGGAGGTTACGAGTCCGTTGCGCATAATGTGCCCACACTCCCGCCAGATAATCGGCTTGGAGTTCAAGCATGACGGAAAGCTGGTTTTTCTCTGTTTCACTTGAGCGCGCACGTTGTTCCTGAACCTGGTCGTTGATTCCCAATAGATTCTGGACATGGTGGCCAATTTCATGTGCGAGCACATAGGCTTGTGCGAAATCACCGGGGGCATCAAACTGCTGTTCGAGTTCCTCGAAAAAAGCAAGATCGATATAAACCTTTTCATCTCCGGGGCAATAAAATGGACCCACCGCCGCGGATGCAAACCCACACGCGGAATCGACTTGACCGGTAAAAAGCACAAGTTTGGGGTCACGATATTGGAGACCTTGTTCTTGAAACAACTGCTGCCACACAACTTCTGTCTCGGCTAGAACGACCGAGACGAACTCAGCCAGCTCATCATTCTCTTGAGTTATGGTTTGAGATTGTTCACTGGAAATTCCGGGACCGGTATTGACCAAGTTCAGGATGACCTTGGGATCGCCACCCATTACGATGAAAAGGACCACCAGGCAGATGGTTCCTAACCCACCTCCCACCAACCCTCGTGGACTGCTTAACCTGCGGCGGTCTTCAACATTGGTGCTTCGCCGGCGTCCTCTCCAATCCATGGCGGGACCCTCCCTTGCAACCCGATTCCAAAGAGACAATATGGAGCCAAAACGATTTCATCCACTGTTGGAAGAAGTCTACCTTTTGAGTGTGACTGGAAGCAACCGAGCCTGGGAAATCTCACATAGTACCCCTCTTATTGTGGAGCCTGTGGTGGTAGCGCCTGAGGTTGCGCGGTCTTCCCTCCCATCTCTCTCTCGAGGGTGGCCAGGTCGGAATCGATCTGTTTGATGATCTCCTTATCTACAGCGACCTGACGTGCCTTCATGAGTTGCTCGGCGGCCTCCTGCATTTTTCCCGTCTCCTTGAGAAGTCCTGCTAAGGCAGTCTGATAACGCCAGGTCTTGGGGTCTTGTTTAACCGCTTCCCGGGCGTGTTCGATTCGTTCGTCCATACGATACTGAGGATCTTTTTTTACAGCGGCCATCACCGACAGGATGCTGGTGACGGTGAAGTGGTATTTTCCATTGGTGGGGTCTTTCTGGCAGGCATCCAGAGCTTTCTGAAGAGCCACCTCGGTACTGCCACTCATGATATTCGCTTGGCTTTCGGTATAGTCTAGGAGTGCCTCAGTTTGGGGAAATTTGGTTTCAGGTGAGGCCGAATAGATCGCCTGGAGGGATTGACGCGCTTGCATACGAAAATTCTTGGCCACCTCAATCTGCTCTTTAAGGCTCTTTTCTTTTCCAAGAAGCCGTAAACCAGAGGCCATGTCCATGAGCAGAGCTGAGAGGTCGGCTTGGATGCGTGGATCATTGGGAGTTTTTCTGTTTTGAGCGCGAAGGATATCTAACTTCTGGCGGTATCCCATAAACTCATGCGTCGATTGTTTGTATGCCAGCGCGGTCTTTTTCCATGGGGTGCTGGCAGGGTCACTAATGATGGTGTCATAATACTTCTCGGCGCGGTTATATTTCATTTCGCGGAACTCGGCATCCGCCAGGAAGAAAGCGGCCTCCTGCCAGCTGATCTTGATATCGGAGTCTTGGGCTTGGACATCCTCCGTCCGGAGTTTGAACTCGCGCCGGCTCATCAGGTCGTAGGCAGTGCGATAGTTTAAACTGGCGGATTGCTGGTCATTTTTTAGGGTGCCGATTCGTCCCAGAAGGATATAAGCGGGGATAAAATCGGATTGAGCGGCTTTGACCTTGTCAGCCAGGCTTTGTGCAGTCTCATAGTCCTTGTTCCGGAAGGCATCCACAGCTTTCCAGAAATCTGATGTGGGATTGGAGCCACAGCCCATTATCAACAGAACCATGAATGTCGCCACGAGGAGCGGGGTAAGTCTGGATAGGCGGATTGATGATTGTTCCATTTGGATCTCCTCCACACCGGCAAAGCAGAATTTATCGCCTTAAGGTTGGCGATGCTCTAATTCCGCTACTGCTCTAATAATGTATCTCCGGGCTTGCGTTCTGTTATTAACCGGGGATAAGGCTACATCTCCGGATCATTTGCACAATCTGCATTGCCGTCATATTCGGTCCCGGTGTACCGTGTTCTTTCGTTATCTGCCGTTGGTGACGCACTTCCGGCCTAGTGGCTCAGTATGCGTTCTTCCGCGCGAACAGTGTCATTCCCAGAATCTTGAGATCAAGCCAAAGACTCCAGTTTTCAATGTACCACATATCATACTGAGTTCGCTCGGATATGGAGCTATCCCCGCGTAAGCCATTGACTTGAGCCCAACCAGTGATCCCCGATTTGACGAGGTGACGGCGGAGATAACGGGGGATCTCCCCCTTGAATTGGTCCACAAAATGGGGACGTTCTGGACGTGGACCGACTAGGGACATCTCACCCCGGAAGACATTGAGAAATTGCGGTGTTTCATCGATATTCCAACTCCGCATCCAGGCTCCGATACGGGTCCTGCGTGGATCGTTCTTCTGGGCCCACACCGGTCCCGACTTGGCCTCTGCATCCACGGCCATCGACCGGAGTTTGAAGATGTGGAAGGAGCAACCATCCAACCCCACTCGTTCCTGACGGTAGAACACTGGTCCCCGGGATTCGAGGAGGATGCCGATGGCAAGCACTCCCCACATGGGCAGACAGATCAGGATCAGGAAGATGGAAACCACTAAATCAAAGATCCGTTTAATGACCACCGCCGAACCTGAGAGTGGGGTTTCTCCTAGAGAGAGGGTGGGAATCAGCACATCTCCCCCCAACGGAACCGCATGGAGAATCCGCTCGAAGAGCGCGGCCTCCACAAAAAAAGAGATGCCGAAGAGATCGCACAGCGCCGCAGCCTCGCGCGCCTCCTCCACCCGGTCAGGGGAGAGATAGATGAGAACTGTGTCATACTTGCGGGTGGCCAGATTCCAACGGAGATCGGTCAGGCATCCCATCCGGGGGATCTTGTCTGAATCTCCAGTCCCGGTTGTTCGGACGGAGCTTTCCGGTCCGGCCTCGAGGAGTCCCAGAATTTGAAACTCACTCCCATGTTCCTGCCTGAGGCGCTGGAGGATCTCTCCCGACCGCTCGTGAGAGTCCACTACCAGAAGCGTCCGTTGGTATCCCATGCCTGCCTGGAGCATCCTTGAATGAGCTTGCTTGAGAACATAATGAGCCAGAGCCGCTAATGGGACAGTGAGAACAAAAGCAATCAAGCGGGTGCCTCGCGACAAGGGTGTGTCGGCTATCGAGAGGATGATCTGGAGGATCAGATTAGCGGTCAGAACCCCAGCCAGGATACGGATGATGTGGATTTTCCGGTCCGTGCCGATCCTCTTCTGGTAAAAACCGAGGCGCTCGAAGGTGACCACCCCCATCAAGGCGGCCAGCAGTCCGAAATTAAAAAAAGTGGAGAAGGGGGGTGGATACCACCCCTCCTTGAGTGGAAGCAAGATGGTCAGGGGGGAGTGGAAACGTAGGGGATATGCCAACCAGATGGAGAGCGCAAAGACCAAGGCATCCACTAGCGCCAAGAGTGCTAGGGGCAGCCAATAGGGGTCTTCTCCCAAGCGGAGGATATCCGTGGGGAGGAGACTCTTCGTGTGATGTCCGGATTGCTTGATGTCACTCTCCATGGACAGCATCATAACGAGGGAAAGGGGGACTTGGGTAGGATCTAATGAGAGCGACTGTCATTGAGGAGGAGGGCTGGCTGTTCGATTACTTCCCCCGGGGCCAGGAGATGGTGTTCTGGTTTCTGATCCAGGGCGGAGAGGAACGGTTGCGTCTGGTTCAGCCCTATTCCCCCAAGGGATATGTGGAGGGGAAAGACCCGGCCCGGATCGAGTCACTCCGGCGGGCTATGGAGCGGACCCGTTCATTCCGCATGGGAGGAACTGTCCCCAAACCAGATTTCTGGACTGGCCATGATGTCGAAATGCACGAGGTCCAGATCCTTGATCTAGAGCAGGCCTACCAGGAACTCCAACTTCTCTACCAGAAGTTTCCCGAGATTTCCTATTACGATTGCGATATCCCCTTCGAGCAATTCTATGGTTATACCCAGGACCTCTTCCCAACGGCCCGGTGCTGCCTGGTTCATGATGGTGAAACCCTGTTGTCATGTACCGCGTTGGAGAAGCCTTGGAGCACTGATTACGCACCCATCCCGGTCCGGGCTGCTACTCTCCATGGCGAAGGCAGTTTGGGGGCACGCACCGCGATGCTCCGAAGCCTGGCTCTCGAAATGAATGGGCGGTCGATGGAGTGGAATGTCGAGGACCCGGTCGAAGCCTTCCACTCCTTCAACCAGACATTGGAGGAGTGGGATCCGGACCTGATCCTGACCCGTGGGGGAGACAGTCTCCTCATGCCCTGCCTGTTTCAGATCTCCAGCCTAACTGGTATTCCCCTGCGTCTTGATCGTGAGGGTGGCATTATCCGCAGACTACAGAACCGGGGACAGTCTTATGTCTCATATGGACGGATCGTTTACCGGGATCCGGATTACCCCCTGTGGGGACGATGGCATATCGATCTGAGAAATTCCTTTCTCGCCTTTGAGTCTGACCTGGATGGTCTGATCGAGGCCGCGCGTGTAAGCCGTTTACCGGTCCAGCGTATGGCACGCCGGTCCATCGGCACCGGGATCTCCTCAGTGCAGATTGCGTATGTTTCGCGCAAGGGATACCCAATTCCCTGGAAGAAAACCCGCCCCGAGGATTGGAAGACAGCTCTGCAACTGCTGCGCTCAGACCGGGGCGGGCTTACTTACACCCCCCGGCCAGGAGTTTATGAGAACGTGGTCGAACTCGATTTTGTCTCGATGTACCCCTCGATCATGACCCATTTCAATGTCTCACCTGAGACTATCAATTGTCCCTGCTGTCCGGAGAGTACCCACCATGTTCCGGAACTGGGGTACCGTATCTGTGAGAAACGCGAGGGGATGATCTCCAGTTCACTGATCCCGATCCTGGAGAAGCGGATTGAGTACAAACGGCGGATGCTCGCGGCCACGGACCCAGTGGAACGGACCCGCTATAAAAATCGTCAAGCCGCGTTGAAATGGTTGCTGGTGTGTTGTTTCGGTTACTTGGGATACAAGAACGCACGCTTCGGGAGAATCGAAGCGCATGAGTCCATCTGTGCCTTCTCGCGTGAGATGCTCCTGAGAACACGCCATCTGTGCGAGGAGTGGGGCTTTCGGGTCCTGAATTCGCTAGTGGATTGTGTCTGGTTGCAGAAAATGGGGCAAACCCATGCCGAAGTTCATGCGCTCTGCCGTGAGATCGAGGAGGTTACGGATCTTCCCATCTCCATCGAGGGCCATTACTCCTGGCTGGTGGTGCTCTCCTCGACTCGTCACCCGGAGCTCCCCATTCCCGCGCGTTACTTTGGGAGGTTCGAGGATGGCTCCCTCAAGTTCCGTGGGATCGAGATCCGCCGTGGTGACCAGGCTCCCTTTGTCCAGGAGGTCCAGGGGAAACTGCTGCATATGTTGGGAACAGCGGAGACTGTGGAAGGGTGCCGGGCGCTCAAGGAATCGCTCTTGGCGGTAGTGGCCGAAGCCGAGGAGGCGCTTCGTGAGAGGCATGTGCCGATGGGAGATCTGCTCCTCAAGCGTAGGCTCTCGCGTACCGCCGAGGAGTACCGGAGTAATGCGATGACCGCGACCGCCGCGCGCCAGGCGGCACGAATCGGACGGAACATGGCCGGTGGTCAAGATGTGTACTTTGCTGTGGTTGATTCCCGATCGGGGAACCCCGATGAACGCATCCGGCTGGTGGACTACCTGAAACCCGAAACACGTTATGACGTGGACTTCTACTTGGAGCAGCTCAATCGCGCGGTCCGTACTGTGCTTGTGCCTTTCTTGGGAACCGGCGAATCCGCGCCACGGTATGAGGCCTTTCAACAGATGATGTTTGAGGTGTGAGGTTCCTTGTTTGGAGTTCAACCTTTAGGTTGCGTTGTATGTTGTTCACGCTTCAGCGTGCGGGGCAACCTCAAGATAAAACTGTGTACATAACCCGCACGCTAAAGCGTGAACAACATACGGGTTGTCCGGGCACGCTAAAGCGTGAACAACATACAGGTTGCACAGACCCGGAGGTTTCCCCTCCGGGTCTGCTGGTGTGTGTGTTGACTTACGCCTTCTTCTCGGCTGGTTCCGACAGGTTCATCCACTCCAGTCCGAGTTTATTGATGGCGTATCCGGCCTCTTTGAGGTGGTCGCCATAGGAGAGCATCCAGTGGAATCCAACCATCTCTTGTGCGAGAAGGTCGCAGTCACCCTCGATGGAGACATCCACCTGTGAACGGCAGATGGGCATGAAGGGATTCTCCAGAACCTTGCCACGGAAGCCGATCCAGCGTTTCGCATCGAAATCTGGATCGATCACGGTGACAGTTTGGCCGATGCGCATGTCCACCTTGGGTGCGGCGCCATAATCCGACTCGAAGTGAGTCAGCACCGTGGTTTTCTCCAGGTGCTTGCCATCCATCTTGCGGGGTGCGGTGCAATGGGCCAGGGTGATCTTTCCGTGGTGGGGATAGGTAGGGTCATTGAGGAATACGGGTGTTCCGGCTATATGGTGGAGCAGGATACCGGAGGGGATGACCACGAAGTCGGATTCACAGAAGGCCAATGCGCCGGAGTCATTGATGATCGAGAGAGGCATACAAGCGGTGGTCTCGGACATTGGCATGACTGTGCTCATGCAATTATTGATGGTCATGGCCTGTGCGCCGGCTTCCGCCATCAGATCGCGGATGACACTGGTTAGGATGAAAGACCTCTCCACGAAGCCAAGGTCTGTTTTAAGGGTGGTTCCAGAAAGAGCCAAGTAATCCTTGGTGGCCTTTCCGGCATCCTTCACACGCTGGGCATCGGCCTTGGCCGCTTGAATCCGTTTGCCCAACTCCTCATATTGAACCGGGATGATATCCAACTTCCAGAGGTCTTTGGCGATCTGCGGTGCCTTTTGACCTCCCGCGCCCCAACCGCCCGCGTTGCCAATGGCAATGATTTTCGAACCGACTGTATTCTTGAGGGCATACAGTGAATGGAGTTTGGAAAGGAGATCTTCTGTTTCATCCACCACCACATCAGCGGGAGTGAGGCCTGGTTGACCGAGCTCATCCACCGTCTTGCGGAGCAGACGGCAACTGGCGGTTTCATAGAAGAGATAGACCGGGCCGGATTGATGACGCAGGAAAAGGAGATTGTAACGGCTGGGGGAGATCAGGGTTTCAAGAATATCATTCCCACCCCCGGCTCCATAAATGAGCATGACATCCGCTTCAGCCTTGGCGATCTGTTCCGCCTCGCCCTTGTTCACAGCACGAGCTAGGGGAAGGAACTTTACCGCGAATCCAGCTTTCTTGGTCAGATCCTCCAGGGACTTGGAGATTTGGTTAGCCTCCTGATCCACATCGGCTTGGGTTTGGATTCCGCCCCACGAACGCCAGCTGGTGGCCTCCGCACGGTGCGGGATCTCGTAGGTCAGGACCGGCTGAACGGCCAATTCCTTCTTGGTGAGATCGAGTGAGATCACCGGTTCGCCGGTGGCTGCGGCCCAGGCGCTTTCACTGTGCGCTGCGGCTAGCGCCGCCCCCACCAATACTCCTCCGCCGACAGCCGCCAGAAAATCTCTCCTTCCCAACTCGTGATGCCCTCCACAACACCCACAGTGGTGATGGTGTTCCATGGTACCATTTCCTCCCTCTCATCCACGCTCAGTGTGATCGCAAACCGGAGGGATAATACCACCTATGAGCGGAAGGGCTACTCCTGGAACGATGAATTTGTGATGAAATGATTAATGGTCCGTTTGAAGTCAATGAACTCGATTTCAATTAGGACACTGGCAGGTGAATTGTTGTTCCACGCTTGAACTTCAGATCATAGATTCCATGGGAACCAATCCAAAACCAGATCCACACTCCCTCAGTGGAATCCACCAAGGCCACGGCACGATATCCCCATGCGACAGCAACCGAGATAAGAGATTTCCCGGAAGTGTTCTCAGGTCCCACAAATTTCACATCATCAAGGTAATGAAGTCGCAAACTGACATGTTTGGGATGAGAAACCATCAGATGGTAGGCTTCGACAGCCTCGCGTCTCTCTCTCTCAGGAAGAGCGAGGTAAAGATCTTTGAATCCCTTTGATCTTCGATGAACCGTCATTCTGGAAGAGGCAACAAGGACTCTGTCTTTCCCCGTTGGTCTTCATTAATCGCTTGAAGGAGTGGCTCTTCAAGGAATCCCCAATCAAATGATTCGGGCCGGATCATCCAGCGCAACTCGGAGAGTCCCGATTCCAAGGTTTCCAGACACTTCACCTCATATCCGTTTTCAACGAAATGCCGTCCGAGGTTCAACGCTCCAGTAGCCAGGTTCTCAACCCGCAAAAGATGGGTATTCAACTTTCCATACAGATCCTCACACCACCAGGTTGGGTCTGAACAGGCCTTTTTCCGCAAGGCTTCATCCAATCCAGCGCCTTCCTGGAGCAGACCGAGAACCACTTGAATACACTCCTCAACCGACAGACAGGTCAACGCTTCACGGTCTTCACGGAGGAGGATTTCAACTTCGGAACACTTGGCCTCCTGGGATGCCACCAACTCGATTGAGACATCCACGATCCCAGACATCCTCTCCTTCTCCTTCTCGTCAACTGATCTATTCAGGCTAAGCCTACAGACTGGATGAGTCAACAAAGACTTCAAGCCGGCAATCATCAAAACTTCACCCCATGCCCCAGATACACGGACGGATCCTCCAACCGGGCACGAACCTCACGGGTCACATGATGGACAACCAATTGGACTGCATACTCGCCGAATTCCGCATTGGCTTCCTGGACTGGACGCCCGGTGAGCACTGCGAGGGGAGTCTCACCAGTGGGAGGCAACTGGGACATATCCACCAGATCCGGTTCAAGCGCGAGCATCAGGCTTGTTTCCCAGAAACCGGCATGGCCTCCTGCATCTGGGATCTCTTTCTGAACCAGTTCGCACCCAATGAACACCCAGGGAACGGGCTGGGGATCACGGCGTTTGCCACCCCAACGTTGCTGGTGGAACACAGAGGCCGCGGCGCGCGCATGATCGATGAGCGGATAATGTCCTGCACCGAGCACGATCACACGGAAGCCCAGGCTCTGGCACTCGTTCAGGATGTGCAGGAGGAGTTGCTGATAAGCCATGGCCACCTCTGAGAGCGAACGGCGCATGAAACCGGGTGCGAGGTGGCGTGTTTCCAAGCCCATCGCCTCGGAGATTCCCGCGCTATAGAGCGGATTTGTGTCCATCAGGCCCTCTTCACGGGCTTCGCCATAAAACAGGGTAGGAAATACCAATCCCCCATCCGCTTGGGCGCAACGGCAACACAGGGCATGCATCTTTACCCCATCCAGGCCTACTGGATTGTGAACTCCGTGCCATTCCAAGGTTCCCAGCGGAACATACGCCACTGGGCAAGCCTCACGTCTTTCGCGTATCTGAGCAGGCCTTAACCGTTCATAACAGACCTCAGTTTCCATGGTTTCCTCCATTGGCAATGCTCTTCCTTGGCGGGGTTACTCCCCTGTGATAGGGTGACCTATTAACTCAATGAGGAGGATTAATAAACCATGTCGGGGGATGCGCACATAGAACTGGGGGCTTCCGGCCCCTATCCAGAGGGGTTGACTTTTGATGATGTCTTGATTGTACCGGGCTACTCGGAGGTGGTTCCCTCTCAGGTGGACACCTCGGTCCATCTGACCCCGGAGTTGATACTCAAGATACCCCTTCTATCTGCCGCCATGGACACAGTCACTGAATCACGCCTGGCCATCTCTTTGGCCCAAGCGGGTGGCATCGGAGTCCTCCACAAGAACATGCCCATCCAGGAGCAAGCCAAGCAGGTCGACCAAGTAAAACGTTCCGAGAGTGGGATGATCAGCAACCCCATCACCCTCCGTCCCGAGGATCCCGTCAGCGCGGCGGTGGACCTCACTGCGCACTACAAGATCTCTGGTGTCCCGATCACCAATGCCGAGGGGAAACTGGTGGGTATCTTGACGAACCGTGACTTACGTTTTGAGACCAACTTCGATCAACCCATCGTCAATGTAATGACCAGCAAGAATCTGGTCACGGCGCCAGAGGGGACCTCGCTGGTTGAGGCTCAGGCGATTTTAGGCCGTCACCGCATTGAGAAACTCCCAATAGTCAACGCGAAGGGAGAGTTGCGTGGGTTGATTACCATCAAGGACATCGAGAAGAGGCGGAAATTCCCGAATGCCGCTAAAGACATATCGGGACGCCTTTTGGCTGCCGCCGCTGTGGGGGGCGGGGATGAATCCCTGGAAAGAGCTCAAGCACTGATTAATGCGGGTGTCGACTTGCTGGTTGTGGATAGTGCACATGGCCACTCCAAAATGATCATCGAGGCGGTGCAGCTCCTACGAAAGCACTTCCCCAAAGTCAGCCTCATGGCGGGAAATGTTGCTACCGAGGAGGGAGCGCGGGCGCTCATTGAGGCGGGAGCCAATGTCATCAAGGTGGGAATCGGCCCCGGCTCGATCTGTACCACACGGGTCGTCACTGGCGCGGGAGTTCCGCAGATCACGGCGATCCTCGAGACCGCCCGTGCAGCCAGTCCACGTGGGATCCCCATTGTGGCCGATGGCGGTGTCAAGCATAGCGGTGATATCACCAAGGCGATCGCGGCGGGAGCTTCCGCGGTCATGATCGGTTCTCTCTTCGCGGCCACTGAGGAGGCTCCCGGCGAGACAATTTATTATGAGGGCCGGACCTTCAAAGAGTACCGTGGCATGGGCTCGCTCGGAGCCATGGAGAAGGGCGGCAAGGAACGTTATTTCCAAGCAGGTATGTCCGCCGCCAAACTGGTTCCGGAAGGGGTCGAGGGACGGGTGCCCTACAAGGGCAGCCTGGGGACTTATGTATATCAGCTGGTTGGAGGATTACGTTCAGGCATGGGCTATGCTGGTGCGAGTAACATCGAGGAACTCCGCACTAAAACCCGCTTTGTCCGTATCACCGAAGCCTCGCTGCGCGAGAGCCATCCACATGACATCATTGTCACCAAGGAGGCTCCCAACTACCGCTTGGGAGAATGAGGATCTCCCTCTTCTCCCTGTGGGAGAAGGGGGATGGGGGGATGAGGTCTGAATTAGCTAGGCCCTAGTGCGGGGCTTTGCAGGCTCCGGACCAGGCGCGTGATCCCCACGGGATCGAGCAGCGCTGCTGCCAATGAGTCCAGGATGGGGTTTGACCATTCGACAGATAGGCTACAGCCGGTCTCCTCTTTACGCAGATTCAAGTGCAAGGCCGCTTTGCCATGTTTCCTATCGAAGTCGGTCTCCACCACCAAGGTTTCCGGCGGAATGCACTCGGTGAACGCCCCACGGATCCGCCAAGGGATTTGGCTCCTGTTATGAATCACTTCGAAGACATGGAAGACCTCCGCCCCTGTAGTGACACTCAATGCATCCAACCATACCAGCAGTTCGATGGGATCGGTGAGGACACGGAAGACCTTTTCGCGGCTAAGGGGGATCTGAATTATCCGGATCATAACATTAGTATGGTGCACATAAAGACACTTTATATCTCTTGCGTCTCCACTGGAGATCAGGAACAATAGAGAAACTGAGGCGTTTTTCCAGACCAGCATATACACTATAGCAGGAAGCCTCAGACAAAGGAGAGGCTGTTCATCGCCATGCCAGGGCAAAGTAGAAGTGTCCACCTGTCTGAGAATGCCAAGAAGGTTCTCGAAAGGCGGTATCTCCAGAAAGATGATGATGGCCGGGTTCTCGAATCCGCCGAAGGGATGTTGGAGCGTGTGGCTCATGTGATCGCCTCCGCTGAGGAAGAACTCGGCACTGGCCAAAGCATCACCGAGTGGGAAGAAACCTTCTATGACATGATGGCATCTCTGGAGTTTCTTCCAAATTCTCCCACCTTGATGAATGCTGGCCGTGAACTGGGACAGCTCTCAGCTTGTTTTGTCTTGCCAGTCGGGGATTCGCTCGAGGAGATTTTCGAGGCGGTCAAACAAGCCGCGTTGATTCATAAGTCCGGAGGCGGAACAGGTTTTTCTTTCTCACGTCTCCGTCCCAAAGCCAGCCGGGTGAAAACCACTAAGGGTGTCTCTAGCGGACCGGTCTCCTTCATGACCGTTTTTGATGCGGCAACCGACACCATCAAACAAGGGGGCACACGCCGTGGCGCGAATATGGGGATTCTGCGTGTCGACCACCCCGACATCCTTGAATTCATCCGCTGTAAAGAAACCGGGTATAAACTGAACAACTTTAATATCTCGGTCGCGATCACCGATGAGTTCATGAATCAAGTCCGGGTGGGGGGTGATTATGATTTGACCGCGCCCCACACTGGCCGGATCGTAGGAACTCTTCCAGCGCGCGAGGTCTTCTGGCGAATTGTCGAGGGGGCTTGGAGAAATGGCGATCCAGGCATGGTCTTTATCGACCGGATGAACCGTGACAATCCCACCCCGGAGGTTGGTGCGTATGAGAGTACCAACCCGTGCGGTGAACAACCGCTGCTCCCCTTCGAATCTTGCAACCTTGGTTCCCTTAACCTCGCACGATTCGTGAATCCATGTGACCGGAGCGTGGACTGGCAGCACCTCGCGGCGAGGGTCAAGCAGGCGGTACGGTTCCTGGACAATGTGATCACAAAGAACAACTACCCCCTTCCACAGATTCGCGAGGTCACCCGCTGTAACCGGAAGATCGGGCTGGGTGTGATGGGTTTCGCTGATTTCTTGATTCAAAGAGGGATTCCCTATCACTCGCCGCAGGCCCTCGATG
Source organism: uncultured bacterium (assembly GCA_964422415.1). GTDB lineage: Bacteria > Hinthialibacterota > Hinthialibacteria > OLB16 > OLB16 > OLB16. The sequence goes on along the minus strand of CAYRBI010000052.1, from coordinate 16,658 downwards.
AGGCCAGTACCTTGATGGGTTTCATCCAGGGGAAAAGCAAGGAGGCCAGTGCCGGGCTCGCGGCGGAACGGGGCCCTTTTTCCAACTTTGCACGCAGCCTGTGGGCCCAACGCGGTTACCCTCCACTGCGTAACGCCACCACCACCACCATCGCGCCGACGGGTACAATTAGTATTATTGCCGGCTGTTCCAGTGGGATCGAACCACTCTATGGCATCTGTTTCTGGCGGAGTGTGATGGAGAATGACCGCCTGGTGGAGGTTCATCCCGCCTTCAAGGCCTGGGCCCTGGAAGAGGGCTTTTATTCCGAGGGGCTCATGAACCGGATTGCGGCGGGAGCACGGTTATGTGACCTGCCAGAAGTCCCGGATAGAATCGCACGGATTTTTGTGACGGCTCATGAACTACATCCGGAGCATCATGTCCGGATGCAGGCGGCGTTTCAAAGGCATACGGATAACGCCGTCTCCAAAACCATCAATTTTGGTCATGGCGCGACCCCCAGTGATGTGGCTGATGCGTACCTTCTGGCTTTCGATCTGGGATGTAAGGGCATCACTGTTTACCGCGATGGCAGCCGAGAATCCCAGGTGCTCAACCTGGGGGGAGAACAGACTGGACAGCTCTCCAGCTTACAACCCATCCCCATTTATGGCGGTTGTGACTTGTCTCGTCTCTGGTCCGAGGAGGATGAGTAGGGGGGCTTGCCCCACCGTCACCCCTCCCGGTTTGGTGGGACAAGCCCCGCCTTGGGAATTGGTGGTGGGCCAAGCCCCGCCCTACAGGAAACAGGCTACTCCGGGCGTTTGTTTTTACCCGGGAGTCTATTATCGAGTCAGACCAGCTGATGACCTGTGTGTTTCCCTATTTCTCCTCGATCTGGATCGAATACACGATGGCAGAGCGGATCTCAGCCTTTTGAGCGTTTCCAAAATCCAAGCGCAGCCGTTCGATCTTTTCTCCTGCCCGCCAGGGCAGGACGAAACACAGAGTCTGTTGATGCTCTGGCCAACGGATCTGCCTCACCGCAGCAATACCAGGAATGAAATCTTCGCCTGCCTTGGCCCAATGTACAGACATGTTATGAGTGGGATGCTCGACTTTCAAATTGAGTTGGATCAAGTGGAGTGGTTCTACGCCGACATTGATATTCACCGGTGGCAAAATGACAAATGGATCAGGGCCGGAAGTTGCGAAGCGGCAGGCTCCCTTTTCGAGACCCTCACACTTCGCACCGTAGAGCTGCTCTGAAGGCAGATTCTCAAGGGTCGCTGGATCCAATTCCCATACCTTTGAAACGATGGGAGCACCTTCCCCACTCAGGAGTTTGTCTACCACCAAACCCAAGGGGGAGAGATTCTTCTCCAGATAGAGCTTCTCGGAACGGTTCATGCGTTGAACCAGAGCCCGTGCTTGATTGATGGCTTCCTGGCTCTGTTTGGAATGTCCCTCTTTGGTTTCCAACGCGGCGTTCAAGACATGACCGCCGAGATCATCCCATGTGGAGAGAGGCATGGGTTCGACCAAGGTGGCCTTAATCTCTTCGGGGGGCATGACCTCCAGTTTTCCATCGGCTTTAGCCTTTTCGACAATCGCTTCCAGATCAGCGATCTTGGCGGTGGCCATTCCGGTGCCACCATAAGTGACTCCCTCGCCCGAAAACCAGATCTTGATCTCATCTCCATCCCGGATTGCGGAACATGCGCGCACACCCTCATGTCCCCACACCCCCCAATTCATCCAGGGGATGATCGGATCGCTACGATGGAAAGGCGGTTCCACCGTGAGCGCGTCGTCATATTTCACAAAATGGATGCCATCCAAGGAAAACGCCCAACCGATACGCTTGACACCACTCACGAATTCATCATTCGTGATATGGCCATGATAGAAACAGTGATAACTTCCCCCTGGTTGGCCGGCATAGACCCGGGTTTGGAGCTCGTCATCCCCCAGTTTGAGCACGGATGCGGCCGATAACCAGCCTCCATCCCACTCACCAGGGTCACCCTGTGTGATCACAGGATTCAGTGTGGATTTACGCCAGTGGATTCCATCAGCGCTCTCGGCATAACCGAACTCATTTCGATATCCCCGTTCGGCGAAATTGATCCCCGTGAACCACATCTTCCACGTGTCTCCGTCTTTGATGAAGGAGTGATCACCGACACCATTTTCATCCCAGGAACCTACCGGGCCCATGTAGAACACTGGATTGTCTTTGTCGGGAGTCCAGTGAATTCCATCATTGGAAGTAAAATAACCCACTCCATCCCACCAGTTATCATTGATGGTTGAGCCGGCTGGAAAAAGGATGCGGAACTCGTCACCAATCTTTACAACCTCCGCGTCGGCCTCATTGAAGTCACCCCACTCGCCCGGTTTCCCTAAAGGTTTGACAGGGCTGGTACCTGCTGGACGTGTCCAATGAATGCCATCCTTGGATTCAGCATAGCCCTGGCCCGGTCCCATCGAGAACCACATCTTGTAGGTGTCCTTGTCACGGATAACCGAGGGGGAGTACGCATCGATATCGAGAGGATTGCCTGGATACACTTTGAAGGGGCTGTTGGAGCGTGGGGAGGGTTTTACCGAGACATCACTGTAAGAGCCCACCGCCGCCGCCGAATAGAAACCCACCATGCCCGAGGGACGGGTGGAAAATTTTTTCTCGACGGCATGAATGACATATTTCCCATCGATGAAGCAATAGAAACCCGCCCGGTCCGTGATTACCTTTACACGGTAGGATTTACCCAATTCCACGGGGAAGGGGGCTTGCGCCAGGGTCACAAACTCCATGTTGGTGACCTGTTCGATGGTGACAATATGTTGTGGAACATAGAATCCAACTGTGGTGAAGTTGTTGGTTTCGTTGTTTCCCCGGAGTATAAGCCTCAGGCCCGCCCATGGTTGATCACCGGTTTTATCGATACGGATAGTAGCCTCATAAATGCAATCAATCCATTCATGTCCTGGAATGAAAGCACGGGCGCTATTTGCCGTCACGTCCGTGGATTGGATGTGTGTGGCGTCTTTCTCCCAGGTTCCCTCTGTAGTCAGGATATCCCCAAACACTCCCTCACCAGAAAGGGTTTCTGGAGATTGGTCGATCTTGACCAGGTCGGTGGAATAGGTTGGAAAGGTTTCGTATATCATTACGAATCCTCCGACAAGCAGCATCACACAGAATAACCGCATGAAAAACACCTCCCGTAAGTGAGTTTATTAATCTGTTGCCAGGGTATATCCATGAATTCCCCTTACTTAAATGACGTTGAGGGGACAAGGTGGTTCATTATTATCAGGTACTGTTTCAGGTACGCCACAACCTCTTGCCCACCGGGTAGGGAGGCTGGAGGCTGTATAGGTTCCTCTACTCGTGGAATGTGTGTGTGTACTTGGGATCATGCCAACGCTCGAAAGGAGCCACCTTGGCGATGACCACGATTCCTCCATCGGAGACGAAGTAACGTTGACGGTCCCGTTCGAGGTCGTAACCGATGGTCTCTCCCTCGGGGATCTTCACATACTTATCGACAATCGCGTTGCGGATGCGCGCGCCGCGGCCGATATCGACCTCATGCATGACGATGGAGTTGTGAATCTCAGTATAACTGTGCACAAACACGCCGGGCGAAAGGATACTATTTCGCACGAGCGCGCCGGAGATGATGCAGCCCGCGCAGATCAACGAGTCATAGGCCACTCCGCGGCGCATCTCCCACTCCCAGTCAAAAACGAACTTGGCGGGAGGGACATGGTAATTAGCGGTCCGGATCGGCCATTGCCGGTTGTACAAGTCGAAGACTGGATCGATCGAGCGCAGGTCCATGTTGGCCTCGTAATAGGCCTCGATGGTTCCGACATCCCGCCAGTAACCGCGTTCACGTGCCTGCTGCCCGGGGAGTGAATTGGTGGAGAAGTCGTAGGCATAGACCTTATGCGTGTGGATCATCTTGGGGATGATGTCTTTGCCGAAGTCATGTGAACTGTGGGGATTCTGATGGTCTTCCTCGAGAACACGGATCAGAGGCGTGGTCTCGAAGATGTAGTTTCCCATCGAAACCAACGCATGGGTGGGGTCATGCGGGAGAGACTTGGGACGGGTAGGCTTTTCCTCCCAGCCGAGGATCCGCCAGTTCTCGTCGACCTCAATGACTCCGAACTGATCAGCCTTCTCGATGGGAACCGGGATCGCGGAAATGGTTAGGTCAGCGCCCTTGTCACAGTGCCAGGCGATCATCTGGCGCACATCCATCTTGTAGATGTGATCGCCTCCAAAGACACACAAGCGGATGGGACACTCATCATATACAAGGTTCAGATTCTGGTAGATCGCATCGGCGGTACCTTGATACCAAACTTCGCCAGTGGCCATTTGGGCTGGGACCGGATCGACATAATGGCCGAAAGCCCGGTTCATATACCAGGAGTCATACAGGTGTTTATTAAGGGAATTGGACTTGAATTGGGTTAAAACTTTTATCTTGAAGAGACCGGAGTTGGTGAAATTTGACAAGACGAAATCGATAATGCGGTACTTTCCGCCGAAAGTCACCGCCGGTTTCGCGCGTACACGGGTCAGGGGATCCAGCCTGCTTCCGCGTCCCCCTGCCAGGATCATGACCAATGTACGGTCCAATTCGAGTGCCATCGATGTTGCCTCTACGGGAACCAATGTCTACCAGGCCGGTCCTTTCCAGGAGTAGTGACATATAGCGACGACAACGGTGGGACAATTTCAACCTCATCCCCGCCGGCCGGACAACCGACGAAGAATGATAGAACTTCTCCGGGCCGGGATTCAAGGATTTCCCAAGAAAGAGAAGCCTCAAGGACTGATTTTTCCATGGCCTCCCCAAATTCTGATGGCACTACCATCCAAGATAACTGTTCTTCCTCGGGCTTGTTAGCCGTGACCAAGGATCCTTTTTGAATCAACATTCCATCACGAGCGGGGACAAATCTGAGCCGCATGGGTGTTGGCCCTGTGATCCGTAGTTCATAACGCCATAGGGCCTTCGAGAAGCGATAGGCAGTCGAAGGATTGACCCGCAGATAAAACCGGTTTTCATCGACACCGTAACAGATCTCTTCAATACGTGACTTGCCCACCTGCTGCATCGCGCCACCCTGATGCGCGGGTTCGAAACGAGCCGCCGCGCACCATTCATAGTAATGCGTCTCATAACCATCGATGATGGGCGAGGCCACGAGATAGGGATCCATCCGCGCAACTCGTTCGGAGAGGACAGTCTCTACGGGATTATGGAGGGCTGTGGGGGATTCTTTGTCGATCAGGTCATAAATCCGCAGCAGATGCAGGCGGAACATCTCATCGAAGAGAGCGTCCTGACGGGATTGTTGTGAGGCTCCAAACCACCAGAACCAGTCGCTTCCCTCAGCCACATAGAGCTCTTCCCACGCCTCAGCCACCTGAGCCCGGGGGAGCTCTTGAGCCAGTGAGGATTCAGTCAAGGCATCACGGGTTTCCTGGAGCAGCCCCCAGGCCTTGCGGTCGGCTTCCTCGCCCATCCAGATAAAGAAATTGCCATTGATCCAGGAACCGGCGGAAAGTTTGGGAAGTGGAATGGGTTTGCGTCCCGCCAGTGCCTCGGAAACGGTACAGCAACGGATCTCTGGTGTTTCCATGATCAGGCGGTACAAGGCCTCGAGGAAAGGTCCCCCATCCTTGTCGTAATACTCCCAGCAGTTTTCTCCATCGAGAATGATACTCACCAGCGGAGATTCGGGACGATTCCATGTTTTCTTGACCGCGAGGATCTCTCCCACCAGGTGACGGGCGGCGTCCATGGGATCCCAGGTGGCATAACGGAATCCGATCAGGTCCGATAGACGGTGATCCCGGAACAGCATCGTGGGGCCCTGGCCATCCAAGGTGGCATAGGGCAGATAAAGGCATTCATTGGCGGGATGAGTGTCTGAATTCGCCCGCAGTTGTTGCCCAATCGAACGCGCTAGAATCTCCTCATCCGAGGCAAACCATTCGATGCCTGTTTCCTTGAGGAGTTTGGCGACCTCTTGGCTGACCGATCCCTCCGAGGGCCACATCCCCTTGGGTTTGTGTCCGAAACGTTGTTCGAAGAAAGTAATCGCTTTTTCGACCTGGGTACGGGCATCTTCGGGATTCTTGGCCCAGGAGTCATGAAGTGGGCAGTCTGGCATGGCTTCCCGGACCGAGGTGGGATCGATGAGGAGAGGCAGAATGGGGTGATAGTATGGGGTTACTGAGATTTCGATCCGGCCCTCATCCATCAACCGTTTGTAGACTGAAAGGGCTTCTCCCAGCCAGTAGTTCATACGTTCGAGGAGATAACTTTTCCGGGACTCCTCGAAATTCTGTCCCCGGTGGAAGAGTTCCTCGATGGAACTGTCTTGTTCGCGTAACAGGGGATCGAACCAGGACAATTGCCGCCAGAATTGAAGGTCACGCCATTCCTGGGCCGACCAGCGTTGAATGACATCGCTGGCCCCCTTTAAACGGAAATCCCGGAGGAGCGAGGCATAACGTGGGTAGGGACGGACCATCCGTTCCTCATGGGCGAGGAAGAAGCTCTTGAGAATGAGCAGCTTCTCGGTGTCAGTGAGCTCCTCGGCCTGGCGCAGGAAAAGATCGAGTTCGGTTTCCCGCCAGTCACCATTCTGGTAGCACTCGATCTGTTCAATCAGCGAAGGAACCAGGTTGAAGGTTTGGTGAATACCCTCAAACCGGCTCAGACGCGCCGGCATATCATAATAATCTTTGAGGGCATGCAGACGCGCCCAGGGAAGCAAGATCTTATGTTGCGCCCGGTCACGGTAATCGGGCTGGTGCATGTGCCAGATGAAAACGAGATCGAGGGTTTCTGGGGGCGTGCTCAACTCTGAGGCTCCAACAGCTGATGGAAGAGAGCCTCATATCTCTCGGCGGTCCGCTGCCAGGAGAAGTCACGTGCCATGCCACGCCGCTGGAGAGCGACCCAGGCGGTCTTGTCTCGAAAGACCGCGAGCGCGCGGCGGATCGCCTGGATGAAGTCTTTGGGATCGGGCTGGTGAAACACAAAGCCATAGCCATCCCGCTGTGCCTCGTTGTAATCACGGATCGCATCCGCCAGTCCCCCGGCCTGACGCAGAATCGCCGGGGTGCCATACTTCAGGGAATATAACTGGACCAAACCGCAGGGTTCATAACGGGAGGGCATCAGGTAGAAATCCGAACCCGCGATCATGCGGTGGGCACAGTCCTCATCGGGACCCACCGAGAGCGAGACCTGGTTGGGGAAGCGCGCGATGAGGTCAGTAAAGAGACGTTCATACTCCGGCTTACCCTCACATTGAAGCACCAGCTGAACCTCCCCCTCCAGGAGCATGACCTCCATGGCGGCTAAGACCAGTTCAATCCCCTTTTGATCATCGAAACGGCTTAAGGAGGTTAACAGCGGGATATGAGGCGCGGACGGAAGGTTAAACTCTTTTTGCAGTGCGGCCTTACAGACCGCTTTCCCCGAGAGTTCATTGGGGTTGTAAGTGGCTGGAATGTTGGTGTCGATGGCTGGATTCCAGACTGTGTAATCCACACCATTGAGGATCCCCAACAGGCGGTGACGGTTCGCGTGGATCACTGCTTCCATGCCGCGGCCATATTCGGGTGTCATCACTTCGGCGGCGTATCGTTCACTGACTGTGGTTAGGGCATCCGCATAGACCAATCCGCCCTTGAGTAAATTGACATCGCCAAAGAACTCCATCCCCTCGGGCGTAAACAAGCTCCAAGGCAGCCCAGTGACTGGGTACTGATCACGTGGGAAGAAGCCCTGGTAAGCCAGGTTATGGAAGGTGAACACTGTCTTGGTCCGTGAGAGTTTGGGATCCTCTTGCTCAGTAGTCTTCAGATAAGCCGGCACCAGAGCTGACTGCCAATCATGACAATGAACAATATCCGCCTCGAATTCACCTGACTTCAGGAGTTGAACTACGCCACGGCAGAAGAATGAGAAACGGGCCAGATTGTCCGGATAATCTTTCCCGTTCTCATGATAAATACCATTACGATTGAAGAAGTGATCGTTCACGACAAAGTAGACCACAACATTGGAGCCGGGGAGGGTGGCGTGGTGAATCCAGCCGGTGCGTTCCTCGTTTTCCACCTTAAAGAGAAGCGGGAGGTCGATCGGTTCAGTCCGGTAACCCGCCCGGTCCACCATCAGGTATTTGGGAAGAACCACGGCGGCTTCATGCCCACGGTCGGAAAACGCTTTGGTGAGACAGGCAGTGACATCCGCCAGTCCACCGGTTTTCGCGAAAGGGGCGGCTTCAGCGGCGACGGTTAGTATTCTCAAGGAAGCCCTCCCGGACAGTCAGTCAGTCATGCAGCCTGTGCCTGGATTCCAAGGGCACGAACTCATGCGGCATCCTAATCAAAGAGGTTACCACCTCGTCTTGTCCGGTGGAATCGGGTACTTGTCCTGGCTGCCCCTTGCCAGAAAGTGAGAAACCAGAAAACATCATGGAGTTGATTCCAGGAGGCCGCCACATGAAAACTGTTTTCTTTACCTCTCTCACGATAGTGGTATTGGCGTTAGGGTCTGTCTCTTCTGTATGGGCCGAGAGTTCAACACTAAAGAAATTGGGGCTCCCAGCGGATTCCAGGGTTCTGATAGTTCATGCCGATGATGCGGGTATGTGTTGGGCGGCGGACAAGGCTTCGGTGGAGGCCATGGAGAAGGGATCTGTGACCTGCGCGGCAGCTATGGTGCCGTGCCCCTGGTTCCTGTCCACAGTGAAGGCTTGCAAGGAGAATCCGAGACTAGATGTCGGCGTACATTTGACCCTGACCAGCGAGTGGAAGACCTTCCGCTGGGGACCCATCGCGGATAAGAGCCTGGTCTCCAAACTGATCGATGATCAGGGGTACCTCTGGCATGAAGTCGGCCAGGTCTACGAGTCGGTGGGAGGGGATAGCAGCCAGGTGGCCACCGAGATTCAGGCGCAGATCGATTTCGCCCGGAAAGCTGGATTGGAACCAACCCACATCGACTCGCATATGGGGACTCTTTTCTACCGCGAAGACCTCTTTAAAACCACTTGCAACACCGCACTTAAGAATGATCTCCCTTTCATGGTGTTCGCATATAACCCGGAAATGGCCAAAGCGAATGAAGCCATCCAATTCTACACCCAGGAGACTGCTGACCGGCTGGAAACCGCGGGATTTCCGCTGATCGATAATCTCATCATGGATGAGAAAGTGGGTCAGACAGTCGAGGAGGGCTTCAAGAATTACTGCGAGGTGATCTCCGCATTACCCCCCGGTGTAACCCTGCTCATCGTGCATCTGGGGATTGATGGCGAGGAACTGAGCCATATCTGTGGCAGCCATGCTCGCCGTGACCAACAGTACCGCATTTTTACCGACCCCCGGATGGCGGAACATATTAAAAAGGAAGGGGTTCAGTTGATGGGCTGGCGGGATCTCAAGGAGAAGATCTGGGATAAGCGCGACAAGTCGGTCAAGTCAGTTTTCTGAGGAGCGCATTGACCCCAGAACCGGCGGACTGTAACCTAGAGATGAGTAAGGGTAGGGAATTGTTTGCCGGCCTCCTGAATTTCTGAGGGTCAGGAGAGGGCATGAGTTTGAATTGATTTTTTTTCGGGATGGTTTCAGTTTCGAGGGGGCATATTAGGAGAAGCCGGAGGTAACCCCATAATGGTACAAGCCCCTTGCAGGATTGCTATAGCGATCCTTATTGCCTGTGTTTGCTGGGATGCACGTGCGGAGTTCGGAAGTGTTCCCATCACGCCAAGCGCGAGTGTGAAGGCCCCGGTGTCAACCGCGCCGAAAACACAAGTGACAGCTCCGTCAGCCGCTCCCAGCTTACCCACCGCCGCTCCCGCTGTACCCAGCGCTCCGGTTGGCAAGAAATGGTTCCAACATGAGTCGGGGTATGTCATCGTGGTGGATGCCGACCAGGTTCCCGGCGCAGGCTTCAAGGAGGTACCTCCCCCGGTCCAGGTACCTGCAGCGGCTCCAGTTGCCGCAGCTCCAGCAGCGGTTCAACCCTCCTATCAGGCCCCCGCAACCCCGGCTTATACACAGCCCCAAGTCCCCGCGACTTATACCAACCCGGCGTTCTCTCAGCCACCCGCTGTCCAGGCTGCTCCTCAAATCCCGGCTTATACCATGCCCCCGGCGGCTGCCACCACGGGTGGAGTACCGCCGGGAAAGAAGTGGATGCAACATAAGAGTGGCTACCGGGTGATCGTGGATCAGAATACGATGCCCAGCGCGGAGTTCGTGGATATCCCGCCTCCGAACACGGCGCCCGCGATGCAGCCCGGGTATGCTCCGGGGCAACCCGCGTATGCTCCTCAGACTCCACAGGTACCACCCAGCGCCTTCGCGCAGACACAAGGATATGCCCCCCAAACTGGCCAAAGTCCCCAGACTTATTCTCAGATTCCTATCACCGGTCAGGTAACTCCCGCACGGCCATACACGGGAACTCAACAGCAGCTTTCCAATATTCCTCCAAACCTGCAACGGCAGCTCCCTTACCAACCCCCGACACCACCCGGCATGATGACGCCTCAAGTTCCATACCAGCAGCCAGGCCAGATGAATTATGGAGCCAATAAACCGGTTGTGCGTTCGGCGCCTCCCGGGCAGAAATGGCTTCAGGGTGATAATGGAATGAGGTACCTGGTGGGCGTGAACACCATCCCCGGTCCCGGTTTCCGTGAGATCAGCGATGAAGAGGCCAGCCAGCCGATCAGGTTGGGAGCCCCACCGGGACAACAACAACAGCAACAACCCCAGCAGCAGAGCGGATTCATGAGTTGGCTGAACAACCTCGGAAAATGATCCGAGGGGGATTGTTGTGATATTGATCTGATATCTCCGTGGTGAAAACCTGCGTGCCTTGCGGGCGGCTATTGACAGCCGCGCTTGATCTGCGCGAAGCCTCTGTCTCCGAACGTGGTCAAAGGCGGCTCCTTGGCTTGGTCAAGGAGCTCGGCCGCCAACCGGATAGGGTAAGGCTCGAATTGATCGCGGATCCGGTTCCTGAGTTGGTGAGACATGCCTGGGATCCCGCAAACCGGATTATCTCTCCCCACTCCCGGACCCGGGTGATTCACCACCGGTGTTTAGGACACCTCCGCCGGTTGATTTGGGATGGAGCGCAGGTCATGCATTTCTTGACCGGAGATGTGTGGCAAGTGCCCACCTGCCGGACAGTCGTCTCGCTCCCTGGCCTGGCCGCTCTCCGGATTCGAGAGGTCTCCTTCGCGAGGAGAGATGAGGAGAGGGCCTACCGGAACCATCTCGAAACCATCTTCTGTGTGTCGGACCGGGTGGTGACCCACTCGGCGTATGCCCAATCTGAGATCCTGCAACTCTTTCCGCAGGTGCGGGACAAACTCATCTTCATCCGGCCAGGCGTGGATCCAGAATTTTTCCCTGAGGAGTGGGGTCTGGAGGACCGTTCCCGCTTCCGTTTGAATATTGGTTCAAAGAGGGGATTCTTCCTTCACACAGGTGGGGTGGATGTTCTGAGTGGTCTGGATTTCTTGCTGGAGGTCTACCAGATCTACCGTGAACGGTATTCCACGCCACGGAAGCTCCTGCTGACGGGTGATCCTCACCGCCCTCATTGTGGGCTTCCCACTCTTTACGAGATGGTGGCCCGGCGTGGACTTCTGGGGGATGTGATCTTGGTGGGGCAGGTCTCGGATGGATTCCTGCGGCGGCTGTATAGCTCCGCCGCATTGCTGGTTCATCCGGCGCGAGGGGGGAACTATGGATTTGCTCCCCTGGAGGCCATGGCCTGTGGCTGTCCCGTCCTCTGCTCGGATGCCGGTGCATTGCCTGAGTTGGCGGGCCCCGGAGCCATGGTTCTTCCTTTTCAATCTCCAGAGGTATGGGCGGAAAAAATGGATGGCCTGGCGGAGAACCGCGAAATCCGTATGGACCTAATTGAGAGGGGAATCGAGCACGCCAGGAAGTTCAGTTGGGAATGTGCGGCACGGGAGATGATCGCGATTTACCAGCAAACCGTTCAAGGGAGTTAAGTCTTGTCATCATTATCTGGTGGCTTTCCCAACCGGCTCTCCCGATACGGTGACCTTCTCACCTTTCATCCGGTAAAGACTGACCACGAAACCATCCTCGATCTCCTCGCCAACCTCGAGCTGTCCCATGACCGTGATGGGCACATCCATCTCATATGCTGCCGGTTCTCCCTCCGGCATTTCGACAAAAACCCACTCGTTATACCAGGGCATCTGCCCAAAGCAGCACATCATCTGGGAATAGGTCAGGATGAAACTCTTGACTCCTTCATCCACCATATCGATGGGAACCATGAATCCCGAGACAGCTACCCTTTTCTTGTTCAGTTTCTTGATGGTGTCTGGGATTTGATCCGAAAGTTTTTTGATATCCGCTTCCTGCATCGTTTTCACAACTGAGGAATCGGGGACATTGTACTCGTAGGAGCTCAGGTGTGCGAATGTCACGGGTAGGACACCACTTTCCGTGGTGGGAGTCGATGACTTGAGATCAACTCCGGCGGGAACCGTTCCAGAGGATGTGTTCGAGGAAGGTTGGGCAAGGAATTGGGGTAGGGAAGGAGAGATTGCCCTTGAATTCACCACTCCATCGATCGGATCTCCCTCGGCGGCGACAACCGGCCTGCCGCTGTCAGAGTTTTCCCCGGTCTTGTTGCAGCTGGGCACCCATGCCATCAAAAGGAGCAATCCTGCCCAAGCCAGAGCGCGGAAAACTTTCCCCCGGCGGGAATGGAGTGTTGTTTCCGCGTTTGGACTCACTCATTTCCCTCCGGGAATTTGAAAGAGATTGTTTTCTTCTCCTCGCCTTTAAGGGTTACGGACTGAATAATTCCTTCGAAATGATCCTTGCCCTTAAGTAATTCCGACGTGATATTGAACTCAGAAGTGTTCCCCACTGTCTCGCCTGTGAGTGCATTAGCCACCGCGTTCAGTTTCAATGTGTCTCCTATTGCGGAATCAGATGTGGGACTCCCGGGCTTCAAAACTAGGATCTCGAGGGTGGTCTGTGGGATACGGACCGGTTTTTCCGCTTCCCCATCGAGAACATAAGCGGTCATCTTCCCAGCCGCTGTGTCCATGACGATTTCAATGATGGCGAAGTGCTCCCCCAGGATAACCAGAGTTCCCCCATGGGGCGCGGTATGAGCGTGGATCTGCCCATGGGCCTGTTCCTTACTTTCATGCTGATGTTCATCGTGTGAATACGGGGCGCCCGTCTCTGGGGTATCCTGGGAATGTCCGGAGTGCCCCTCCTCTTTGGGGCCACACCCGGTCATATACAGACAGATGGCCGCGAGAAGAAGAACCATGCAAAGATGGCTGCTCCTGGGAATAAGGTTTTTCATCCATGTACTCCTGTGTCCAAATAAAAATTGCATATGGGAGCCGGGTAAATCACGCCTCTATGCGATAATGGCGGCGAAGGAGACCGCCGAACCGGTTGGTGAGTCATCCCAAATGTCATAGGCCAGACATTCCGCTGAACCCGGTTCAACGACTTCAAGGATGGTTGAGAGGGTGGAGAAGCCGCATACATTGAACTGCCCACCTGAGTCATGTTCCGTTTTCCAGAAGGACTCCACATCCCATTTCGTAAAAGCTTCGATCAAGGCATGATCATGTCGGCGTGTATCTTCCATCATCTCCGAGGCGGCCATCTGGTGCGAGAATCGTAGCCCAGTATGCGAGAAATCCACCCCCGCCACCACCAATGTTTGCTTTCCATCCTCGTGAATCACTGCCCGGAGTGCCTCCAGGAAGGGGGCCATTTCCGCTACATTTCCAAGACGGGAATAGCCTGTCTGGAAACAATCTACTGAGCCGCACAAGATCGGGACGACCTCGAAGTTTTCGACTCCCAGTAGGTGTTGGAGGAAGATCATCTGGAATTCAAGTGCATGTTCATCGCGGTGTGGAAAATCATTGGGGGCGAGGAGGCCCGCGCCAGCTTTTTGGATCCGTTCCACCGATCGCCGGTCGTTGGGAGTGACACCCAGTGGGGTCGCCAGATTCTTGTATGTCAGACAGTAGATGCCATCTAGGATGGAATGCCCGGTTCCCATCAATACTACCCGGTCATAATGTTGACCCTTGAGTGGGTGATAGGCTTTATTGTAGACCGAGGTGTTTACACGGAAGTCGATGTGTGGGGCGACAATGACCTGGGGAGGTTTTTCAAAGACACCATTGGGTCCAGGCAACATGGTGTCCAACCACTCCGTGAGTTCCTGTGCATTGCCTTCATAGGCCAGGCCAGCATGTGAGGGTGTCCGGGTTTCAAGCCGTGTGTAGGCCTCCAGGATTGCCTGCTTTTTGGTCCGGTAGTTCTCATTCTCAAAAACTCCAGCCTTTTCCAATCCGAGCAAGCCCTCTTGGATCAGCCCTTCGGGCATTCCTCCAGGTAGGGCTTCCACGAAGAGGGCTTCCAGGTCTGTCGCGCCACGGGTTCCATCCAGGAGTGGCAGGATATGGGCAAAGATTTCACTCACCCCAATGGCCCCTGGCATGATCTCCAAGGGATCCTGGATGACCACCATCCTTGTCCCCTCGTGGAGAACTTGTTGGAAGTGAAGATCACTCCGGAGTTTTGGGTAAATATCATCCATGCGGGTACTTGTCCTGTTCTTAAGGAGACCGTGATAGCACGGCCCTTGCTTTGGGCTATTCGCCTCGCTTATGTTTGCCACATTCCCAGTGAGCGTCTAGGGTAATGAGGGGCTGTACTGCAGCTCGGATCAAATGAGAGAAGGAGATCAGCACCGATGTGGGGTACAGGTGATCCAAAGATCGGCATTCTGATGGGGAGCCCGAGCGACCGTGAGCAGCTGGAGGAGGGCATTGTCTTGCTTCAGGATTTCGGGGTCGATCATGAGGTCCATGTTCTCTCCGCCCACCGTAATGCCGACAAGGTACGGCAGTATGCCTCCGAGGCCGAGGGACGTGGGCTCCAGGTATTGATCTGCGCCGCGGGGCTGGCTGCCCATCTGGCGGGAGCTGTGGCCGCGCAGACCACTCTGCCCGTGATCGGCATCCCCATTCAGGGCGGACCTCTCAATGGATTGGATGCGCTCCTTTCCACGGTCCAGATGCCACGCGGTATCCCCGTCGCTTCTATGGCCATCGGAAAGCATGGAGCGGTCAATGCGGTGCTCTTCGCGCTGGAGATTCTGGCCCTCCAGGATGAACAGATCCGCACCAAACTGAAACAAAGGCGCGAGGAGGCCGCGCGCTAGCGAAGGAATGATCGATTCTCACTGTCACCTCAATGATGAACGCTTCGATGAAGATGTCGAGGCGGTAGTTCAACGCGCCCATACAGCTGGAGTTAACCGTGTGATCGTGGTGGGCTATGGGCTGGCCTCCAGCCGCCGTGCGATCACTTTGGTGCGGGACTCCTCTCTTCAGTCGATGCTCCCCCTATCGGCAGTGGTGGGCGTTTCGACCCATGAGTCGGATTCTTGGACACCCGAGGCGGTGGCGGAAATCCGCGAGCTCCTGCGGGATCCCTGTGTGGTGGGAATTGGCGAGACTGGGCTGGACTACTACTACCCCACCCCGGGCCATTCAGAGCAAGAACGCAGTCTGGTAGAACAACTGGAAATTTCGATGGAAGCTAACCTTCCGATGGTCTTCCATCTACGTGATGCCGAGGAGGACTTCTATCGCATTCTGGACCGGGTGGGCTATACAGGAAGAGGTGTCCTTCACTGCTTCACTGGGAGCCGGGATGGCATGTTGGAAGGGATCCGGCGTGGTTTTCATGTCTCGTTCTCTGGGATCGTGACCTTCAAGAAGGGCTTGGATTTGCTGGAAGTGGCCGCTGATACTCCGGTTGATCGTCTTCTGGTCGAGACCGACTCTCCCTATCTCGCCCCAGAACCGTATCGTGGCAAACGTTGCGAGCCCTGCCATGTGATCCATACTGCGCGGAAGATCGCACAACGGCGTGGGATAACCTACGAAGAACTGGAAGCACGGGTGGAAGCGAATTTGTGTGTGTTGTTTCCCGAAAACCATTAGGGCAGTCCCTGGAGCATGATCGCCTCTCCCCCCCACCCCAACCCTCTCCCACAAGGGGGCCATCACACTCCCTCCCCCCTTGTGGGGGAGGGTTGGGGTGGGGGGGTGTCGCAAACCAGTCTCCATTAAAACGAATCCTGCCCCTCCCCCGCCGTATGTCCCTCGAAGATCTGTGCGGTCTGGATCTGCTCCAGGTACTGCGTAAAGTTCCGCCGGGTCTCTCTCAGGCTGTCGCCTCCAAACTTCTCCAGCAGAGCATCGGCCAGAACAAATGCGATCACCGCCTCCAGGACCACTCCGGCGGCGGGGACAGCGGTGACATCGGATCTCTGATAGGTGGACGGTGCGGTCTCCAGGGTCTTCAGGTCGACTGACTGCAGCCCCTTGAGTACTGTGGCGATGGGTTTCATGGCCACCCGGACCACTAAGGGCATCCCGTCCGTCATTCCACCCTCCAGACCGCCCGCGTTATTGGTGAGACGTTTGAAGCCGCCCTCGATGTGGTGGATCTCGTCATGGGTCTTGGAGCCACGCCGGCTGGCAGCCTCGAAACCGAGGCCGAACTC
>CAYRBI010000051.1:0-33551 GCA_964422415.1 uncultured bacterium | reverse complement strand
CCCATTGGGTAGAAAGCCTTCTGCTTCTGGTCAAGAAGGTAGTTCCAACCACCACCATACTTGTGCGCCCCAAACGGATCATATGGAATTGTACCCATATATTTGATTGGAGTAGTCAGCTGCAGGCATCCGACACTCCCCCCGCCGCAGTCATCGGTGTAGACCTTGCGATCAAGGTAGTAGGACTGCTGGCCAATCGAGATGGACCGGATATCACCTTGCACACGGGCCACCTTCGCGCGGATTTGGGCATCCAGATAATTCGGTAACGCGATTGAAATCAATATGAGGATGATCGCGATGACAATGAGCAGCTCGATGAGGGTAAATCCTGAGCGTCGAGTGAAGTTCCACTCAGGTTGCGCGCTACTTTGAAACATGACCACCACACACCTCCTCTTCAGTTTCTTGGTGATTGGGTGCCGGTCTGCCAAATAGGATTGTGCAGATACGGCAAGCACGGGAAACACAGTTCACATACTGTAAATTCAACACACGCCTTAATCTTAGGGTCCCTGTTATAACCTAGTGATGAAAGCGTTTTCAGTGACTGGGAGATGGATACCACTTGAGGGTTTCCATGTCAAGCACTTTTTTCCAGTCATTCATTCAATTTTTAAGATTGTCAGTAACGGTTGTCCTACTATTGCTTTGGATTCACCGTATTGATTCCACACAGGATGGGGGGCTTCAATGGAAGTAAACAAATTGAAAACCAAGCGTGCAAGCGTTTGCAATCCTTCAACTTGCATCCATATGTGATGCTATCAACCAGCAAACCAACCCGCTAATAAATCGAGATCAGGTAACCGGTAATCGTTCACTGACTTGTTCCGGCCGGATCCTGTCTGAATGTGTAGTTCAGATCATCGAAGTAGATGAAATGGTAGTTCCCATCCACCTGGGTGGTGATGATTCCGAACCGGTTAAAGTGACCTCCCAGCTTCTGATGACCCTCGCCCAAGGTCAGCTCAACTTGCTTATCATCGAGGGTAACGGAGATCAGCCCTTTCCCTTCCCCGCCAGATGGGTCATAGGCCACACTCCAATCATGACGGTTACCATTGGGGTAGATGTATGTGGAGCCGCGATTGACATATCCGGATTCGGTTCCATGAATCCGGTAGGTGGGCAAGAAGAAAAAGCCCTCGCTGCTGGGTCCATCGATCTGGACTCCGAGGAAGTCTTGTGGAAGGCCACAACTGTCCGTTCCATTCTGGAGGCTATGCTCCGCATGGAACCAGCCAATCAGTGTGCCCGCATCTGTAATTCCCCGCTCAAAACAGACCTTTCCAGAGGCACGCAGCGGCCCCTGGAGAGATAGATCCTCAAGCCGGTCCCCATAGAAGGCCAGCCGCTCGGGGAACTTCCAATCCCCCCGGAAGACCACGCCTCCCATCTCGCCAGGATTCCCGGAGGCGAAGTTGGTCGGATTGAAACCAAAGTTGAACCTTGGACGGACAAGGCAGTCCTCATAGGTTGTCCGGTTCCTGACTTGGTCCCAACCGGGATCTTTATCGAAATCCTCCTCCTCTCCATTAAAGCGCAGGTTGTCGATCCAACACTCCATGCCTCCATCATTGGATTTGGCCACATTGAACAAACCAAAATGGTCAAAAACCGCCCCATCGGCTTTGTGACCGGGATCGAGATTCACCACAAGGGTTTCCTTATCGAAGGTAGCAGTGAGGGCGCCCCCGCCAAGGTTGCCTCGGGGGTCATAATTGAGCGACCAAGTGTGGACAACTCCGTTGTTGGCGAACTCACTGGGTATGATATTCTGAGATTGGGAGTCAAGCGTTCCAAAAACCGCTTCGCCCGCGCGCCACAACTGTGTGGTGTAACCAGCAAAGACATAGAAATAGGTTCCTCTCGAGAGAATCCGGAGGAAAAGCGTGTTAGGGGTTCTCCATCCGATTGCGGTTTCCTTGTCGAAGAATCCCACATTGACATGCCCCCCCGTATCGGGAGCCGGGACCGCAAAGGTGCCCGAGGCGCTCAGGACCTCATCGAAGGTCCTCCGCCCAACCGCCTTGGCATAATAGGCGGTGTCCGCTGAGGGCTGGATGAATCCACCCAACTCTCCCTTGTCTCCTCCCGCATAATTTGTCATCGGACTGTATCCGAAGTCCTGACGGGTTGTCCGGCACTCTGTCTGGCCAAGGCGGTTGTTGTGGGCATCCCAATCAGGGTCTTTATCGAATCTTTCAGTCTTCTGGACAGCACAGAGCTCATCCCTACACCAGGCAACTGAGGGATGATGAGAAAGGAAGAAGACTATGAATACGGTCAACAGGAAACTGGACTCGTATCTCCTGAAAGAGAACTGAAATCCTTTTCTGAATAGAATCCCAAACAGTCGTGTTTGCATGATAACCCCCTGATTTCGCAAGGATTCTCTCCCTATGATGGACCGAATTCCTGTCTTTCGAGCCGACAGACAAGATTGAGTGTATCATCTTGCCTGATGATATGATAACGTTTTCAGACTTGCTTCGTAAAGAGAAGGTGGTTTTACCAGAATTGGATTGTGCGAGTCCTTTCTTCATCAAGGAAGAGGAAGAGAGATCATCCTGTGGGTAGGAGGTTCACAAATGGGTTCGAAAAATGGCGGGGGGGTGGTTCCCAGAGTGGGGTATGCCGGTGGAGTCCTGATAATGCTTCTGCTTTGGACCTCTCTGATTGTCCACGCACAGCCAGCGCCTGCTCCTTGGGCGGATCCAGCCAAGGGGCTGAGTGGTGTGGAAGGGGCGGATCGTCCCGCCTGGAGCGAGAACTACCTCCTTTATGGCTACGACCTGGAGCCATACCCACTCGATCCCGGACCGCACCTATTCATTGACTGGCGGTACATCCTTCCCGGGAGGACCAGCTATTTCTTTGCGGATGGCTCGGATTCCCCCCGTTATGATGGAGACCCCACAAGGCTGGGCGAGGTCTGGGGGCGTGGAGACCAGACGCCATATGGCATCCGGCTTGAGGTCCAACCGGCCACCAAGACAGGCATCGTTCTTCCCAATGACCAACCTTGGGAGTATTGCCTGGCTTATCACACACTTCTTCATGACAATGGCAAGTACCGTCTCTGGTATGAAGCGATCGCACCACGGGACACAGGGATCGAGGGGCAGCTCTGTTACGCCGAATCGGAGGATGGCCTCCACTGGACCAAACCCACTTTCGGGATCGTGGAATTCAAGGGTAGCAAGGAAAACAACATTGTGTATGGACCGGCTGTTAGCGGGCACTCATTCCATGGCAGCTCTGTATTCATCGATCCCACTGCGCCTCCAGAGGAACGTTACCGTCTGGCCTACATGTGCACGGGTACCGATGCGGAAATTGCCGCCTTGAAGGAACACAGCCCCAAGAGTGTCGATCCCTTCGGTGAGATGAAAAAGTTACTCATCCGTACCGCCTCCTCACCCGATGGGATCCATTGGACTCCCTCTCCGGATCCTCTTCTCGCGCACATGAGCGATACGCAAACGACCCTTTATTACGACACCATCCTGAAACGTTATGTTGGCTTCTTCCGCATGGCCCACATGAATCACCGCGCCATTGGACGCAGCGAGTCGACTGAACTCAAAGATTGGCCCATGCCCGAGGTGTGCCTCTGGCCGAATCCATTCGATAGTCCCTTCGATGACTACTACATCAATGGATTCACACTCTATCCGGGTACACGGACCATGCACCTGATGCTCTCTACCATCTACCACCGCGATCTGGATATCACCAACATCCGGATTGCCTCCAGCATGGATGGGCGGTCCTGGGAATGGCTGCCTGGTGGTCCAGTCCTCGAACCAGGAAAGGAGGGCACCTGGGATGGAGGGTGTCTGTTCGGTGGAATCAACCTGGTCGAGCTGCCCAATGACCAGGTGGGGATCCCTTATGTCGGCTATGCCTATCCGCACAAGTTCCCACGTTACGACCCGCATCTAGGAAATATTGGTCTGGCAACTTGGCCCAAGGAACGTCTCGTGGCTCTGACCGCCAGCGAGGAAGGAGAGTTCTGGACCACGCCGTTAAAGTCGAAAGGAGAGCATCTCTTCCTGAACTTCGATGCTCCACGCAACGGCTTTATCAAAGTGGAGATTCTGGGCGGTGACGGAAGGAAGATAGAGGATTGTGATCTCCTCACGAGAAACCACATGAAAAAGGAAGTCACCTGGAAGAGCAAGTTGGGCATGGGGGTGAAACCGGGTGAGAGTTTCACTCTGCATTTCAAGATGAAGGCAGCGAAGCTGTACAGCTTCGAGATACGGTAACAAATCATCCACGGAGGTGTTCTTGGCCATGAAGATCCTAGGAGGAGTTCTCAGTCTGACCTGTCTCTGTCTATTCATGTTATGGACCAGCTGGGGCATAGCCGCGGAGGAAGCCGGCCTTATCTGGGATCCGAATGCTTATTTGCTGCTGGATGATTACTACATCGCTCAATCACAAGGACTGGTACGGAAGATCAACATGCCTGAGAAGCTTCCAGACCCCATCATTACCGGCCGTAAACAAGATGGAACCGGCGATAATTGCTTTCAACCATATCTCACCGTGATCCGCGATCCGGAGACTGGCCGTTTCCGCATGTGGTACGGCGTTCCTGAAGACTCAGGGCAGTCTCACCTTGCGTACATCGAGTCGGAGGATGGCATCCATTGGATTCCTCCCCACCGGGTGCTCGATGACCCGATGAAGATTCAATTCGGTTGCGCGGTCATCGACCGGGGGGCCAGCTTCCCCACTCCAGAAGAACGGTATGCTTATGGTTTTTATGGAGATGGTGGGTTGCGTATTGCCGTCTCCCCGGATGGGTTCAAGTGGAGAATGACTGAGGCGTTCGTAAAGCACAATCATGACATTACCTGGTTGGGCTGGGACCCCTTGAGAGCACAGTACCTTGCTTTCTTGTCGATGACACTTCCCGGCGAGGGTTGGGCCGAAAACCGCCGTATCCCCCACATGACCACCAGCCCCAGTCTACTGGCATGGAAAACTCCTTGGCGGGTGGTGAAACCAGAGCCGGGGGAGTCCGGAGAAACACAATTCTACTGCATGGCGGGAGCGATTGCGCGGGGGCATACCCTTGTGGCCTTGGTTAAGGTATTGCGTGATGACTTGAACCCGGAGCCGGACAAGACAGCTGCCGGGATGGGAGACCTGGATAGGAAAGCCGCGGGCTTGGGCTACACAGTCTTGGCTTGGAGTCATGATGGGGAAACCTGGCAGCGGGATGTGGAACCTTTCATTGACCGTAATCCCGTTCCAGGAACCTGGGACCGCGCCATGGCTTGGGGCGACTGCCAGGTACCCGTTGGCGACCAGGTCTTCTTGTACTACGGCGGCTACAAACGCGGACACAAGGTGAAGCGTTTCGAGGAACGGCAGATTGGCCTGGCGCGCATCATGCGTGACCGGTACACCGCCCAAGCCGCTGGACGTGATGAGGGAACGTTACGGACCAAGCCAGGAATCCTGAAGGCCAAAACACTCACCGTAAACTCGAAAGGTTACGGTACTCTCAAGGCACGTCTCCTCGATGCCGTTGGGAATCCTATCGAGGGCTTTGGCTGGGATGACATGGAGCCCGTCATGGGAGACTCAGTGGCACACCCAGTGAAATGGAAGGGTGACCTCGCCGCGCTTCAAGGCCAATCCGTCGCAATCGAGTTCACGCTGAACAACACGGAGTTGTATTCATTCGACTGGCTTGACTAAAGGACCATCAGAGGACAAAGGAGGGAGTGATTCCATGCGGTTTTACATAATCTTCTTGGGAATTTTCATCCTCGGATTCATTTTGGTTCCGGCTGAGAGCGCTCTCTCTAGAGACAGGACCAACGATTTTTCCACGGATCCACAATGGGATGCCAAGAACAACCGGATTGATCCCGGTAACGCGCCCACCGTAACTCAAGATTTTGGCTACAGCATGACCAACCACTGTGGCGGAGAAAAACCAGGTGAAACGGGAGGAACTGTCCAACGGAGCCTGACACATGCCTCCTATGCCAAGGTCATCCCGGTAAGAACACTCAATGACCCTCTGAAAGCCTCCGGGAAGTTTTGCGTAACCCATGCTGAAGGCGGAAGCAATGTGTTGTTCGGCTGGTTCAACAAAGACTCCCGGGGATGGAGAACGCCCAATTCTCTTGTCATGAGGCTCGATGGCAATGGCGGAAAGTACTGGGTTTTCTTTGAGTACGGCACCCAGGGATACCAGACTGGAGGTGGTAACTGTTTTGAGGGGGAGGCCTATCAAAAAACGAAGACCCCACCTGAACGGGCCGATGGCACGGTTCACACCTGGTCTCTTGGGTATGACCCCAACGCAGCGGGAGGACAAGGAGAGATCACCTTTTTCCTGGATGACCGGAAGTATGTCTACTCCCTTCCCCCCGGCCATAAGGAAGATGGCGCGGTCTTCGACCGTTTCGGGATCATGAACGCGCAGACCACGGGAGATAAGCTCACCGCATGGTTTGATGATCTCGTGCTGGAGGGAGTCAAGGAAGACTTCTCTAAAGACCCCGGGTGGGAGGAGAACGGCAACCGGGCCAAGTTTGTGGATAGGGCGGTCCGTCCCTATCACGACTTTGGATTCAGCCAAACAAAGTACGCTGGTGGCCAGCCCGGCGAGACCGGCGGGATTATCTGGAGAGCTGATGAGAAAAAACCTGAGCAGTCAGGATATTACGCGGACCGGGTGGGACCACTCGGAATGGATCAGCCTCTTCACGCCGGGGGGCGGGTCGCGATGACCAAGGCGGGCGCCGACAGCGCGGTCCTCATCGGATGGTTCAACTCAGAAACACACATCGGAACACCCCCCAAGAACTTCGCTGGGATCGTGGTAGAGGGGCCAAGCCGTATCGGACACTACTTCCGTCCAGCCTACTCCAACTCAAATGGAGACTCCGCGATTCAACCAGAGGGTCCGGTCATCCGCCCAAACTCGGAATCTCACACATGGACACTCGATTATGATCCCAATGGAGGCGGTGGAAATGGAAAGATCACCGTCACTCTCGATAGTAAATCCGTATCAATCGAGCTGAAACCTGGAGTCAAAAAGGCAGGCGCGGTTTTCGACCGTTTTGGAATGCTTTCATGGCAGAGTGGCGGACACCATGTCGAGATCTATCTCGATGACATCAACTACACAGCGGAGAATGAAAGACAATGAACATAATGAGAGGATTCACGAAGTTGACCTGTGGTCTGTGTGTGCTTTATGTGCTTTCGATCCTCCTAACACCACCCAGCTGGAGTATCCGGCACGACAAGGGATATGGTGAGCCTTATGCCCTATCCGGGAAACGGTTGGTATTCACCAGTTGGTATCTGGTCAGACCGGGACAGTTGGATTGGCGCGATGACAAAGAGGACAGTGTGTATGCCAGCAGCCGTCCACTTGGGCCGACGGAGGCCCACTATATCAATCTTGATGGCCCATGGGGAATCCGTCTGGTAGCCGAACCAGCCCGGCACGTGGGTCCGATTATTCCCATGGACCGGGATTGGGAGGGGATGGGCATCAGCGTAGGTACACTTCTTCAGGAAAAGGGCAAGTTCCGCCTGTGGGGAGGTTGCCAGGATTCAAAAGGGGAACGGCACAACTGTTATTTCGAGTCCACCGACGGCCTTCAATGGAGTAAGCCCAACTTGGATCTCGTGGATTTCGCGGGGAACCGTAACAACAACCTCATTGGAGACAAGTTAGGACTAGTCTTCCGGGATCCCATCGCTCCACCAGAAGAACGCTTCAAAACCCTCTGGCATGACGATTGTGACACAAAGTTGTTTGAGGAATACAAGAAACGCCGTCCCTGGTCGATCATGTCAACAGAAACTGATCCAGGACGTGTTCACGCAATTCTGGGTGCGGTCTCACCGGATGGCTTCCACTGGAGGAATCTGGAAGAGCCACTCTCAGTCGAACCGAGCGACACTCAGATCGTCTGCGAGTTGGATGCTTCCTTGGGGAAGTACGTGATGTATACACGATCTTATCAGGTGGTTCCCCGGGCGGACACCGCTCCCAACCCAACCGAACGCCGCCACCAGTTCGTTCCGCGCCGCGCTATCGGAAGGACGGAGAGCAATGATTTCCATGAGTTCCCACTGTCCGAGGTAGTCATTGAAACCGGAGCTGACATGCCACCAACCGACACCTACTATACTAATTGTAAAACACACATTCCGGGCGCGACGGATCAGCACGTGATGTTCCCGGCCATCTATCACCTCTCTGATGACACCACCAGCATTGACTTATTCTCAAGCGGCGATAACAAGGTCTGGAACCGGGTTCCAGGTTCTCCGGTTCTCAAAACAGCCACCCCTGGCGAATGGGATGGCGGATGCATATTCACAACCCCACAATTAGTGGAGCTACCCAACGGAGACTGGGCATTGCCCTACACTGGATACCTTTATCCTCACAAGTACCCACGTGGTGCTTGGAGATTTTCTCCAGGGCTAGCCGTCTGGCCCAAGGGCCGTCTAGTGTCTCTGGAAGCAGAGGACGAGGGTGCGTTCGCCACGGTTGCCATCCTTCCTCCGGGGAAAACACTCACCATCAACGCGGTCACTCAGAGAGCGGGCTCGATCCTAGTGGAAGTCGCGGACTTTGAAGGCAGACCTTTCCCCGGGCGAGCCTTCGGAGATGCTGACCCGATAGTGGGAGACCAGTATCATGCACCTGTAACCTGGAAGGGCGAGAGAGAACTGGGTGGTATCTCCGGGGGCGCAATTGTACTCCGCTTCCGGATGAAGATGGCGAAAATCTACTCATTGGATTTCATCTGAGTTGACACACATACCCTCCCATCGGTCCTCAGCCGGAGAGAAACCGGAAAGATCGGCGGTTTGTTAGCCGGAACACCAGAAATCCAGACGATTCGAGGTAGGAACACAATGGCACGGCCAAGGCAACGAGCACCCATCGAGAGAGACGAGAACAAGCGGATCAGCATCATCGATGTTGCCAGAGAGGCCGGTGTCTCGCCCTCAACGGTCTCACGTGTACTCCATAACAAGCCAATCGTTGACCCACAAGTTCGTGATATGGTCCGCGAGACAGTTGCGCGCTTGAACTACCGTCCCAACTTTGCCGCGCGTAACTTACCCATGGGAAGAACGGGGTATCTGGCTCTTGCCACGCCCCGGGGAAGCCAACACCTGTTTACTAACCCCTATGTCTCCCCTTCTCTCGAGGGAGTCGGCCAAGTGCTGGAGCTATCCTGCTTCCACCTGATCATTGCTACTACCCCCAAACAGATGGAGAACCTGCTCGATACCCATGCGGTGGATGGGATGATCCTGATCGGATTCCAGATGGACGACATTCAAGTCGAAGAGATTGAGAAGTCCGGCATTCCAGCTGTAGTGATGGGAGCTTACAAGCAGGATTCACGTTTCTCGGTGCTGACTCCGGACTACCCAGCCTCTGTCCAGATAGCCGTGGAACACCTGGCCGAGTTGGGACATCGGGAGATTGGCTTCATCTGCGGCCCTCCGAATACTTACAAGTGGCGTTCAAACCAGATCGCCTTCGGGGAGTCAATTCAACGTCTCGGGCTCCGTGAAGTGGGCAGCCTGGTCACGCCCAATTACACCGAAGAAGCGGGCTACACGGCTTTCGCGTCTCTCCTGGAGAATGGGACAAAGCCTCCCACTGCCTTTATTTCCACGTCCGACAACCTTGCTATAGGAGTGATGAATGCGGCACAAGATGGCCATCTACGAGTCCCGGGGGATCTTTCAATTATCGGCTACGGCAATATCCCAGCGGCGCGGATGGCGCAGCCCCCGCTCACCACGGTGGCCAGCAATCTGACCCTCATGGCTGCGGATGCCGCACGTCTGCTGATCGAAATAATCGAGACCAAAAACGATCAACCCCGGCGGGTCGTGTATCCTGTCTCTCTCATCACGAGAGAGAGTACTGGCCCCCCCCTAAAGAAGAAACCGCAGTAAGAGGGACAGGTGGTTTCCTCCGCGGCTCAGGAGGGTACCAGTTCCAGGGTTATAATCTGCTTTGGGCGGGCTTTTAAAACGATCCGGCCATCCACGGACGCTATCTGTTCCCGACGTTCTTCAGCCAGATTTGTCAGCCAGACCTCGTGTGGCACAAATCCCAGTGATATTTCCGCTTCACTCTCCCGTGATGATGTGTTCCAGAGACGAAGGATGACCGCCTGCCCTGACTCTGACCTCTTCAAAGCAGACACCGAGAACGGCATGGGAACCGATAGGAAGGACATCTCCATAGGGAGAGTCCCTATCTGCCGGCCACTCTGGCCAACCCGCGGAGGTCGGCAGTAATCCAAAGCCGCGCGGTACACCATACCGGGATCCCAGCTCTTCCCCAACAGTAAAACCGCATACTCGAAAACCTGTTGACCGAGCTGTTGGGTACCTTGCTGAGCTGTGTCCACCAACTTGACCTTTGGTGTCTTCACACGGGAAGTCCGCAAGAGTGTCACCGCAATGGTCCGCTCGGGGTCATTGTAGACTTCGTACTCCGGGAGACCGCGTGTCATTATGGCCAGGCCTATACTGGAACACGATTCTGAATTCGTTCCAGCAGAAAAGACACCGCAGAAATGCCGCATCGGGTGGTTGGGATATCCACGTTCGAACCATCCAGAGGTGTCCGGCTGCTCAATGTCTCTTTCCGGAAAGTCGAAGGGCATGTCGCTGCATGATGTCCCGGCGGGAATACCGGAAGGAAAGAGCACCCGCAAACGATGGTCGCGGACACAGTTGTCAATCTCAGTCCGGAACCGGACTTCACGGGAACCTCGAAGAAGCGTGGCCACGGTCCGTATTGGCACAAGACAGGTGACATCCAGTCTCCCGCTTGGTTCAGTGGATATGGGTAATTCGAGATTAAACTCGAGTGTGATCGAGGAACTGACTTTTCCATAATCCACCCACGCGCGAAACTCACCAGAGGGCCCATGAATGACCTTGTCAACATTGGGTGGAATGCTGAAATAAGCATCACCCACCTCGCCGCGGTCCTCGAACCGGTTCAACCCCTTTACGGTCCTCCCTGAAGTCTTATCAGTTAAATCAAAGCACCCCTTTTCATCGAGACTGAGCCGCACCAGATCGTTCTCAATCACCGGACTTGTGGCCATCGATGAGGTAATCGATATGGGTGATGGATCACTGCAAGGCTCTACACACAAGGTTTTCCATCCCAATGGTGGAATGTCCCTGGCGTGAAGACGAATCCACCAACTATCCATTGAATAGGTTCCAGGCGCATCCTTGGGGCGATGGATCAAGACCTTAGTTCCCATGGATGACCGTGTCACATCGAATGAACATTCCGCACCGGAAAGGTCTCTAACACGGATACCTTTCCCTTTGAAATCAGAGGGTAGATCAACCCGCGTCTCCACAATCTCGTCACGCTGGTGGGCGCTGGGATTGAAGATTATCAAGAGCACCCCGGAATCCCCCAGCCGTCCCGTGCAGATTTTTCCAGCTAAGTAAAAGAGGCTGCGCCGTGTAATCTCATCCGCGGTCTCGCTGGCTTGACGGAAGTAGTAGACCATGTCGTCATGGACGATATCTTGTCCACAGCCGGCGATACAATCATGCGACTGGTTGTTGAGCAGATACCGCCAAGCCTCATCGAGGAATAGGCTGGGGTATTCGGCACCTTGGAGCCACGCCAAGGTGGCGAAAGTCTCTGCCCACGTGATGAGTTTGTTCTCCACGGAGGCATTGAGCTGCTTGAGGTCAGTCCGGTTCGAGAGTGTATCTCCGAGGAGATTCACCTGGACACCCTCCTTGGCTGCGGTGTGCATCTCACCCTGGAAGGTCTTGAGTCTTGGGCGCGCTTGACGCAGGACTTCGGCAAAGGCATACAAATTAGTATGAACGAACTCATGGGTGTCACAGACTGCATTCATCGCCTTCAGAAGTGTGGGAGTCAACTCTTGCGGCTCGGTGGAGTCGGTTCCATCCACACACAAAAATGTGTCGAGGCTGGATCCCCTGAGCTCAGTCTCGATCATCCGACGGGTCTCCAAGGCGGCCAGGAAGGTATTGAAGCCCTCATGTGGATCCGATTGATAATATAGGTTCCAACGGGTCCGCTCATCCTGTAGACGGAAGGGGCCTTCACCTGAATCCCAGGCATGGGTCCGCTCATAGAACGCTTGTCCATATAGGACACGGCGCGTAATGCAGTGGTAGAGTGGCATCCGGCCGAACTCAGGCGTGAAGATATAAGTTACAACCCCGGATCCATCTGGGGCCCGCCAGATAAACTCCTTGTCCAGTTTCGACCGGTCGGGTCCACGGTAGAACATGGCTGTGTCGATTCCGAAGCCATTGTAGATCTGTGGCAGCTGCGAGACATGACCGAAGCCGGTAGGCGTGTACCCCACCTTCATAACGGGACCAAACAATCTCACAACCCGGTGTCCGAACAATATGTTGCGTATAATGGACTCACCCGCAACCAAGTTCATATCAGGTAGTGAATACCATGGTCCCGCGAGAAGGCGTCCCTGTGAAATATAACGCTTCAGATCCTCTTTGCGCTCAGGGCGGAGCGTGAGATAGTCTTCCAGGATCACGCTCTGACTGTCGAGGTGATAGCACCGGAACTCGTTATTTGTATCGAGGATCTCCAGCAGATGGTCCATCAGCTCCACCAGCATGGCGCGCGACTGTTGCAGCGAGAACCTCCACTCACGGTCATAGTGAGTAGAGGACACCACAGGAACTTGGATCTTCTTATCTGTAGGTTCCATTTGTCTTCCTTAACCAAGTGGGTCTCGTGGTGTAGCCCAAAGACGATGTTCTTTTGAGAACCGCCAGCCTCTTCCCCGCAGGTGTGCATCGATTGTGGGCATTTCCATATCGATCATGGGGGCTGTTTCCTCCCAAGGATGGATACCACTCACTGCATCAAGAGCGCGCAGGTTCTGCAATCCAAGTACAGTGGCGCAACGTACAGATTCCTCGATGGAGAGACCACGTAGAAAGCCCGTCAGCAGCCCCGCGATAGAGGAGTCTCCGGAGCCAGTCGCACTGCCAATTGTGTCCACTACAAAGGCTTCGGCCCATAACTCGCGGCTGCCCCAATTCACCGGATCACTGGGACGCGCAACTCCCATATCATCAAAGCGCTCTTTCGCCGCTGTTCTGAAATAAAAACCGCGGTGAGCGGATTTCAAAGACACCATCTTCGCTCCCAAATCAAGGCATTCATCGGCGATCTCTCCATACTTTGCCGGAGAAATATGGTCAATCAGCTCGGTATCCTTGTGTGTCCGTTTCAACTCAAGAAACTCTTCCCGGTGAAGCATGAAGAAGCATTCCTCGATTGAGGGAACAAAAATGTCGACGAACGGAAGTATTTTTTCAAGAATGACGCGCCAGGGGACCTTGCCAGAAGGGGAATCCGGGTCGGGGAGACTCATGTCAAGTGATACTGTGGCACCCGCCCTCTTGGCGGTCTTGAGAACCTGGCATAGTTCTTCACCACCGGATTCATACATCCGTCTCATGAGAGGGGGATATCCAAAGTGGAAAAGACGGCATTGGGTAATGAGCTGATAATCGAGGTCTTCCGGACCGAATTCGTCGTTGGTTCCTGGATTGTGAAGAAATACACGATCGATTCCCGGTGGGGCAATGACTAACGTGTAAGAACTAGCAGAGCCTTTGGAGATATGAACTCCATCCGGATTACCATTCCGCTTCAATGCCGCAATTGTTAGATAACCAAGGTCGTCATCTCCGCATCGGGCACAGAACACCACCTTGTTACCAAGTGTTTTGAGGTTGATGCCCGTGTTGGAGACGGGACCACCTGTAGTTAGCGTTGCCTCGGCGACGTTCACCAGCTTTCCGGGCCGCATGATCTCACTGACGTTGCGTGCTCCAGTGTCATGAAATCGGGGGATAATATCTACACAGAGATGGCCCGCAGCCATCACGTCATAGGGTCTCGACATGCGAATCACTTTCCTTTCAGTCTACTCTTCTCCATTTCTCGGAAATGATGGATTACTATATACCCTGAGACAGAATAAGTGAAATGAATATTGAATTCAAGTAAAGCATTATGATAGTATATGCTGCAAGCATTTTTAAGAGGACCCCAACAATATGACTCGACCCACCGATCATCGTAGTCTCAACCTGGCTAAAATGAACCGTGATGCCGCCTTTGGTAAAGCGGGAGGATGGATTCTGTGGCAACCACGTATCCAGGCATGGTTTACCGACCGCGAGTTTCAGGGTATCGCCTTGCCTCCACATTACCAAGGAATGAGCCATGCCGATATTTACCGTGATCTCGGTTGCTCAAACCGGGTATACCAGTACAACTCTTGTTTTGTCCCCGATGAGCACCCTTCAATTATCCGGAACGAGGAAGTCATCGACAGCTACCGGCTCCGGCAGATTGCACACACTCCTGTTGGTACCATCACCACAGTTCTTAGACGAACCCCGAACAGTCCTTCCCTCATCAAAGAGAAACGTTGGATCGAGACACGCGAAGACATGAATACCGCTACCTGGATTCTGGATCATTCGGATTGGTCCTGGAATCAGGAGACCTTCGACTCCATCCACTCCGAGTGGGGCGGCCTGTGTGCTCCCACCATGTACATGCCTCGAGTCAACGTGCAGAGCCTCTATATTGATACCATGGGTGTAGAGAATGCTGTCTATGCGCTCATGGAATGGGGAGCCGTGGTTGACGATCATTTCCGGGCTCTGCATGAAAACCACCTCCGGATGATTAAAGTCATTAATTCATCCCCCATCGAGCTGGTGTGTTTCGGAGATAACCTGCACTGTTCCACCCTCTCGCCCACATTATTTGAGAAGTATGTGCTCCCAGCTTACCTGATGCGTTGCGAAAAGCTCCATCAGTCTGGAAAATTCGTCTTCTCGCATTGGGATGGCGACACAAGAATGCTTCTCCCCTATGCGAGAATTTGCGGCTTGGATGGGATTGAAGCCATCACACCAAAACCTCAAGGAGATGTCACCCTCGAAAAAGTCAAGGAGGCCCTTGGTGACCAGGTATTTCTTCTGGATGGCATTCCCGCTCTCCTCTTCGATCCTGGATACACAGAGGATGAGCTCGCCGAATGCACCGTAAGAGTCATCCACCTATTTGCTCCCAAACTCATACTGGGAATATCCGATGAAATGGCCTCGACGGGTGATATCGAACGTATCCGTCTCGTGGGAAGAATCGTGGATGACTACAATGCTTCACTCCCGTTGCCAGACACCACGGCTTCTCACTAAACTGGCCGCCCCGGGCACATATCATCTTGCAAGATTGTTCCGTATGTATTCCGCCGCGTAGCGGACACCCATATCCGGACTGGTAAGCACGGGTACTCTTGTCTCTCCCAGATCTGGTACAATGGCCTTCATGCTCCCTTGAGCACAGACCACAACATCCACGGCCTTTGTAAGTTTCCGGATCGCATCAAGAACCATTTCATTATGCTTCCCACGATCACCCGATATAAGTGCGTCAAAAGCGCCCTCAACTAGGACTCTCGTGATCTCGACATCTTTTCCCATCTGCCGCGCGGATGATTCAACCAGGCGGCAGGTTGGCCCCAACGTAGTTTTTAGCGTCGCCACCACTCCGATCTTCATGCCAATCTGACAGGCGGCCCGCGCCATCTCTTCATCCACCTTAATCACGGGTACCCGAATCATTTGTTTGGCCAAATCGGCCACTTCACCTACCGATGAGCATTGATTGAAGATCAGGCTCGCGCCTGCATCCACAGCACCTTTGAAGTATGCCACAATTCGACTCCGTACCGCCTCGGTTACTCCGCCATTCGCCAATACCTCAGCTAGCAGACTGTCATCCACAATGTGACGGACTTCAACTTCCGGCGCATATTCCTTGAATAGACTGGTGAGATCTTCGACTGAGACAAAGCTGGTGTGGATAATAAAGACTTTGATTTTCTTTTTCCTCACGATTTCCTCCTGTATGGGTGACATAGGATTGCCTTTACTTCACCCCAATGGCTTCCAATCCAGCGCGTCTCTTTCCGGCCAACTCGATCACATTCCTCCATGCAGAGACAAACATATTCCGGAAGTACTCGACTGGCCCAAAGTTCTCATATTCATCGACGCTCAAGCCACTCGTAAAATATGCCTGACGGAAACCTGGTACCTTCTCCAGCAGCTCCTCAAGCACAATGGGTTGAACTGGATTGAACAGCCGGGAGACAACAGGAAGGTCTAGTTCTAGCAACTGGTCCGCCTGTCCACCCCAGTTCATGGTGATACAAACGTCGCCACCAACCATTTCCGTGAAATGCTGTAATCCTCTCACCCCACCACCGATGAAGCCAAGCTGGTAACCCCGGTCTTCCCTCATCTGATACACTTTCTTTGCAATGACCATTCCCGCTTGGTACAAGATGTCAGGGTTGATTTCTATCTTCCGGTCCTTAACATAACCTTGAAGCCATTCATCATAGATCCCCGTAATCAGCGAGAAATACATTACCGGTCTGGTCTTGGTTTTCTGAGTGATCGCGTGATACATCTCGCAGACATCAATGAATTGGCTTACGCCCATAATCTCGGTTGCGTTGAGCGGAGTGTTCTCCGCGATGAGTACTTGCATGGCCTTCAAACCTGCATCCGTGGCTGGTATTTTGATCATCATATTGGGACTGATTGCCCGGTTCTTGCGTCCCTCCGCGATGATCACACCGGGATCTTCCTCATGAACCGGGTCACCTTGGATGCTCACATAGCCATGTCCGCCATTGGTCCGTTCATAAACCTGCATAAAGACTTCAGCGATTCCGGAGATCAGCTTCCGTTGGAGAATACAAACGGCCTCGTTGTCATCATCCGTCTCTCTCAGGGTTTCATCCAGAAGATTCATGGCATACTCTTTTTCGCTGGGATGAGTGAGCATCTTCCATGTGTATGATGGATTTTGCGTGCAACCACACGCCCCCACGTCAATAGCCATTTGAGCTTCCTTCCGGGTTACATTGTTGATCCACATCTTGGTCGGTGTGAGCTCGCTGACCCGGTGAAAGTATCCCTTACTCATTGTTGTTTCCTCCTAGTCAAATCATCCCATTATTATTGCGTCAATTATTCTGGTTCCAAAAGGTTCAGACCTATAATTATTCAACTGCAACCTTTCCAGTATTCATCAAAGGCTTTTTGAAAATCGTCCATGAGAGTCCGCGAGACTGGGTAATATGGTGGTTTTGTGAACCCCGAATCCTCTAGGAATCCGGTCAAGGCTCCTCTCGCTTTACCAATGATTCCATGCAGATATCCAGCCTCCCTGAGTGGAGCGACATAACGCGCCTCCCACTCCAAGAGAAACCGCTGCATGTTCATCGCCTCCTCCCACTCATGCTGGAAACACAGGTTGGTCATGCGCAGTGTCCAGCGAGGAAGTGTATTCGCCCAATAACTGCAAGTACCGGATGCACCCACCATCATCGCGGGAACAGTCATGTAGTCAACAGTAAAATGCGCGAGTTGAGGCGAGGCTCTGATGCAGTCGACAATATCAGGTAAGCTGAACGTGCCCAGTTTTGTACCCACCATCTGCCCGGGATAATCTGTCAATAGCCGTGCATAATCCTTTCCCCGGAGAATCCGGTATGCTCTGGGAGTGTTGTAATGGATCCATCTTGCCTCGGGGATGGCATTTGCGAGGTCCTCCCAGAAGTGGGCCACATCCGAATCATTAAGGGGCATCCAATATGGGAACGCTACATGGAATGCCCGGATCCCACAGTCCAAGCCTGCTTTCATGCGATCGATGATCCCTTGTGTGTGTGACCAGGTTGCCCCCATGGCGGCCGCCATCGTTGTTTGCGCCATGGCTTTAGAAAAGACCTTTGCCAGGGTACAGAACTCACTGAATTCCAAAGCATAGAACTCACCATCACTGTCAGTCGTATAAACTCCATCCATTGGAATTTCAGCGTAACGAGCAATGTTTCGTTCAAGCACACCGGGATCCAGCCTTCCCTCGACATCCCATGGCGTGGGAACCGCCGCCCATAGTCCTTTCAAATCGGATGAAGTGTTGATTTCCAATGTTAATCCTCCACAAGTTCTTGATGGATCACCGAGAACCAATTCCATCGCTTGCCTGCCTCCAGGTCTCCACTTGAACGAGCCGTGAGAAGGCTGCTGAGATACCCCACAACAAGGGTGGTCACCAAACCAAAGGTTGACGGCCAAATGAAACTGATGGGACGTCCGGAAGGAAACAATCCAGAGATACCAAGATCGCTCGCAAGCGCCGGCGAACTCCAGAAAATGACGTAGACCGCCATGATGGTTCCCAGGATACCCCCAATGAATACAGCCAGACTGTTGGCCCGTTTGGTGAACAATCCAAGCCAGAACATCCCAAGGATTGGACCCGTAAAACTGTTGATAACCTTGTTCGCGATCTCAAGAATGGTTCCTAATTTATGGACATTGCACGAGAGCGACACCGCGATGATCCCCACAACAAAGGTAACAATCCGCGAAAGACGTACCTGCCGCCGTTGTTCTTCGGCATCAACAGGAATCTCATCCCATTTCCTTCCCCTGTATATCCGCTCATAGAAGTCAAAGACAACGACTGAAGTTACAGAATTGATCGCCCCACCCATGCTGCAGAGAGAGGCCGCGAAAATCGCCGCTATGACTAATCCCGTAAGGCCAACAGGGAAGACCCTTCCCATAAAGTATGGAAACACCTGGTCTTGAGCATTGGGTTCCTTAAGCCATTCGGGCATACCGCCAATTTGCTTGAAATATGTGAACAACGCGACACCGGCAAAAACAAGGATTGTCATCCAGAGTATGTCGCCAAGAGCGGTCAAGACAAATCCACCGCGCGCGTCCTTGATAGTCTTGCAAGTCTGGAAGCGTTGCACCATTACCTGATCGCTTGTGTAATTGGTGACACGGCTGACCATGGTGGCGACAATCATACCCACGATAGGTATTGGAATCACAAAGTAATGCTTGATATGATTCCATAGACCGGATACTTCTTCACTCCCAGTGTGGAGGGTGGCATCACCTACTTTGGCCGCATCCTGCATGATCGCAATGAATCCCCCCTCGACATTCCAAAGGATGACAGCCAACGTGATTCCAAGACCCAAAAACATAATGCAGAACTGCGCGACTTCTGTCCAAATGACTCCCTCCACGCCCCCCATTAATGTGTAGAGTGTCACGATAGACCCGAGGACAATAATTGAATGAATCAGATAGGCCTCATTGCCGGTTGCAGTCGTGATCGCCAAGCAGGGTACATAGAGCGCCGTGGCCATCCACCCCAGCCGCCAGAGGATGAATATCCCCGCAGTCAAACCACGTACGCGTAAATCAAATCGTTTCTCCAGGTATTCATAAGCCGAATGAACATCGAGCCGGCGATAGAGAGGAAGCGTGATAAAGAAGACATAGGGATAGAGCAGGAACCAGGACAAATTAGCGGCCAAAAGGACGATTCCAAATTTGAGTACCCCCGAAGGCTGCATGAGGTAATCAATTCCGCTGTTGAGAGCTGCCATGAGCGCAAGTCCGATGGGAAACCAACTCATGCTCTTTCCCGCCAGGAAGTACTCCTTCAGGTCTCTCTGCTTGCGAGAGTGGTAATAACCGACAGCGGGTAAAGAAATGAGATAAACGATGAGGATTAATCCATCGAGCCAATGAAATGTAAGGCCTGTAGCATGATCTGGCATTGAAAAAACTCCCACTGAAGCAAACTCAAGCATTCACAGAAACACGTGAACCATGTAATCAGCTGTATTAAGAGTTCGTAAAACCCCCATCACGACTGTGCAGATGAACCGGCTCAGTCATGAGGCCAGGATGTGTGGCAGCCGCCTCTTGGTTGAATTTAACTCCCAATCCCTTACCCGTGGGGATCGTGAACGAACCATCCAGAAGCTCGAATGAAATCTCATAGACATCTGGTAGAGCATACTGCGGAATATGAAGGACCTCCTGCGGTCCACAATTGGGCAGAGCCGCATCAAGATGAAGACTGGCAGCGAGACAGACTGGTCCCAAGGGATTGTGAAAGAGCATCTTGATATGATGGGCTTCAGCCATGGCGGCGATTTTCTTGGCCTCGGTGATGCCCCCCGCAATACAGACATCGGTACGAACGAAATCGACAAGATCCTCTTCAATCACCTGCCTGAACTCCCACTTGTGTGCCCATTGTTCTCCCGCCGCGAGAGGGACATTGATATGTTGGCGAAGATGCCGGTAAGATTGGGGACTCTCGGCACGCACCGGATCTTCAACTACATACATTCCAAGCGGTTCAACCTCTTTACAGAACCAGATCGAGTCCTGCATGTCGATCCGGCCATGCAGGTCCACCATCAATTCAAGACTGTCTCCACCGGCCTCACGAGCCGCGCGTAGGACAGTCACAAGTTTTCGTAGAGCATGCCTCTGGTCATAGTATCCAGTCTCTTGGAAAGCAACTCCAAACCGGAGATATTTATGACCCTCGGTGACAAAACGGCGGGCAAGTTCACGGACGGCATTTAAATCACCTGATCCCGTGGCCAGTTTCAGATAATCATCATCCGGGTCCAGTTCGCGGTCATTTATCAGATTATTTTCCGGAAAAGTGAAACACTCCACTTGGTCCCGGAAACGCCCCCCGAGCAATTCATAAATGGGAACTCCGAGGACTTGGCCCTTAATGTCCCAAAGCGCAATATCAATACCAGAAATGGCGGATCCGATGAGGCGGTCAGCCGGATAAAATCCCCCACGGAACATGCGCTGCCAAAGGTATTCAATCCTCATTGGATCCTGGCCGATTATCCACCGCTTAAAATGATCCAGAATCCCCACGATACCTTTCCAGCGGCGCTGTAGCCCAGCCTCACCTAGACCGGTGATACCTTCATCCGTCTCGACCAACACATTTACAAAAGTCCGCGCGGGAGCTTGAACCACATATGTTTTTATATCTGTGATTTTCATCTAGACCAAAACCTCAGAGGGAAAGTGCGCGCGCAGCCGGCCTGTGTAAACCTCAGGATTTACAACATCGGTGGGCCGCCTGCCTTGCAGGACATCCACTGCATTCTCGAGAGCCCTTCGTGTCACGGAGAGAACACCCTCGATGGCACGGTTGCCCAGGTGAGGAGTACAAATATAATTGGGAAGATGCAGCAGGGGGCTATCCAACCGCTGGGGAGGATCATCGGTTGCGGCTCCTGCAATCGTTTTATGAATGAGCGCTTCCAACAGGGCTTCTTCATCCACAAGGCGGCCTCGCGCCGCGTTGATTAACAATGCTGTCCTCTTCATCAACCGTAATTCACGCGTTCCGATGAAGCGCTCTGTTTGTGCCTCCAAGCGCAGATGCAGGGAGAGGATGTCGGAACGGCGAAGGAGGTCCTCAAATGACACCAATTCAATATGGTTATTACGCATGAACTCCCTATCTGGCGATATCTCACAGGCCAGCACCTGGACATCAAAACCTCTGGCGCGCCGTGCAACACACCGTCCAATCCGCCCCAACCCCAGGATTCCGAGGGTCTTCCCAAAGACACTTGTTCCCATACCACGTTCGTATTGTCCCACCTGAAGCAATTGGTAGTGATATGGGATTTGACGTGTAAGGGCGAGCATCAGCCCCCAAGTATGATCCGCCACAACCTCGGCTCCTTCCATGCCGGGAGCATGAGTCACCACAACCCCATTACGAGTCGCCACGGAAACATCCAGAGTATCGAAGCCACTGGAGGCCAAGGAGACCACTTGAAGTGATGGGATCCGTGGAAACAGATCATCCGGAAGAGGGAAGTAGGTGGGTCCCACCACACCATCGACACCTTGTAGAAAATCCGCAAGTTGTTCCGGATGGACCGCCAGTATGGAAGGATCGGCCAGTGGTTCCACACCTTGGTCACGGATCCAACCGAGGAACTGGTCAATCACTTCAAGACAAGTGCCATTGATAATGGCAAGGCGCGGATGAGTCATTCCGTCGACACCACGGTCTGGAACTCGACATACTCAAACAAACCCTCCAGACCACCTTCCCGTCCGAAACCGGACTGTTTTACTCCACCAAATGGGGCATCCGGAACCGGCCCCGAGCCGCTATTCAGGCCAACGTGACCACATTGCAGATGTTCAATCAACCGCAACCCACGCTCGCGATTTGTTGTAAATACATATCCCGCAAGACCATAAATGCTGTCATTGGCACGCCGTATGACTTCCTCATCAGTCTTGAAGAAGATCATCGAAACAACCGGGCCAAAGACCTCTTCTTGGGCGATTTCCATATCCTCAGTAACATTTTCCAGAAGAGTTGGGGGATAGAAGGCGCCCCATTCCTCCAAGGGTGGTTCAGGCTCAGAACCGAAAACTCTCATAGCCCCCTTGTTGAGTGCATTGGCGACCAGCTCACTCACTTTCTGGAATGCCGCGGTATTGATCAGAGGTCCCACATCCGTACCCGGCCTCGAGCCATCCCCCACCACCAGCCGGGAGAGCCGGGTGATGAGCTTGGTCCGGAAAGCATCCCGGATTGTTTCCTGCACATAGACACGGTTGGCACACACACAGGTTTGGCCCGCACACCGGAACTTGTTGTCGATCAGCAAGTCCACAGCCAGATCCAGATCGGCATCTTCCAAGACAATATAGGAAGCATTACCACCAAGCTCGAGAGCCAATTTCTTGATGTGGTTGGCTGACATGCGCAACAACGCTCTACCTGTCTCAGTGGACCCAGTGCAGCTGATGATCCGCACTGCGGGATGGGAGCAGAACAACTCTCCGATGCCAGAGCCTAGTCCAATAACAAGATTCACTTTACCCGGAGGGATACCCAACCGCTCGGCGAGGGTATAAACAGCAATGGCTGTCAAAGGAGTCTGTGAGGCGGGCTTGGTGACCACCCCACACCCCGCCGCGATACCCGGCGCGAACTTCTTTCCAAACATAGCCAACGGGAAATTCCAGGGAGTAATCAACGCCGCGACACCAGCGGGACGGTGATAGACAGTCCATCGTGCGGGATGTTTGGGAACATGGATCTCTTTGGGTTCGAGGTGGCCGGCATTTTCTGCAAAGAACCGGAAAAAACCCGCGCCGTAGTCGACTTCAGTCCGTGATTCTTGGAGTGGTTTTCCCTGTTCGAGCGTAATGATCCGCGCGATCTCCTCTTTGTATTGCAATAAGGCTTGGTGGAGATCCTCAAGCCAGCGGCGGCGAACTTGGATGGAGTCCGGTTTATCAAGTGAACGATGCGCTGCCTCAATGGCAAGACGTACATCCGTAGAATCCGATTGAATTATCTCAGCGAGAACCTCACCAGTGGCTGGATTGAAGACCTTGAGGGGTTTGCTGTGGTGTCCATCCACCCAACGGCCATCGATATAGTTCCGGATCT
The DNA here is from genome assembly GCA_964422415.1 of uncultured bacterium. Classification (GTDB taxonomy): domain Bacteria; phylum Hinthialibacterota; class Hinthialibacteria; order OLB16; family OLB16; genus OLB16. The sequence continues at coordinate 10,075 of CAYRBI010000051.1, read as the reverse complement.
CAGGAAGGAGAGGTGATTGAATCATGAGTGTCCTTCCTGTTAATCCCATCACCGGGACAAAGCGCAATTGAAAAAGATCGCATGGCAACCCTCAAATCCCCATCGTCTCCCGAAGTGTTTTCCAGGCTTTCGAAAGATCGGCCAGGTCACCTCCTCCAAAGACCAAATCGCAACCTGCCTCGCGCGCTGCATCCAACATGGGGCCAGGAACCACTAGAATCCCTGCATGTTTCCCCAGGGCACGGGCGCGTTGGATACAGGAGACGACCAGATCGATCATTTCTGGGTCATTGAAACACCCCGGTTTACCTGCATCTGATGTGAGATCCCCGGGCCCAATGAACACTCCAGCGATCCCCTCCACACGGCAGATATCATCAAGGTTCCGGACTGCCTCCAGTGTTTCGATCTGAGGAAAGAAATGGGTGCGAGAGTTCGCCTCGGAGAAGGCCTCCATGGGTGGTTTGAGCCCGTATCCCACCCCCCTGGAGCGTGTGTTGTAACCACGCCGTCCGAGTGGTGGGAATTTGCCGTGTTCGACAATCAGGCGCGCTTGTTCAGCTGTGTTGACCATGGGAACTACTAGAATCCGCGCGCCAGCCTCGACTGCGCGGAGGACATGAGTACGTTGATAGTCGGGGATGCGAACAGTGGGCACAGCGCCCCCAGCCTCCGTAGCCATGCACAGTGACTCCACTTCCACAAAACCCGCCGTTCCATGCTCCACCTCGATCCAGACCGTGTCTAAACCGGAAGATCCAGCCAGCTCCGCTATGCGCGGAGAGTTACTGATGACAGTCACTCCCAGAAGAACACGCGATTCTCCGTTTTCATCAAGAAAAGGGTCATCCCCAGAATGTGTCAACAACGGCATACTCACTCCCTCCTGAAATTCCAAAAGCGGACTTTAGCAAGAACTGAAAACGTTTGCAAGACTCCTCTCTACTCTCTCTTTCATCTAAAATTCATGCCTATATCCCGGCTGACATTCATCCCATCTTGCATAAAAACCGGGGTGATAGGATGGAATGACATGAAACTGGTTGCAATTAAGATATTCTATGCATCACATAGACAGAACCTGCGGCAGATCTAGGGCTTGCATCAAATAAAGATATTGCATATAGTCTCTACAATGAAAACGATTTCATTTTCCTAAGATGAGCGTTTTCAAGTGGTTATTGAAGATCGTACGAAACCTGTGAACTGCATTGGAGGTAGGTTTAATGGCACTCTCATTTCAGTTTCGTCTCTTGGTTGCAGTATCTCTTCCGCTCATGGTCTCTCACACCGCTTATCCGGATGGCGTCCACAACATGGCCGGTAATAAGCACCTGTTTTTAGATGAATTCCTTCTCACCGAGGTTAAGGGGGCCCACATCACCGTGAACCCCGCTGAGACGGGAGACCTGGTTGTCTTCGCGGACCGTCCCTGGGAAGCCGGGGGAATCACTTCTTATGGCAATGTCCTGTGGGATTCCTTTGCGAAGGAATACCGGATGTATTACGTGCCTGTTTGCTGGGATGTACAACCTGGTTTCTGTCTTGCTCTGGCAACCTCCATGGATGGAATCCATTGGGAGAAACCAAGCCTTGGGGTGGTCGAGTGGAAGGGGAGTAAGGACAACAACATTGTTATTTGGGCGCAACGCGAGGGTACAGTTGTCATCGTTCCTGGCGCTTCCCCGGAGAAACGGTATGCCTATGTTTCAAGCAATCCGGATACAGGCGGTACCCGATTATTCACCTCTCCCGATGGGATTCATTTCACCCAAGAGGAGGTGCTGCTCTCCCAACACCACTCAGACAGCCAGATTGCAACCTTCTGGGACAATCAGCTAGAGAAGTTTATTCACCATTTCAAATTAGCTGAGAATGACCGGGGAGTTTGGTACCGTGATGCGAAGGTCACTGTGGCCCCGAACATCCCCTATCCCCAGTCCCAGCTGCTGGGACGTTGTGTTGGAAGAATCGAGGTCGCAAACCTTGCCGATCCCTGGCCAGATCATTTCGAAGTCGTCATGGCACGGGACGAACAAGACCCGCCAGCGATGGATCTCTACACGAACTCCGCTGAGAAATATGCTCTCGCTCCAGACACCTATTTCGCCTTCCCCACCCCTTATTACCATTACAATGAACCCGCCAACCGGGCCTATCTGAATACACCCACTCTCGAGGCTGGAGGGAAGACCAACGACGGTGTGATTGAGACTCAGCTGGCGACTAGCCATGATGGGAGGATCTGGACTCGTTACCGTACCCCCTATATTCCTCTTCACCGATTCGAGGATATGGACCTGAGAGTGATTCATGCTTATCCAGGGATTCTCTATTTCGATGATCATCTGGTTCATTATTACGCCGCTTACAACTTCACCCATGGAGACACCCAAGTCCGTAAAAAGAACTTGGGGCGCGAGCTGGGCGGGGTTTTTCGCATGAAGCAACGTATCGATGGCTTCACTTCACTCGATTTCGATTACACGGGCGGGACAACAGTCACCGCACCATTCCTATTCGAGGGCAAGCGATTGGTTCTGAATGTGGACACCAGCGCCTCAGGAGAGGGACGCATCGCAATCCTTGATGCGGATGGGAAAGAAATCCCCGGTTTTGGCCTGGAGGAAGCACGCTTTATCAATGGAGACTATCTTGCGAAGACCGCATCCTGGAAAGATGGTACCTGGGATGTAGGCTCACTCTCGGGAAAACCAGTCCGGCTGAAACTCGTGTTCCGTGGCAGCAAGGTCTACTCATTTCAGTTCAAGGCTGAATGAACCAACGGTACCGGACAGACTTGTGATTGCTTTACAGGATTGCAGGGAAAGACTGTCCCAAATCTTTCATCGACACATAGCAGCCTGTTGAATATAGAACGTGACAATAAAGCCATCGTGTCCTTCATTCAGTTGTTAGCCGGGGACAAGGCTACGGTGTTCTCTCATTCGTATATGTTTCATGCCGCCGTCCCCGGTGTGACTCCGGGGGCGGCGGCATGAAAACGTGAGCCATGGATCCCATCGCGTTGCCTTGCCACCAGCTATGCACAGACCACGGACTTCATTTTCATCCTTTGTGGGTGCCGGAAACCGGTATGGGGAACTGCTGAGAGAGTCACCGTTTGAGATGGCTGAATCCCTCGTGCGGTAAGGTAACGAAGATGGAATCGATATGATAGGCTTTGTACATGACATCGAGGGTCAGGCCAACAACAATGACGAACTGAGCCCTATGCTCTATGAGGCAAAGCATTGCCAGCTGGTCATGATTGCGTTAAGACCCAACCAAGAGATCGGGGACAGACCTATATGCCACTTGAGTCGGCCAGTCCTATCCCGGTAACACCTGGACCGGCCAGGTTCTCGCTGGCGGCGAACTACGATACGGAACTAGTTCCGGCCCTCGCCGCATACCCGGTCGATGAAGTATACGGTAAGTTTCCCGCTGATGGCATCAGTGGTGGCCGTCCCCGCTACTTGGCGACACCGCTCTCGGAAGCAGAACTACGAAGTTACATCCGCCTGCTCGATCAGCATGGCATCGCTTTTAATTATCTCCTGAACGGCGCCTGTTTCGGCAACCAGGAATGGACCCGTCTCTGGCAGAGACGGGTGACAGCGCTGCTGACCAAGATGGGAGAGCTAGGCGTGCACCGGGTCACTGTATCCACCCCTTTTCTGTTGGAGCTGGTCAAACGCCGTTTTCCCGAGTTCAAGGTAAGAGTTGGGATTTATGCCCAGGTGGACACACCCCGTCGCGCCCGTTTCTGGGAAGACCTTGGAGCGGATGCCATCACGCTTGAGAGCTTCTCAATTAACCGGGACTTTCACCGTCTGACAGCTATCCGCCAATCGGTCCGTTGTGGTCTGCAGCTGATTGCGAATCACGTCTGCCTCCCAAACTGTCCATTACAAACCTATCATCAGAACGGTTTCGCACATGCATCTGATGAAACCCACACACTCTTCATCGATTACTGCTTCCTACGCTGTTCGCGGTTGCGCTTGATGGATCCGTCATTATTCATCAAGGCGGCGTGGATCCGGCCGGAAGACCTCGCCGTCTATGAAGCCATGGGATACACGACATTCAAACTTCTGGAACGAGGGATTCCGTCAGTGGAACTGCTACGGCGCGTTAAAGCCTATAGCGAGCGGCGGTCCACTGACAATTTGGCCGAATTGCTGTTGTCATATGGCTTCAAGGAACCTGTCCGGAAGGAATCCTTCTGGACTCTGCGTCACTTCTGGAAACCCCGGCAAGCGATACTACAGCGGCTGAAACCATTGCTTGATTTAGCACGACTGCAGGGGATGCTCTCGCCTTTGCAGGAGTGTCCGGTCCGGGTGGATTCCCAGCAGATCCCGGAGAATTTTTTGGATGGGTTTCGCAACCGCAACTGCGCCTCCTTGGACTGCCGGACTTGTGGATATTGTGAACGGATTGCTACGCAGGCTGTTTCGATCTCGCCCGAGTTCCGCAGCGAGGTGTTGAAAAAGTATGCTGAAATGGATGATGCCCTGGTAATGGGAGGGCTCTGGGGTGTTTGACTCACGTGCCACAGCAATGGAGTTCCTGGACCAGCCAGACTATGATCTGGCGCTGGCCAAAGCAAGCTACCACTTCATGGAGACAGTCAATTGTTACTTCGGCGGGATCCGGGTAGTTCAGTGTTTTCTGGCCACCGAGGTTATGAGGCGTCAGAACGGTGCCCCTTTGCATATCCTCGACATCGGCTCGGGAAGCTGCGACATCCCACTGGCGATGAGCCGTTGGGCACATGCACGTAACATTCCCTTGCACTTCACCTGCCTGGAAATGGCCGGCCATGCGATTGACCTTGCGCGCGAGCGGCTTGCCCGAGAGGGTGACCCGGCGGTGCAACTGCTTCGGGAGGATGTCTTCGCTCACCAACCAGCCGAACCGTATGATTGTGCCATGGCTTCCATGTGCTTCCATCATTTCAGCAATGAACAAATCCTCCTGTTGTTACAGAGGCTCCGTGATTTCGTGCTCAACAGCGTGCTCATCAACGATCTCCGCCGCTCACGGCAGGCATCTCTCGCAACAAGACTGCTGTTGGCCATTACTGGAATGCCAGCAGGAGTCTGGCATGATGCCTTGCTCTCCATCCAGCGGGGATTCACGATCAATGAACTGAGCGCCTTATTACGGCACCTTGATAGAGTCACGGTTTCCGTGGATGCAGCTCGCTGGTTTCGGATCGCCGCCATTATCCGGTTCAAACCAGGAAAGAACTCGTGAAGACCATCCTTAGAGGCCTGGGTACCGCTACCCCCCCACTGTATGTAACCCAAGAGGAGGCCTACGAGTTCTTTTCCACGCAATTCACCCTGAAACCATCCGAACAGGATTTGTATCGCCGCATTCTCCTGGACGGAAAAATCAAGGGAAGGTATTTGGGGATGGATGCCAAGATGGATGCCCTCGAGACCAACCCCGACCGGCTACTGGCGCGTTTTCTTAAATTCAGCCGTTCATCAGCCGTCACCGCCGCACGCCGGGCGATGGCAGAGGCTGGTGTGGAAACTGATGAAATAACCGGTCTGGTTGTCAACACCTGCACAGGCTACCTCTGCCCGGGTCTCTCCTCGTATATCGCGGAAGACCTGGGGCTCAAGACATCCATTCGCTTCCAGGACTTGATGGGGATGGGGTGCGGTGCGGCGATTCCGAATCTCGAGGCTGCGGCTGGGATGCTCGCCCGTAGTGGAGAAGGCCCCGTTCTCAGCATTGCCGTAGAAAACTGTTCAGCCACCCTGTTCCCCAGTCATGATCCGGAGCTGGTGGTGAGCAATTCTATTTTTGGTGACGGAGCCGCTGCCGTTGTTCTCGACCTGCCGCGGGACTGCCGTCAGGGTGGTCTGGCACATATTGTGGATTTTGCCGCGGGTCTTTTCCCCCAATACCGCGAGGATTTACGTTACCGTACGGAAAGCGGCCTATTGCGTAACCACTTGACCAAGCGGGTACCGGTCATCGGTGCACACACCGTCACAGAAGTGGCGTCACGGCTCCTGACTCGTCATAGCCTCTCCCGGAATGACATTGCTTGGTGGGTGGTCCATCCAGGTGGTACGGTGGTGCTGGCTCAAGTCGCCAAGCAACTGGAATTAGCCCAAGAATCACTGCGCTTTTCTTACCACATCTTCGAGAATTATGGCAACATGTCTTCACCATCCGTTCTCTTTGTGTTGCGGGAGATCCTGGATCACGGCCAGCCGCAAACCGGACAGAAAGGAATGCTCCTGGCCTTTGGTGCCGGGTTCTCCGCTTTCGCGGCACTCATTGAATTCGCTTCGGAATAAATCCAGGTGTCTTGCTTTTCCATGGGGGCAGGAGCAGTACCCGGTCAATGTGGCGGATGTAGGAATAGATCAATACACAGTTCATGTGGAGTATCCTAATAACCGGTTGAACTGGAGATAGCAACGTTTCAACCTGGAGGGCATACCCTACATCACCCTCCCGACACGAGGAGAAGAAAGAAACCATCCCGCCCACCTTCAACCCCATACCAAAAAATCCCCGTTCCTTTCCCAAGACTTCATCCCAGACATTTCCGCAGGTTGTATGATTACTCCAATTTTGTTATAATGAAGAAGTAATGTATTATATTACGTAATATTAAGTGATCAGTTCAGTTTCATTTTTGTCACTTATGAAAGGGATAGCTTCAATTCATGATTAAAAATGCATTCACAGTACTAACAATACACATTGTGTTGGCCTTTATCGTTCCAGGTGCCCAATGTGAAAATCCAAGTTATCCAATTTCCTCAGATGTCTATACGACACGTCAACAGATGATTATGCCCGATACACCTACCCCTTTTGAGACGGTTCTTCCATATGAGATTCCAAAATACGAACCGAACGGATATGGCAAATGGCATTATGGATTGGGAATCGATGCGGGAAAACAAACCAGCATCATGGCGACTGATTATCATGGTGATACAGTCACTCATACTGCAAATCTCTTGAATTTCTTTACCATATCCGACATCCATATCACCGATAAGGAAACTCCTGCTCAGGTGATCACGTTGGGATACAAAGGCGGAACCTTTGCAGCTTATTCTGGAGTTATGTTGTATACAATGCAGGTGTTGGACGCAATCGTGCAAACCATCAATGCTGTTCACAAACAGGTTCCATTTGATTTTGGTATCTCTCTGGGGGATGCAGGCAACAGCATTCAGTATAATGAACTGAGATGGTATTTGGATGTCCTCGACGGGGGGATCATCAACCCTGATTCGGGTGACGATGATGATCCTGTTCCTGGACCTAACAATGATTATCAGGACGAATTCGTGGCGGAAGGACTTGATGATTCAATCGAATGGTACCAAGTTCTTGGTAATCATGATCATTTCTTTGATGGCTTCCTTCCGCCAAATGATTACATACGGGATACTGTCAAAGGTAAAGAAATACTCAATTTAGGAAATGTAATAACCGATCCACTCGGCGCGGATAGCCGTGGTATATATATGGGATCAATTGATGGCAGGACTCTCAACGGGGATGTGATCGGTGCAGGACCTGTTGAAGACTTTACAGCCACTCCGACGATACCAGCCGCCGATGCGAACCGCCGTTTACTTTCGAGAAGTGAGTGGATAAACGAATTCTTTACAACAACTTCCAATCCCTCTGGTCATGGTTTCACGGCTGCCATGGTCGCCGATGGCTCCGCCTGTTATAGTTTTGTGCCGAAGCCGAATATCCCAATTAAGATTATTGTACTGGATGATACCCAAAACGATGATGATGCCAACCATCCCGATTCGATTGGTTATGCTCACGGCTCTCTTAACCAAGAACGTTTTAATTGGCTTATCAATGAACTTGACAAAGGTCAGAATGCCAATCAGCTCATGATCATCGCCGCACACATTCCTATAGGTGTCGCAGTGTTTCCATCTGGGATTCGTTGGGATCCATACGCTCCTATAACCGAAGCGCAACTGATTGCTAAACTACATGAATATCCGAATCTCATTCTATGGCTTGCTGGACATCGTCATTTAAATACAGTTACCCCTTTCCCATCCACTGATCCTCAATATGGCTTCTGGCAGATTGAAACTCCTTCTATAAGAGATTACCCGCAACAGTTCCGTACTTTCAAGATTGTCCGTAACAGCGACAATACTATTTCAATCATTACCACCGATGTGGATCCGGCAATCACCGATGGATCGCTTGCCGCGATATCTCGTTCTTATGGGATCGCGGCTCTGGAAATATTCAATAATTTTGTTTTACAACCCCAGCCCTCTGGAATGTACAATGCAGAACTTGTCAAACAACTAAGCCCCCAAATGCAGACAGTAATTCAGAATTACGGAATACCGATAGGAACCTCGGGGCAATCACAGTGGTCCTTTTACGAGTAAAGATGCCATACTGCAAGTTGTTAAAAGATATTTGAATGAGACCCAGTTGAAAGGACTACCATGCACGGTGAGTTTCATCGTAGTGACCGGATCGGCTGGCTACGAGCCGCTGTCCTTGGAGCCAATGACGGCCTCATCTCAACGAGTAGTTTAGTTGTGGGTGTGGCTGCCGCTAAGCCTGGCCACTCGGCGATTCTGTTGGCTGCTGTCGCAGGGTCTGTGGCTGGCGCCATCTCGATGGCCGCCGGTGAATACGTCTCCGTCAGCTCCCAAGCCGACACCGAACAGGCTGATCTCGCCCGGGAGCGCGGTGAACTCGCCGACTTTCCAGAAGCTGAAAGGGACGAGTTGGCGGGAATCTACATCAACCGTGGCTTAAGCCATGATCTTGCGATCCAAGTCGCCGATCAACTGACGGCCCACGACGCCTTGGGAGCCCATGCCCGCGACGAGCTCGGCATCCATGAGATTACACGAGCTCGTCCGATACAGGCGGCGATGGCATCCGCAGCCTCATTTATAGCCGGAGCGGCGCCACCGGTGGTTCTCGCAGTACTTTTACCCGCGGGGATCCTGACACCGGGTGTGGTAGGAGTGACCTTGGGGCTCCTTGTCGTGCTAGGGGGCGTTGCAGCCCGCCTTGGTGGCGCCCCGCTCATCCGGGGAGCCCTACGTGTTGCGTTCTGGGGATCTGTGGCCATGGGGTGTACATCCGCTGTCGGCCGTCTCTTCGGCGTGGGCATCTAGCGGTGCATGATAGGTCCGCAGTTCCTGTCATCCGTGCTGGGTGAATAAATCGACAGTACAGGACACTGGCTACTCCCTTGTTGATTCGATTGTGTAACGTATTCAGCCGTATCTCACCCCCGCTTTAGCGGGAACCACTCAACTTGAGGAGGGACATAGATGATTGATGCCACTTGGAGACCACGAAAGGTGGTAATTGTTGGCGCTGGCGCTGTGGGTTCTACTTTCGCATACGCCTTGGCCCAGAGTGGTCTGGCCGATGAGATTGCCGTGCGCGACGCCAATCATGAACTAGCGATGGGACAGGTCCTCGATTTAGTTCATGGTCAAGCATTTTTTCCTTCTGTCCAGATTCATGAAGCCCAGGTGGCTGATTATGCCGATGCTCACATGGTTGTCATTACCGCCGGAGCTAAACAAAAGCCCGGCGAGTCCCGCTTGGATCTACTGCAACGTAACATTTTAATCATCCATGCTATTATCGACGAAATCGTGCTCCAGAAGTCGCCAGCAGTTGTACTGATTGTAAGCAATCCGGTGGACATCCTGACCTATGTTGCGCATCAACGATCCGGTTGGCCACGGGGACGCATACTCGGATCCGGCACTGTGCTGGATAGCGCCCGGTTCCGTCACTTGTTAAGCCTGCACTGCGGTGTGGATGTTCATAATGTTCATGCTCATATTTTGGGAGAACATGGTGACAGTGAATTTGCTGCCTGGTCCATGACGAACATGGCCGGTATGCCCATCCAACAATTCTGCCGCACGTGTTTAAAATGTGACGATTGGAAAGAAGCCCGCCACAAAGTGGCCGAGGAAGTGAAGCATTCCGCTTATCACATCATTGATTATAAAGGAGCCACCTGGTTCGCTGTCGGTCTGGCATTGACACA
>CAYRBI010000050.1:0-33993 GCA_964422415.1 uncultured bacterium | reverse complement strand
AAGAAAGGTTTTTTATATTGGCGCAACTCGACCGCGAGGGTACGAATGCGGTCGATCACATTAGCAATGTAATCATGCGCCTGGTTGAAATCGAACTCGGGCAGTCCCCAGGTGTCATCCTCCCAGGCGCCCTCCTTGATGGCGCACCCGCTGGTGGTGATGAGATGGTGATACGGGTCGAGGTCATGGAGATACCGTGCCATCTCCACATGCCAATCGAGTACCGCCTGGCGCTCCGCCGGGTTGCCCATGCGCAGGGCGTCGGTGTTGTTAACCTCATTCCACAACTCCCAGCCGAACAGGTGGGGGGACCAGCCCCAGCGCGCCACCAGATAGCGCAGACGGTCTTTGTAATGGCGCTTCATCTCTGGGTGGGTGAAGAACTCCTTGGGATCCGCCAAGAAGCCGCCATTCGCCACATTGTAAGGGTTGTTATCCCAGTTCGGGTTCACCTTGGTGGCGTATTGACCATGGTGATTGATGACCAGCTGGATGCGGATCCCCTGCTGCGCCGCATGGGCGAAGATGCCATCGATCCGCGCGGCATTGTCCAGCGCATACCCATCCAGCCCATGGAACTCACTAAAATCTTTAGCGGTCCATTCCAGATCCGTGAGTCCCCAGTGGCACATCCACAGGCGGATCCAATTGGCTCCATGTGTGCCGAGCTTACGAAGAAACTTTCCCATGTCCTCCGCTTTCACATTCACCCAGGCCAGGTTCTCTCCCACTGGATAGAACACCTTGCCCTCGCGCGTGGCGAAGTAGTAATGATTCTGGGGATGGATCCCGATCTGGCTGGGGATCTGTGATTGTTCGACTATGAAGGAGCCAGAGGTGAATTCCTTGGCGGGCGCGCCCTTCAAAGATGCGGAAATCCGGTAGGTGTACTCTCCAGGAAGAGGAGCGGCGAAGCGCATCCGCCAATCCTTTTCCGCGTGGTAGTAGCAGGGCACCTTCCAGGTCTGGTTGCCAGGGCCGGTGATATCCGCATCAACCTGGATATCCTGGCTGTCAAAGGGATGACTCCAACCCGCCGGAACATCCAAGCGGATCTCAAGCATCTCATTGCATCCCACATTGGTCTGTGAGTGGCATGCGGTTGGGATACTCAAACCCACCAAAAGGACCCAGGCAAGCATGTGGAACAAGTGTATGAACCACACTGGACACCTCCGCATTTATGCGTTGACTAACTCAGGGTTGTTTGATTCCCATCCCCGAGAACACCTCCAGTAACGGGCCATCCGTGGTCAAGATCAGCCGGTCGCCCGGGTTGATGGCATTCTCCAAGGTCTGGAGCTTCCGCACCAGGTTGTAGAAGTCCGGATCGGCGCTGTAGCCTTCAATCTTCCGCTTCTCTCCGGTGAGCAGAGTCTCTTCGAATCCGTTGGCGTAGATATCCGCCGCCTGGGCATCAGCATTTCCACGGATCTCCAGGTCCTGCTTGGCCGCCTCAGCCAGGACCACTTTAACCTGGCGGTCGGTATCAGCCCGGATCTTAGTGGCCTCCCGCTTGCCCTCCTCCTTGAAGCGGGTGGCGATGCGATCACGTTCCGCCTTCATACGGTCATAGACCGAGTCCGCATTTTCTTTGGGAAGGTCGGCGCGCTTGATGCGTACATCGATAATGTGCATTCCATACTCGCGGGCCTTGGCGTCACAGGTTTTGGTGATGGTCTCCATGATGGCTTCGCGCCCAACCGTGATCGGTGGATGATAATCCTGTGTGGCCTCGACCTCCCCGGAATCCGAGGTGTAGACAATGGGACGTGTCGAGGAACGGATGACCTCGTGGAAGTAGTGCCGTCCCAACTCCAGCCGGAGAGTGGAACGGATGATGTCACGCAGACGGCCACCGGCCAGATCTTCGCGCTGGATGCTTTGCATGAAGCGTAGAGGGTTTCTAACCCTCCAGCGGGCGTAGCTGTCGACATGTGGCTTGATTTTCTCCAGCGTGACCACATCACTCGGCTCCTCGTCATACTCAAGCAGGCGCGCGTCGAAGCGTTGAAGTGTGTGCAGGAAGGGGATCTTCATGTACAGCCCCGGTCCACGCGAAATCTTCACCCGGCTGCCTTCAGAGGTGGAGTGGATCTCACCGGAGATAGCGTCGTACTCGCTGTCATCTACCCGGTTGACGATTACCTTGATGGGACGGCTGAACTTCAGGATCACACCCTGCTCGGTCTCGCTGATGACATAAAAGGTGGAAGGGGCGAGAAACAGGGCCAGAAAGACCACTACGGCAATCAGTAATGGTTTCATGGTTTTTGTCCTCCCATCTCGATACTGGAATTTGGTTCTGTTCCCACATCCGTGGTGGGTGACTCATCCGGCTCTTTCTTGATCCTGGGCCCTTGGCCCTTATCTGAGAGATCCAGCAGTGGCAATAGCCCCTTGAGATTACTGTCGATCACGGTGACCCCCACCTTGCCCAGGACTTTCTCCATCGTCTCGAGGTAGATCCGGGAGCGGGTAACCTCCTGGGCCTTGCGATACTCAGTCAGCAGGGCTGAGAATTTCAGAACCTCACCCTGGGCCTTGAGAACTCGTTCCCGGGCATACCCAGAGGCCTGGTTGATAACCCCCGCCGCCTTACCTTCGGCGCGGGGCATCTCGCCATTTTGATAGCCTAATGCCTCGTTGATGAATTTCTGCTTGTTCTCCTTGGCGGTAACCACATCCTTGAAGGAGGCTTGAACCTCGGATGGGGGTTGGACATCCTGCAGGTTCACCGAGGTTAACTCCAATCCCAGTCCATACCGGTCGGCGAGTTGCTGGGCCTTATCCTGGATCTCGTCCTCGATGGCCGCCTTGCCCTCGGTCAGTGGAGCATCAACCCCATAATCTCCGATGACCCGGCGCAGGGTGGATTCGCAGATGTCCCGTAAAGCCGTACTTTCATCTGTGTCCTCATTGCTTTCCTTCACATTAAAGACATACGCTGCGGGGTCCTTGATATGGTACTGAACCGCGAGTTCGACCATAAGGATGTTCAAGTCCCCCGTCAGCATCAGTGACTCATCATGCACGGCGGTCTTGGCTTCTTGTCCGGGTGCCTGATTCCGCGTGGGGATGGTCTGGTCCGAACTCCGGAAACCGATGGTGATCCGGCGGATTTTCTGCACATCCGGCTTGATGACTGTTTCGATTGGCCAGGGCCACTTCATATGTAGTCCTGGCGGAACTGTCCGTACATGCTTTCCAAAGCGTAGAACCAACCCGTTCTCGGTAGTTCCGACCGTAAAATAGGGCCGCCCGGCGATAGCCAGGAACAGGAGGATGAACACGGCGAGGATAATGGTTCCTGAACGGAGAAACTTCATCGCTTGCCGTTGCCAATCCCCCGCGCTCTTTCCGAGGATAATGACGTTATCCATGGATTTGGGGTCCTCTCCTGAGAGTGAATGCAACCATTGTGATCACACTATACTAATCCCCCGGTTACAGAAAGAGTCAATTCAACCTAGGCCGTGTTGGGGGATGGGAGGTTTGTCTGGAAGTGCGATAATCACCTCATGCGGTGTTCGTTGATCGCGTTCCTGTTCCGTTCAAGGCTTTGGCGGGTGATGACCGCCGCGGGCCTCTTTTCCTTTGTTCTTCTGGTGGGGCTCCTGAGTGTGGTTAGGTTCAATCCAGCGGACTTGGCGCTTAAGGACAATGTGACCATCCTGGACCGGACTGGGCGGGTACTCCAGACACTGCCGGATGAGCGTGGGGAGCGGCATGAGTGGGTCTCTATAGCCCAGATTCCGGAGCCTCTCATCCATTCTTTCATCGCCGCTGAGGATGAACGCTTTTTCTTCCACCCAGGATTTGATCCCGTGGCCATCCTGCGAGCCGCTTTTTCAAATCTTAGTGAAGGACGCATCGTCTCGGGAGCCTCGACTCTGACCCAGCAGATGGTGCGTCAAGTGTATGCGCGTCCAAGGACCTTTTCGGGCAAGTTCCTCGAGGTTGTCCGGGCGGGTAAAGCGGAGTGGTACCTCTCCAAATCTCAGGTTCTGGAACAGTATCTGAATCGTGTCCCGCTGGGGAACAACCTGATGGGAGTAGGAATTGCCTCGGAGGTTTACTTCGGAAAGCCGCTCTCCACCCTCACTACCGCCGAGATGGCCACCCTCGCGGCGTTGCCCAAGTCTCCTGGACGGCTCAGCCCTTACCGCCAGGACACCGGCCGCCTGCGCAACCGGCGGAACTGGATCCTGGAACGCATGGTCCAACTGGGATTCCTTTCGGAGGCGGAATCTCTCCGTTCCCGTGAGGAACCTCTCAAGGTGGCTCCCAAACGCTTCTCCTTCGAGGCCCCGCATCTGGTGAACCTGTTGGTGGAGCGAGGTTTGACAGAGGGAGCCTCCTCCACCCTTCAGACGACCCTGGATTCCCAGATCCAGACCCGCCTCCAGGCCATCTTGTTCTCCCACCGGATACGTCTACTGGAGGGAGGCGCCACCCAAGCCGCCGGCTTGGTGGTGAGCAACCGTGACAACGAGGTCCTCGCGCTGGCGGGATCCCTGGAATACTCGGAACGAGACCTCGGATATAACAATGGGATCAAGGCGCTCCGTTCTCCCGGTTCCGCCCTTAAACCCTTCCTTTATGGCCTCGCCCTCGATCAAGGCTACACCGCCGCGACTCTCTTGGAGGACACCCGTCATCACTACCGCTCGGTGCAGGGAGAGTACTATCCGCGCAACTCAAACCGTGAGGAGTATGGTCCCACCACTGTACGGACCGCGCTGGGCAACTCTCTTAACCTCTCGGCTGTCCGCATGATCGGTCTCGTGGGTCCGAACGACTTCTACCGCTTCCTGGAGGAACTTCACCTGATCAACTCCCCGGAGAAAGGTCCTGGTTTTTATGGCATGGGGCTGGCGATCGGGAATCCCGAGGTTACTCTCGAGCAGCTTGTGACCGCTTATGCGATGCTTGCCCATGGCGGACAGTACCATCCGCTCCGTTATCTGCCCCACGGTCCCTGTGAGGCGGGACAACAGGTTCTCTCCCCGCAGGCCACTTTCATTATCGGGGACATCCTGGCGGATCCCAGCTCTCGTCTGCTCACTTTTGGGGGCTCTGCCGCTCTCGATTTTCCTTATCGTGTGGCCTGGAAGACAGGTACCAGCACCCATTACCGGGACTGTTGGATTGTAGGGTATACACCTGAGTACACGGTGGGTGTGTGGGTGGGGAATTTCAATGGCGCTCCCATGAACAAGCTGGGTGGGGCCTCGGGTGCGGGACCTATCTTCGCTGAGATCCTCAAGTTTCTGTACCGGGATTCCTCGCCGGGAGCTTTTCCAGTCCCCGAGGGTGTGGTGCAAGAGGAGGTGTGCGGTTATTCCGGCATGCAGAGGACCGGGCACTGTCCCACGACCCGGCTGGAATGGTTTATTCAGGGAAGCCAACCCCGTCAAGAGTGCACTTTTCACCGTCAGGAGGGGCTTTACCATGACCTTGAAACGCCCTTCGCGGGATGGCTCTATGACCGGGAGTTGGCGGGCCTGAGTTCACCTTACCGTCTCGCGGGTCTCCCGGATTCCCAGCCGTTCACTGATCCCGAGGACGCCTTAATGGAACGGACCTCCATCCCCTTTTCCCCATCTCAACCCTCTCCCACAAGAGGGACACTCCCTCCCCCCTTGCGGGGGAGGGTTGGGGTGGGGGATACGTCCACTCCATCTTCCGGACGCAATCTTATCCAAATCACCTATCCGGTTCATGGAGACCGCTTGGTGTTGAATAGAATGGAGCAGCGGAATCTGATCTGCCTGGAGGCCACTATCTCCGGCGCGCCGGTCACCATTACCTGGATGGTGGATGGGACTGAGTACGCCCGTACTGGCCCTCCCTACCGGGCTTATTGGCGGCTTGTCCGTGGTGAGCACCGCATCTCCGCGGTGTGTGAGGAAGGTGGAGGCGATGAGATTACCATCCAGGTTGAGTAGGGGTGTGATTCGCCATGTTTCTTCGTGACAGTTAATCTTCCACCTTCAGTTCCGCTGTGTCCTCCGGAGAGAGCGACTCATAGTGCTCGCGGAGAATCCGGGCGATCTCTTTGATCGAGAGGGGATGTCCCTGAAGCTCGGTATGGCTGGTCGGTACTACCACCTCGGATTCAACCCAGGGGATGCGCGCGCTCTCGATGGGAACATACCCATCTCCTGCCTCCTCGCCACCATAAATGTCACCGATGATGTTGTGGTAATGAACCTCCTTGGGGATTGGCAAACTGTTCAGGGTGGTCAAGACTGGAGAATCGGGACGGAGCTGGTTGACGCTGACCATCTGATTCTCGTCATTGCCCTTCTTGAGATATTCCTTGTTCTTGGCCTCCACCGACCTGACAAAGAGACGCTGTGGGTTGGGTAGTTTGACAAGCTTACTTCCGATCCAGCCCAGTGTGTTTGTGGCGGAAGGAGAACCATGATGCGGGGTCCCGAGGAAGATGACCCGGTCAATGAAGGGAAGCCGCTTGAAGAAGAGGCTTTCCTGAAGGGGTTGCCGTTCCGCGGGAGTCAGATTGAGTTTGTCGATAGGTACGCTCCAGGTCGAATCCCAGTAGGCATTTCCGCTATCTTCCGTCAGTAACCTGGCGATCAAGCCGCCCATGCTGTGCCCGATGAAAACTATGTGATTTAAGCTGGGGGAATGGTGATCGGGATCCACTTGCGCGCGTAGATTCGTGAGCGACTTCCGCAATTCCCTTGCATTAACAAGCAGTCCACGGCCGGTGGGATACTGCATGAACCAGAACTCATAATGTTTGCGTATCCAGGGGTCATCCATGAGCCCATTGACCAAAGCCTCCCACGGTTGCGCATTGGAGAAGAGGCCGTGGCACAGTACAACAGGGATACGTCCTGGCCGGTGAGGCTGGAATAGGAACGTCGAGCCATGCAGGGTCTCGTCATTGGCGCGGAAGCTGGACCAGATGTCCATGTCGAAGCCTGTGCGGGTGAGCATGTAGTTCAAAGGAGTGGTCAGATCGGCCTCGATGGGGATGGCCTTTTTACCGACCTGGATCGATTCCTGGGCCCATGGATTGACCAGGTGTAGGGTGTCTTGAGATTCAGTGATTTCGAGGTTGTAGGTCTCCTGGGGAATGTATAACGCGGTGACAGGGAAGGCGCACACGGGGGGATAGATCGCCGGACTAGTTCCCTCCTCGCTGTAACGAATCCCAATCATTGGTACGCCAAGTCCTTGACGGCGGGAGGAGAGGTTGATCTCCTTGGGCTCGTAATCGACGCAAGGGAGGAGCTCATGTATGTCCTCCTTCTTCCAATCAAAGCCGACCAGTTTGAACCGGGCGGGAGTAGCCCCCTGGCCCCGGTTCAGTTTATAGAAGGCTTGTGGATTAAAGGGGATGGCATCCAAAGTGAACCGCAGAGTCTGTTCCAGGGAGTAGTTGTAAAGCTCACAAGCCATGCGGAAATGAGGGTTGTAGGCCTCGGTTTCCACCCGCTTCGATGCCAACGCAATATACGAGCTTGAAAGGTATGTCGCGAGATCGTAGTAAGTGAGCAATTCCTGCTTGCTGGTGGAGAGGTCTTCCACGGAAATGGGATCTCTGGGATTTGTGCCGGGGATATGGCCCTGGCGCTTGATGAAGGGACGGCGGTTCCAGAAGGGCGCCCGGCGCTCGGCGAGTACATTCGCGAATTCAGCGGCGGTATACACCAGACGAGGATCCTGCTGTTTCCTCTTGTCTTTCAGGATCTCCGCAAGCAACAAGCGGAAGGCTTCGTCCGGGTTTTGATTGTAGGTCTCCAGCAGATTCTCGCGGTAAAGGACCTCCAGGCTCTCGCGTGAGAGCTTGTTTGACTTGGCCTGGTCACGCATCCCCAGAATGATGCCCTCGCGGTACCAATTCGAACGGATGCCAAGGGTTTGACACCCTCCCGCCAGCAGGCTCGCGGCCAGGAGGACTCCCAGAATGGACCTTGGAATAGGGTAGCGCGAGAATCCGGGAGTCATGGGAACGAGGGAGCAACGGCAATGTGGTGATTCGCTGGGCTCATGGGTGTGTAACTGTCAATGAATTCACCCATGACGATACCACAAATGGAAGCACTTGCGGGGGAGATAGTCTTTTCCCTGTATGTTGTTCACGCTTTAGCGTGCCGGTGTAACCCGAGAAAGAGACAACAAGGCCACCTGGTGTTCACACTTTGGTATGCCAGCACGCCAAAGTGTGAACACCAAGCGGGGAACTCTTCTCTCTCTACCGTTTGAACTCGGCTTCGATCTTTTGCTCGGCGAGTTGCTCTGGAACTGGGGTCACCTTCGGCGTAGCCGCTTCGATGCTGTAAATGCGTCCCCGCGAGGTAACCAGAAACTCGTTGGATTGGACTGTAGACAGGTTGGCGATCCGTCCGAGCATGATGTGGAGATCGCTTTCATCGATGGTCGGACGGACATCCGAGTCGAGGCTTTTCCAGGAGGCCGGTTTGAGACTTCCCAGGTTCGAGGTATTAAGCCGGCGGACCTCGGAGATGACTATCGGATTGAGCATGGCGTTGGCCATATCTCCCACTTCACGATAGGGACCGTCATCGCTGCCCGGGAAATTGGCCTCTTCTTTCTCGTCTGTCACAATTCCCGTGACCTCCGAGTCCTCCTCATTGTCATTAAAACTGAATTGTCCATATCCGATGCGGGAGTTGTTACCATTCCCCGAGGAGGCGGAATCCCAGTGCGGGAAAAACTGGACGGATGAGACGGGGGAGGAGCCGTAATCGTTCAGATCCGCTTGTCCATCGCCGTCATCATCGACGTCGGGGTAACCCACCTCGCCATCGAAGCCACGCTCGGAGCGTCCCATCATGACCACCTGACCCATGAAGGCGTTGAAGGTCATGCGTGTGTTGACATCCTGAACGAGCTCTGAGTCAGGTGGGAAGAAGGGCAAGGCGCACAGGACCTTCATGTCGGCGCAATTGACATTGATGAGGCCATCCACTTGAGGATTGGGGTGCAGATCGATCCGGTCAGCGATCTGACGGATTTCGTTGATACTCGGGCCGGAGAAGACTCCCCGCCCCATCGAGTACTTCTCGATGTTCCGTCCACCGGCTCCCGCCAAGTAGGGTGAACAGGAGGTGAGGGGGCCCTCGCGGAACCGAAGACTACGCTGGAAGCTCAGCACCTCGTCGGTGGATTTGTCGGTGTAGACCTTCCGCCGGCGTTCCATGTAGAAGAACTGCCCATCCAGATCCTTGTCGGGGAAATAGAACCATTCCTGGCCGGGATCGCCTGCGATGCGTCCCGCCGGTCCAGTGCTCGAAGCTGTCCCGATCTGGTCCACACGGCCAGGCGAGACTTCGATGTAAGAGAAAAAGGGAATGTATCCGGTGACACTTGCGACCGGTCCATAGATGGACAACCGGAAAGAGTCCGTGTCTGTGTCGAGGATGTCCGCATAGCGTTCATCCGCGTCGCTAAGGTTGGGATTGATCACATAAAGGAGATCGCCATGGAATACTTGCTTGTAACTCTTGCCATCTTTAGTGGGATCGAGATCTATCCGTCCGATGTTGTAACCGGAAAGACCACCGGCCCGGATGAACAACAAGGGATACCGCTTTCCGTCCGCGGCGTCGGGATTCCTAAACCAGTTCAGAAGCCCAGGCCAAGTAAAGGTGACCACCTGCGCTGTACCCGAGGGTGACTGGATGATGTTCTCACCAAACTCGCTCCAGGTCTGAATCGCGATGTCATCCAGGTCTTGGGTACCTGAATCGATTTCCGCTGCAAGGGTTTTCCCGGCGATGTGTGTCCGTAGATACCCTACATGCTTTGCGATTTCATCTGGATTGGGTGCGGCGTCCGTCAAGTCTTCCGTCACTATCGCGTCCTCGGCCAGGAATCGCTTAGGACCATGAACATAGTTGTAATAGGTGTGCGTACTATCATCGGTCAGATCGGCGGGGGTGTTGTTGTTGTCGACCTTCATGTCGATCCTGAGTACCGAGGTGGTGGGATCGCCACGGTGCTGAGGGGCGAAGGCATATTCATCTTGACGGCGGCTACGTTCTCCCGGTGAACAGAAATCGGAGGAGAGAGTGTAATAGAAGGCATCCACCAGTATCTCATTGGGGGCGTAAAGCTCCAAACGCTTGGCGCCATCCTGACCGAAGAGGATCTCACCCAAGTGCAAGGAGAGATGCAGTACCTGCCCCTGCGTGGCGCCGCTGGGGTAACCAAGAACGAGGGGTTCTACACCATCCGCATGGTTTGCTGGTTTGAGCGCCGTGATACCCATGGGGCCGTTGTCTGTGATGTCTTCGGGGGTTTGAGATAAATCCGAGTAGAGGATGGCGAATTGGCCGGGTTCGAGATTCAAGTCCTCCGCGCTTTGTCCTGAGGCGGGTTCAATCTTCGTGATCCGGTGGGTCTCCACCTCGTCGGTATCCTTCGCCTCATTGCTGTTGGTATCATTGTAGGCGCCAACCCGGAACTCCCAATTCTCTAGGTTAATGGTCTTCTCGCCGAAATTGGCGATCTCGACATACTGCGCGCCACTCGCGTAGAGCTCCACATAGTCAAAGGAGATATTGGATGCTCCACCCGAACTGATAGAGATGATGAGCTCTCCAGCGTTGGTGACCGCAATGGGCGCTGATGAGTAGTACACCCGGTTGCCATCAAATTTATCAATGAACTGACTACCAAATAAGGGAATTTCCACGGCAGTGGAAGTTCCAATCGGAGACAGGGAGGTGTAATTGGAGAGGCTAATACCGGCGGTGACGCCAGCCGACCCCAGGTTATATTTACTGAAAAGGCTGTACACGACCACATAATAGGTTCCCACTGGAATATCCCGGAAGGTCCATCTAGCAGTGGTGGCGGAGCCAGAAAGAGCGACATAATGCGATCCGGATGTAATGGTGGTCGTATTTGATGAGACGATATCTGTGAGTGTCCAGTTGGGGCTGGTGGCAGTCGTCTCAGAGGCATTCTCCGCTTGGAGGCGCATGACCGGGCGGGCCATGACCTCGGTGATCCGGATCGCCTCGTTGCCATAGGCGGTGGTTGTGGTTCCGGAGGCGTTCAGGATGCTGACCGTGGTGACTCCATCCACCCGCTCATCCTCGCTTGAGGACACCTCCGCGGGGGATTTGGCCATGTCGATCGAGTCCACCAGATTGGCCAGGAAGACCACATCCAGGGGGTCCTCATCCATCCGCCGGATGGGAATCGGGGTCGGCGTGGGGTCGAATGGCTCAACGGTGGTGATCCGGACCTGGTCTTTGTCATCATCCCAGGATTCGAAGTAGTACTCATCCATCTCGTCGATCCCCTCATCCTGGGCATAGCTCCAGGCCTTTTCGGGATCGCTCATCGTCTTGCGCAGCTCGCGGTAATCATCCAGCTTGGTCTCATCTGTCAGACCATCGCCATCGTTGTCGATTCCATCCGACATCCAACGCGCCCAGTTTCCATTGTTGTCGACTCCATCGCCGGTGAAGGTGTCGTTGCCATAGGGCATGGATTGGATCGGACGGTCGTTACGGTTCTGTTGTTTGGGTGGATCGGAGATAAGTTCGTTTTGAATAGCCAGGTCCAGCGCGGTAACGGGCAGGAACTTGGGTGGATCCTCATTGATGCGTGGTTCGGGGTCATAGGCGATGAGTTGGTCCTTGTTGAAGTCGCCTTGATCGTCGGGAAGGCCATCCCGGTCGTCGTCGATCCCGTCGATTTGGTTGGGTTCAGCCAGGCCATCCCAATCCCCATCCGGAAGTTGGTTCTTGTTCCGGTCATCGAGGACGAGGGTGTTCAGACCATTCTTGGTTCTGATTTGGTTCGTGCCCCAGTCGCCGTCGTTATCGAGCGCCGCTAGTGAGAGAAAGTCCGCCAGCGAGGGGTGTGCGGTATCCACCCCCACCGGGGTCTGAGCCATCAACAGATTGGGATTCAACTTACGGCGGTTGTAGTAAGCGTCCGGCGCGGCGTTGGTGTCTTTACGTTGACGCGGCGCGGAGGACTCAGTGGTGATCGAGTTTCCGATGATCTCCATTACCGTGGGGCCACCTGTAGCGACCAGCAATGGATTTCCCTGGCCATCCACCAGGAGCGATCCGAGTTGTTCGCGCGAAGAGAAGGGGGTGTCGTATTTCCCACTATCACTCATCGTGTCTGGGAAAGGCTTCGAGGGGCGTGTTTCGGCCAGTTCGTCGATCGAGGGCGGTCCCATCAGGCCGTCATAATCCAGCTCGAAGACATCGTCCACGACACCATTGTTGTCGTCGTCTTTGCCATTGGTGAGGATATCCGCGCGGTCAGCCCGGTTGTCGAAGAGGTCGCTGGACAAACCACCCACGGACTTGATCCCGTTATGATCGTCATAACCGTTGAAACTGGCTGGCATCTCATCCTCTTCGTCAGTCAGTCCATCCCCGTCATCATCGAGTTTGTTGATTTTCGGATTCTCGTTGTTGGCGACCGAGGCGTTTTGGGGCGAGTTGCCATTGTCATCAAATTTGTGGATGCCAGGCAGTGAGTCAGTCCCCTGGCGGTACTTGATGAGTCCGGCGAAGCCTCCAGAGATATAACCATGAGCCACTTGTAGGCCGAGGGAGTGGCCCAGGCAACAGACCAGAAAGGATTCCAGGTCGATCTCCGAGGTATACAGCCCCTGATGATATGCCTGGAGACCGTTCAGATTCTCATTTCCCGCGGTATTGATGTTGATTCGCGCTGTGGCGGGGTCGATCCCGACATAATCGCCATCCTTGTCCCAGTTCATCTGCATGGTGCCGACACGGTTCGCAATATGTGGCACGTTGCCGAAAGGATTAATGACCTTACCCAGCAGGCTGGTGCGTGAGTCGTAGCCATCTTCGTCAGTCAAGCCATCCTCGTCATCGTCAAGTGCGGAGTAGCCCGCGTTATCGGCGACACCATCCAGGTTGTCATCGGAATTACTGAATCCGGGTTTTCCGTCTTGCGAAAAGTCTCCGGTGGGATCCTCATCGGTTCCTAACTGGGAGATGTATAAATTTACGCTCAGAGTCTTGCCGTCAGACTGGACAACATCCCATGTGCCTCCGTTGTGGACTCGGATGGCTCCGGTGGTCAAGTCGTACGGATAGAATCTCAGAGGATTGAGGAACCAGCGCCGGCAGTCATAGACCGAACGCAGGTCTTCGACTGAAAGCAGCCCGGAGATACCGATGTTCCACTGGTCAATCAGGGACACATAGGGGCGGGCCTCGTCGCCGGTAAAGGGAACTCCATCGGAGCCGTAGAGAATCGTATTGAAATCTCCGCGTGGTAGATCCGCGGCGCTGGAGGTGAGGTCGCCCACAATCTGCCGGTTGGAGGTCTGTTTGGCGGTGTTAAGTTGAAAACGCACCTGCTGTACAAAAGCGGTGGCGAACATGGCCAGGATGGTGAGAATCACCAGCACTGTCAGCATGGCGATGCCGCGGCGGGTATGGTTGGGACAGAGAATCGGTTCCCGGTGAGTCATTGGCTCATTCCCCCTTTCCAAAGGGAAGCCAGATCCGGCTTGAAATCTGGACAGGTGTCTCCCTGAGACGGTTTTGATCTTGAACAAAGAGTGTGATCTCAACCATCCGGGGGAGCCCATCCGTACGGTCGCTGGCCAGTGCGATACGGTTTGCTTTACTGTTGATGTTATCCACATACAACTTGGAGGGGTCATTCCACTGCGAATCTGCTGTGATGACCGCTAGGTCATTCGGTTCATTGGGGAGCACACCCCCGGAGAGATCCGGTGTGTTGATGGTGTAGGGATTTAGGAAATAATTCTCGAAACTGGAATCCCAACTCAACGCGGGAAAAGTATAGGGATTGGCACTGGAAATATTTCCGGTCTCAGCCAGATTTGACCCGTTATCCTCCCCAATCCGGTAATCGTAGTAATAAGCCCTACAATCAAAACCGAGAATGTTGAGGGCCATCACATCGTAGACTTGGGTGACTCCAAAGCTGTCATTGGTGTTAGTTCCTTGGGCATTACTCTTGACAGTGCCACTCAGGCGTGGACGTTCGCCGGGATCGGCCTTCGAGGATGAGAGGGAGCGCAGATCGGCGGTGTCAAACCAGGGCGCCAGGACCGGCTGGATCTGGGGGACATCGGATTCAAAGGAGGTTGGTGGGTACTGTTCGAGTTTGCCTGCGGCGCCTAGCGCTTCATAACAGACTGCGACTGGATAAATCCCATCCAAGCGTGCTAACTGTCCCTCCGCGCCAGCGGAGAAGGCGGTCCGCCGCCACAGATCCCGGCCTGTGACTGGATCGATCGCATAACCTACCTCAGTCTCCTGGCCATCCCGGAAGGTTACGAAATTAAGCATATCGCGCGGATAGAAGATGTCCTCGTCGATGCCTTCATCCACCTGGCCGTCTTTGTTATTATCGCTTCCGTCAGCCATCTTGCGGTTGTTGGAGGGATTGACCGGACTGTTGGGCTCGCCATCACCGTCATTATCCATCCCATCGAAGGCTTCTTCGTCAGTGCTTCCGTCCCCATCGTCATCCTTGCCATTGCCAATGTAGGGGATCAGGCTGACCTGAAGGCCCTTGCTTTGGGCTTCCGTTTTAACCTGTGGCCAGTCGTTGATCATGAATCTTCCGCGCCCGTTGTTGGGATTATTCAAATCGGTGGGAGCTACTGTTGGGCTGGAGGATTGATTAAAGCGGGTGTCCTGCTCCGCAAGTTTAGCGGAACGGAGTTCCTGGGCAATGAAGGCGAGGACAGTGTAGCCGTTGCGGTAGATGTCATAGCGCGCCGCCGCCGCGCGGCGGGCCTCGGAGGCCGCCTGCAATGTGCTGAAGGCCATTGCCATGATGATTGAGAACACCGCTGTCGAGACCAACATCTCAACCAGTGTAAAGGCTTTTTGGGAAGATGGCTTTCTCATATGCATGGTGGCCTCATTCCGGAAGCTCGATCAGACCGGTGGTCCGGTAGACACGCCGGTAACAGTCTTTGTCGATATTTCCATCCAGATCGTTGTCGATTCCATCCATGGCTTCTTCATCCACCCAGCCATCCCCGTCGTTATCCTTGCGGTCATCCCCTTGGTAGACAAACACCGTGATCAGCCGCAAACGGGGGGCGGGATAGGCGCGCAGGTCTTCATCGGTCAGTCCGTCGCCGTCATTGTCGGCTCCATCGTAGACCTCCTCATCAACCCCCTTGGTCTCCTCCCACCAGAACTGAGCGCGGTTGGCCGTCTTTTGAGAGTTCGCATCGCCATCGTTGTCGACTCCATCGCCGCCGGCCGCGACACGCCGTACCATGATGCGGAAGGAGTATTCTTCGTTGGGGGCGGGGAAGGGAATCGGCTGCCAGGGGAGATAGGAGCCTTGGCAATCCTCATCGGTCCGGCCATCTCCATCGTTGTCTTTCCCATCGTAGATTTCCTCGTCGATGCCCTCATCGATCCCTTCGGTTTTACTGCTTTTGGGGCCCTTGTTATCGTTGTCGTTGTCGACCCCGTCGGCCATGATCTTGCCAGTGGACAAATCGATGGGTGTCTTCTTGCCGTTTACCATTGTGTATTCGCCATCGCCATCGTCATCCAGACCATTGCCCGCGCCGAGGGGGTCATAGTAGTAGGGATTGCCCACAACTGGAGTGATGTTTGAGGTCCCAGTCTGACGGAAGACCATGTAAACTAACTGGGTGGCCAGTGCTGTATCTTCATCGGTCATTCCGTCGTAATTGTTGTCTTCCCCATCGGAGAATTCTTCATCGATTTCCCGTTGGGGGTCATAAAAAAAGTCACCATCTGGACGATTGGCGCAGAAACGATATTGATTATAATAAAGTTGGGAGTAGAAGGCGTAATTCATGGCAATCGAGGAGTCTCCAGTGTCGTTGGGAAGTCCATCCAGATCGGTATCGGGCGTGACAGCCTGAATCACACCTGTTCCCAACAGGAACTCTGAAACGTCCTGCTCACAGCCGCCATCCAAGTCCAGTTTGTTTGGCATGCGTATGACATCTCCTAAAACAAGACGTATTTCGTCATACATTTTATCGTCCATTCCATCGGGACCGACCTTCGCGGAATTCTCAATCCCGGTGTAGCCATCATGCCAACAGGGACAGGAACTGTGACCCGAGAGCAAACAGTCGTCATCGATCCCATTTCCAGGGAGACAGAACACAAAGGGGGTTGGGAGTTGGTAGGTCCCCCCGCGGGAATTGAACACGGTGCCATCCGCGTAGATCTTGGTGTTGCTTAGGATTACCGGCCAAGTAGAGACATTCAGGCCGGGAACGAAGGGGATGCCTCCATCTGGGTGGGCGCGTAGGGATTCCAGGATGCTCTCCGACAGCAGACCGGCGCGTGGTTCAAATTCGAGCGGTTCTCCCTTCTGGAGAGTGCGTTGGAGGACCGCCAGCATGAAGAGCAACCCAGCGGTCAAAACCGCCATGGAGGCCAAGATCTCGACCATGGAGAAACCGGAGAGTCTCCTCCCGTCATTCCCGCGAAGGCGGGAATCCACGGTGCCGGAGGTAAAACCATTCTGGAATACCCTAATTCTGGCCATCATTTAGCTCCCAATCAGCTCATCCGGCAGTGGAACCCTGGGCCAGGGTTGGTAAATACCATAATCGAAAGCAGCGGTCAGGCCGGTGATACGTAACAGGTAAAGGGTCATGACTTGGGAACGCCCCGCGAATTGAAGGTTGGGCTCGGCGGACGGTCCATAGACGTTGTAAAGTTCATTGGAAAAGGATGTCAAAGAGGATGGTGTGGTATCGGACTCAAGCAGGGTGCTCCAGGCCATCAGGCCAGCGGTCTTGATCCGCTCGATGTAGAGGATATCGGCGGTGGTCGGTTCGACACCTTCCATGTCGATGGTGGTGCCTTTGTACATGAAGTGGAGAGCGGGATTGCGGGTGACCTTGCGGTCTCCCTCGGGGGATTGCAGGGTACTCGCATTGGTCCGCTTGCGTCCCTGGATGGTGGTGATCTGGCCATCCGCGCCAAAAACGAAGGAGAGATACCAGGAGTAGGTTCCATCGCTATTATTCAGGCCCGAGGTGGGGCTGGTGGGGATCACTAATCCACCATCGACATCGGTCAGGTAGACACCCCCAGGAAGGGAAAGTTTGTCATCGAGTGGCGCGGAATAGTTATTCGGCTCCCAATTTGTCTTGGATTCGACAATTTTTTTCTCCACCCAAAAGTCCACTCGGGGTTGGGCGGCGTAGATATCCGAGAGCGCGCCTTCACCATTATAGATGGTTTCGATGACCACACGCCGTTCACGGTTGGTGGTCAGCGCGGCGGTCTGGGCTGCACGGAAGACCGCTTCGATTCCGGAGAGGGCCGTGTTCCTGCGCGCGTTCTCGATTGACTTGGTCACACTTACACCGACAATGGAAACTAACAGCAGAACAATCGAGAAAACCGCGAGCATTTCCACGATCGTGAATCCTTTTGCGCGTGATTCGATACGTGCCATGGCTTCTTTCCTCTCGCTCACCCGCCCCGGTTTCCTTTCAATTTTACGAATCTGGCGGGTGTTCTCACGCACTTTCTCCAGATACAGCGGACTCTACCATTTACTTGGCACCTGGGTGTTCTAACGGTACTCAAGTGTGAACTCCGCCGCTCTTGCAGGCCCGTCACTCAATCAAAGTATAAGAATGGCGGGAGTTTAGCGTCAACAAAGCCTTTTGGGGAAGTTACTCCACCGGAGGAGCGGGTTCCTCTTTGATAGCCTTTTTACTGATTTCCCCGATCTTGCCAAATTCGATCCTCTGTCCGGTCTTCATCTCGAATTCAAGGGTTCGTCCCTTCTTGTTGGCGACTGTACGGGTTTCCACTTTGGATTTCATGCGCAACTTGAAGGTAATCCGTTGTTGATCAAAGGGGGAGACAAGCCGCACGATACTGGGACGGGTGGCCTCGATCAGAAGCCCCTCGACGCGGCCATTTTCCAGCAGTCCCGCCACCAGGTGGCCACCAGGAGTTCTCCAGCCCCAGAATTGTGCGTTGGCATTCTTTCCTAGCCCAGGGAAGACCCGCAATAGACCGTTTGTCCACTGTAGGAAGTGCTCATTTACCGCCGCTGCGAATCCCAGATTGGCGTCGACTTGGAAGATATCGGAGGAAATGTCTGTATCTCTCGAGTGATGCCGGTTCAGCCCATTCGGACGGGTGAAACGATGGATGAACTGATCCAGGCATTGCAATGACCCGTTGTAATTTCCCAACCGGGAGTAAATCGAGGCCAACCACACCCAGGAAAATCCGGCGAAGCGCTCCGAGCCCACCTCCTCGATCCCCTTGAGTGTGTCGATGGCCACCTGGAAATCATTTTTCGCGGCTGAAAGGGTGACCTCTCCCATGGGATAGACTGCCATCATCTTCGAGAGATAACGGTGGGATTCTTTCCAATCCACATTCCGTCCATCGGTCCACCGGCCATTCTGGATCGGATAATCGGGGAGATGGTCGAGGATGTACTGCCAGCGTTCGATCCGGCGCGGGTCCTCGCGGATCTCGGCGTGGCGTGAGATGTCAATGAGTTTACGGAAAAGGGTCCGGTAGAGAGCGATATCGATAGCGGGATTTTCAACCCAAGCCTGGTTGGTTCCCTTACCGAGATTGGGGCAAAAGGAGGGGAACACCTCCAACTTCTCCAGTCCATTCTGGAAAAGCCAGTTTTCGAGGAACTCGGCGCACTCCAAGGCGAAGTTGTAACCGATGGTGGTGAGATAGACTGAGTCGCTGGAATATTCCCAGAAGCGTAGGAAATCGATCGCCACCCAGGCAGTTCCCCCAGGCCAGAGTTTGGCGGGCAGCCAAGTCGAGATCTCCTGGCCGCGTGGCCCCATGCAGAGGGGCACTTTCACCCCACCCCACCCCCAATGGCGGGCGGTATCGGTGCGCATCTGGTCGCGTAACTCCAATGCGAAGAGGCGGATATACGGCTCCAGCATGTCCAGCCGGTTGGTGACATAAGCTCCCCAGCCATTCATCTGGAGATGCAGATCGGTCCTGTAGCCACCATGCCAGGGAGCGAAGGCATGGCCATTCCACAATCCCTGGAGTCCAGCCGCCTGTTTGCCCACCGCTGAGCAGGCTCCCAGGAGATATTGGCTCAAGTACCAGTGTTTTTCGATTTCAGGCTTGTCTGGCCAGCTAAATCCGGAACGGAACCAATATTTCTCCATCGCCTGTTGATTACGGCGGATGGCGCCACGGTAGCGTTGGGGTTTTTCCACATTGAGCGTAGCCCGGACACGATCCTCCGGTGAGGCAGTAGTTTCTGAACAGGCCACCACCACACGCAGCTCGAGGGAATTGTCATCCAGGTCATCGAAGACAATCGAGGACTCGGTGGAATCTTGACTTGCCAGCCGTGAGGGAATGTCACTCTCCAGGCCGATGACATACGACAGGTTGTCCGGGAAGGTGCACTGCAGCTGCAAGAGCGTTCCACGGTGACGGAAGATCGGATCGGGCAGATGCTGCAGGTGGTCCTTGAGCAGCCGTGCCCGTAGAGTCCGGAGTGACCGTTCCGATTCGACCCGGATCCGTAGCACATTCTGATCAGCCGCCAGGAAGGTCTGAACAACATAATGGGTCATCTTGAGGGGACTGGCGAGGAAGTCCGTGTCAAACTCCGTGGTCACCTCACCCGTCAACATGGAGAAGGATTGCCGGAAATTACGGTAAGTGCTCTCTCCGATTGGCTCTAAGGTGATCCACGCTGCTGGTTGGAGTGAGGGGTAATGCCGTGGAAGGAGATTCCTGCCTCTCTCTTCCACCTTGTGAAGCGACTTCCAGTCCTGTTCCTGGACCCAGGCAGCGATCTGACGGAAAGAGACCGGGGGTAGATTGGAATCATTCCCTGGGACACGATGGTCCCAGATGTCACCTTTGTTGAGCAACCATGTGAACCTGTTGGGGCTGCCATAATACATGGCGGACATGTCCCCATTTCCCAAGGGAACTCCATCCAGCCAACTCAGCCTCGGTTCCGTGCTGATCCAATCGTGACGTGCGATGACCTCTCTTGGATCCTCGATCTTGGCGAGTTTCTTCCAGTCCAATGAACGTGTAGCGGTTCGATAATCCAAGTTGAGCGCAGGCATTCGTCCTTCCCTTACTTCGTCGGAAAAAGCAGGGTGATCACCCCAGCCATTCAATGAGTATCAGCGCGATACTATAATACGCTTTGACTTAGGTGTCAAAATTTAAGTTAACACTTGATATTAAAGGACTTAACTTATGTCCTGACAAGTGATTGTGATTACCGTTTGCCGGAAGGTGTCTTGGATGGGATCAAGATTCCTGAGGTGTTTTGAGAGTTTTTTTGCTGGAGCGATGAGCGAACGTAGGTGACAATCTTCTGGATCGGGGGTTTCTTTCTCATCTTTTCGAGGAGCTCGATACTCTCAATCGTGCTCTCTGGGGGCAACCCCACACGGACACGTTGCTCGCGGATAGACTCCTGGAGCTTCTGGATGGATTCACGTTCTTTGGGTTTCATCGTTCTCTGACAACACTCTACCCCAAAAGAACTGTTTCTGGAACAAGACGCATTGCTTCGGGACGCAATGGAATCGTGATGCATTCGGTTTGGGATGTATTTGATCCGGGACGCAATGGGATGCGTCCCTCCATGGAGGGACCCGCTCGGTCGGGTCCGGTGTGCGAAAACGCGATGGACTGCGTCCCTCCTCTACCGTGCGTGAGTTATTCCCTCCAGGTACTCCTGATACCCATTGACGGTTTCCACAACCCCGTTGATACGCAATACATTCTCCATCACATCCTGCTGCCCAGTGTCAGGATCATTACCCGAGGGGTAGACCAGTCCGCAACGGCGGTCGAAGGTGGCTGTGGCGGGTAACCATGCGCAACGGCACAGCCAGAGATGGCCGCTGTCCTTCTCCAGATTATTGGAGCCACCGTTGGCTCCGCCTGTGTCCACCGCCGAGGAGTTGTAGGCGTAACGGAGATAGTGTTTCTTCTCCGGGAACCGGCTTACCAAGGCGGGGCAATAGAAGGTCTCCCGGTTGTCGACATACCCCATGTCGGCGAGCACCCAGGGAATCCCATCCCAGGATCCCATTGCCGCTGGACCGCAGCCAATACAGGTCAGCCCCATCGAGGATTCATCCCCCGCACAGCCATCCGCCAAGGGGAAAGTCCTATTGTCGAGTTTGTACATCAACAGGGCTTTCCCCAAGACATTGAGGTTGGATTTGCATTTAACCTCGATGGCTCGCTGACGGACACTGAGGTAATTCGGGACCGCGATCGAGATCAGGATGAAAATGATGCCAATAACCACTAACAGTTCAATCAGAGTAAATCCACACCAACGCCGCACGATATTCCACCAGCTTTCCTCGTCGAAGCACGTCCAATGGAATCACCTGGCAGGAGAAGGAGGAACCCAGATAAAGGCGCCGTCCCTCTCACAACCCGGAGAGTGACTTCAATTGGCGTGACGTGGGCCGGTCTTCTGGCTTGTGGATCGTCCTCTGACCGCGCCTTCCAGAACTCGCGGAGAGTTCCGTGGCTTTCGCGGTCATTGTCCCCACATACAGCGGCGGGTCCGCGCGGGATTCTCACCCGCTTCCCGTTTCATCCCCGGCTCCGGGGACACCCACTGAAAACGAATTATAAGCACGTTAGGTGTAGGAGGGAATGGGAGAATGGTGTTGCTAGTTTCTTTAGAAAACCGTCATTTCAGCGCAGGTGGGAATCTATGAAGAACCCGCTGTCTCCCTGTGTGAAGGGACTCCTACAGGGCATGAAGGATGGGCATGATCAATCCATATAGGAACCGTGCAATGAAGACCGCGATAATCAGGGTCAGAACCCAGATGATGACGATGACCCCCTTGGTGGTCGTATCATTATTTCCCCGCATTTCCTTGAGGTCTTTCCCAAAGCGCTTGATAACCTCCTCACACCACATCATACCCAACACTAATAGGGCAATCCGCCAAAACACACCTAAACTATACATGGGAAACCTCCTTGTGGCGCATGCTTTATAGCAATATAGTAAGGTGGTAATAAAGTGATTCCTACACCCCTACTGGAGGTATCGCTGATGCATCATTCTGCAGCTTTTCTGCTTCTTTTGGGATTCCTTTTTCTCATTTCATTTCCGGATTTGGTCACTGGACAGAGTACAACACCTGTGGTGAGTGAGGATCCGGTGGTGGCCGCCGTGCTGGAAGGAGCCAAGAATCTGCTGGATAAATACTTGGTTGATATTGAGGGAAATTGTCTCGTGGACGAGACTATTATGGGCGAGTCTGTTGTTGGATGTCTCCTATGTGGTCTCTCCGAGGTGGCCTCCCCCACTGAATGTCAGGACCTCCTCATCACAGAGTCCACTGGTGAAGTGTGTATTACCAGTTGGCGTGTGGGTGGGTGCAGTTGCACTGTAACTCTGAATGGTTTTTGGGGTTCCGGTTCTCCATATAATCCCGCACGGACTGTGGCTCTGGCGATTCATGAGGCGGCTTCCCAGTTGGGGGTGGTACCCACCTGCCAGGTCCATCCTATCGACAAGGTCCTGGAGATGATCGCACGTGAATGGTGGAAGGATCGAACTGGTTGGAACTGCATCTCAAGTATTGGGGGTCAGGGGCACAGTGGAGAGGGATGCCTGATCGGAGGTCAACCTGATGTTGGCCCCTCGGCGGACTGTCCTAATCCCATTTCTTGCACCAAAGAGGATTGGAACCCTCCTCTTTACCGGACCGACTGTGACTGGCGGGCGGGAACCTATTCTTTTTCATCCAGCGGTCTGGATGACACTGAATATAACAATGCCGCTCCCTATCTGGCAAATGAGACCTACAGATTGTGTGTTGAGAATGGTTTCATTCCCGCCTGCGAACCCACCCCAACCCCTACTCCTGAGGCGACTCCCACACCCACCGAAGCCCCCGCGGAAGTGAAGGGATGGGAAGGCAACTGGTGAACCGGGGGACGAGACAACCAAGCAATAAATGGTTGCTAAATGCAACCATTTTCTTCAGAATATGAATAACCCCAGGTGCCGTGCAAAAGGAGACCTGAAGATGCCCATACTCCATGTACGAGATGTACCCGAAGACTTGCATCAGCGTATCCAGGCGCTGGCCAGTGATGGAAAACGCTCTATGCGCGCCGAGGTCATCGCCCTACTTGACTCTGCGGTGACTGACGCCGAGCTCCGAAAAGATCAGAAAAGACTTCTGGAGGAGATCCGCCGTACGCGCTTCACACCCAAGATGAAGGTTCCTGAGAGTCATGTGCTTCTGAGAGAGGACCGGGACCGGTGAGTCTCTTGTCTGTTTTCCGTGTCCTTCCAATCTTTCCGAGGGTTCCGTGATTCAAACACTCATTACCTGAATCGTGGAAAACTAAGGAAGAGATGGAGAACATGGAATACGGAAGGACCTCATCACCCCGCTGTTCTCCATGTCCTCCATTCCTTCCACGCCCTCCACGATTCAACAGTCCAACCTTATTCCCCAGTGCTCCGTCCCCACTCCTGTTGGAGGATGAGAAGGTCATCAGGTCCAATCTTTCCATCCTCGTTGATATCAGCGTTGGGATTGACAGTCGGTGTGGGGTTGGGGGTTTCCGTGAGGGTGGGAGCCTCCGTTGCCGTGGGGGTGGGAGCTGTTGAAGAGCCATACTCAAAGGCTCCCATGTCAAACGCAACACTTCCATCGAAACCAATGCCAGGTATGTCGATGGGTCTTGGGAGATTGCGAATATCGTAGAGTACCTCGGAGGCTGTCCCTGTATCGATGCAAGGGGAATTCGCTTGAAGCTTGTATTCGGGATCAAATTTCGGATCGGTATCGATATTCCCCTCACCCTCGAAGCCTCCGATGATATTGCTGTAGGACACATGGGCTGATCCTGTTGGTTTCTCGATTTTATTCCGGATGATACAGTTCGTTATGGTCAGATTATCACTTGATGAGATTCCATAATAGCCTGTTCGTCCGATGATATCATTGTCCGCTATGGTGCAATTAATCATGGTTAAAGGAGATTTGGAAAGCAGATCAATAGCGGTGTAATACCAATAACTCGGGATAATCTCACCTTCATAGGGAGTATAGTCATTATTAACAATCAAACAGTTAATAAGTGTTAAAGAATCCTCTTTATACCAATGAGTGATCGCGGCCCCGTTTGATCCATAACCATTTCCTTTGAATACACAGTTCACTAAGGTGGTGGAGCCAGCTGAATCCATTCCGACTACAGAATCCTCAATGAAAAAACCATCAATTTTAGTGGAAACAGTAGTTTTAATTGCAGTCGTTGAGTAGCTCCTCACAATTGTTTGATTATTCCACCAATCACGATGCTCCGGGTCAGAGGGCGATTCACTCCCAGAAAAGCCACCGTACATCTCTACTTGTTTATTAATTTTAATGGGGGAACTATATGAGTAGGTTCTATTTTTTACAAAAACTACATCACCATCCGTTGCAATATTATCGACATCTCTAAGACCAATCGCATCCAACCAAGAAGTTCCACCATTCTCTGAGTTGTAATCACAATCAACATAGATTGTTCGAGCCTCTGCTTCGAACAACAAATCTCCAGAAGTGCAGATACACATACTCATTATCAGCATGGAGAGGAAGAACCGTGCGGAAAGGGGTGAGGTGGGGTGGGAAAGCATAAGGAATCTCCTTGAGTAGTTGTGCTACCCGGCAAGGTGTCTGGAGCAGTAAGGAAGTTAGCACTATCTGGGGGTGTTTTGAATCGTGGAAAACTCAGGAAGAGATGGAGAACATGGAAAACGGAAGGACCTCATCGTCCCGCTGTTCTCCGTGTCCTCCATTCCTTCCATGACCTCCACGATTCAACAGCCGCACCCCCTCGCTTTTAGGAGAGGGGGCTGGGGGGTGAGGTTATTTCGACGATGTTTTCTTCGCCACCTTCTCCTCTTTGAGCAACTCACGCAGATTCAGTTTGGAGACCTTCTGTGTGTAAGCCGGTTCGCCCTCGGGGCCTGCCTGGGCGGCCCAGAAGTCGAGGGTTTCGGGAGCAAAGAGCACCGTGTGTAGGTTCGACTTCATGGCGACTCCGCCTTTCATCAAGTCCCAGGCGCCGTTCATATCGAGTTTGCCGTAGCCCTCTTTCACACGTTCCGCCAGCTTTTCATAACGTTTGTCGGCGGACATCATGACTGTGTCCTCCAGTGGATGCGGCAGACGCTCCTCGAACTCACCGGGCTTGATGATCTTGAGATCAGGTACTCCGCGTTCATCGGCGAGCTTCCTGGCCATGGAAGCCACTCCCGCCATGTTTTTGGTTTTCGCATCGCTCAGGACATAGAAGTACTCGCAGGTACGCGGGGTCGACTTCATCCACTCCAGGGCTTCATCGGTGGTCTCGAAGCGCTCCATGATCTCGCGCATCATCAGTGTCATCGGCATTCCATCGTTGTACCCTTCGCCGCGTCCCCCCATCTCGCCCATGGCCAGCCCCTTCTCGTTCATGGCGGTGACTGTGCTGCACTGGCCGGCGTAACCCATGCTGACCCAGGCGTTACGGTCCTTGGGCTGGAACACGAACACGACGGCGGTGCGCTGGAGGCCGATACCGGTCATGTAATCCAGGACCCGTCCATGGTAAAGCTTCCCATCCACCGTGGCTTTGCCACGCAGTGCCAGTCCGCTGCAATGGAACCGTTCGGGGAAGATATTGGCGGCGCGTCCCCACTCACGCGGCATCCCGGCGGCATCGGACACGGCGTCAATTTCACGGATAAAACGTTCGGGAATGTACTTTTCCTCCGTTGCCCAGGCCTTAGCCAATTCAGTGGGGAACCAGTCGCCCGTCTCGATCGTGGTCACCAGGCCGACTCCATGCAGGGTCCGCCGGACATTGTAATTGACTGCTTCCTTGAGCAGGGTGCCATGCTGGGTCCCCATCTCCTCGGGTGTCCCCTTGAGCTTGACCACGGCGACACCATCCACCTTGGAGATTCCGGCCAGTGGATCGGGAACCGAGTCAGGACTGAACTGCTGGAGCAGGATTTCAGCGGTGAAGTCCGCCAGTGTGGTCAACATCCCACGCAGGTGTTCGATCTCCACGGTTTCCACGGTTCCCTGGGTGGGACGTGTGAACAGGTTGTCGATGTCGGCTATTGGGATCTGTGTCCATGTAGAAGCCTTCAGATGACCAGGGAACTTTTTGGAGGTGGAGGTGACTTCGATACCCCCTTGAGATCCGGTTCTCTTGATCTCCAGAGCCAAATCCTCTGAATCGTTGAGGACAAGGGTTCCATCTTCCTTCTTGGTGAGCTTGATTTCATCGGGGAGGGGCAGAAACGCCGAGGCTGCTATCAGGATGGGCACTTGAGTGGTCAGTGCGCTCCAGGCATTTAAGTTCTCGAGCAAGGAAGCCTTGCCAACAGGATCATGTTGAGCGGCGAAGACCTTCTTCTTATCAGGTATGGAGAGCCAGCTCTCTTTGTTGCCAAAGCCCGCTGAGGCTTCTGGAAGTCCCTCGATCTTTATTTTCAGGAAATGGCGTGCCTGACCATCCCAGGCCATCTCGATCTGGCCTTGCTTGCCAAAGACTTCACCCTCGATATTCAAGTGCCAGGCCTTGCCCTTATCCGGAGCCATGCTTAATGGCTGAGCCAGGTCACTGAGGATTTGGATCAATTCGGTTTTAGTCGTGCCGTTATCGGCGGCGGTCACCGGGAGGGTGACGCAGAGCAAGAAAAACATGAAAAACGAGGACCTAAAGCGCATTAGTGAAGTCTCCTTTAAACTCGATCATGGGCTCCAGTTTACCAGATCGTTCCACTTCCAGCAAAGGGAAGTGAAAACCGGTTCTGGTTTCCTCTTCGCCCGGCATCAAATTTGTGATAGAAGTTAAGGACAGAGTGGAGAGGTGACCGAGCTGGCCGAAGGTGCACGACTGGAAATCGTGTGTCCCTCAAAAGGGGACCGTGGGTTCGAATCCCACCCTCTCCGCCATCCCCCAATTTCCCCTTATTTTCCGGCCTTTTTCAAAAACTCAGCATCGATATCCTGACAGTCTTTGAGAGAATATGGGGGTTCCTCCCAAGTGTCCTTGCCATGTATATTCCTTGCCAGAGGGAGGATGACCTCAAACCTTTCCGCTGCTTCTCCCTGGAGGAGATCCAACTCGATCCCCGAAAGAAGTGAAAGGGATCGGGAAATCGCCCCGAGACCAGATCTGGCAGAACAACTTAGTCCGATGGAGCAGTTTAAGGACTTCCAGGGCGTTCCTGGAATGGGACGATAAAAAAATCTCTCCCCGGACTTTATTACGAGGAATCTAGTGCCTGATCGGGCCCATCCTAGGGAATGTTGAAGAGCCCTCAGATGGCTGGTTTCTGGACCCATAAAGTGCCAAAAAAGCAGCAGAGACTGCTACCGATTTACGTGTGATTCCTGTTGTTTGGTGGTCAGTGAAAAGTAGCCCTTTTGACTCAAGGAAGATCATGTTATCTCTTGACCTCAGGAGAATGATGAATATGAGGACAACGGGTTGGTAATGAAGTCGTGGCCTGCTCTCGGTATCGTTATCACTGCATGTGTGATCTTCGCCTGGTGGTGTTTTCCTGAGCGTCATAACCAACAAGTAGCACCTCTCACTCACCACCTCTACATTTGGAACCGAATCTGGAACGATACCGTTGGCGCGGCGATCAAGACGGCCTCAACCAAGGTGTACCGGTATGTGGTCCTCGCCGCGCAGATTGACAATGAGAAGGGACTCCCCGTTCCTACAAGGATTCCCATCGAATTCTCTGTCCTTCGAGATACTGGCGCACAAATTGGCATGGCTATCCGTGTCAGTTCATTCCCCTCCACGGCAACACAGAGTCAGGTGATCCGCTCAGCAGTCGAAAGTACCGCCAAGGATCTTATCCTTGACGCCTCAAGGGAGAACCTCACGCTCTCCGAAATTCAGTTGGATTATGACTGCCCGGAGTCCAGGCTTGATGAATACCGGGATTGGATCGAAGCTCTCAAGCCTGTTGTTTCGCCTGTGTCTCTCACCATTACAGCATTACCGGCTTGGCTCAAACAAAGTGAATTTGAGGATCTCGCCAAGGCGACCGATGGATTTGTGCTGCAAGTGCACTCCTTCAAAACGCCAAAGTCACTTGATGATGATCTCACCCTTTGCAATCCGGAACAGGTCAGCCGGTGGGTCAAGCAGGCAAGCCAGATGGGAGTTCCCTTTCGAGTGGCACTGCCCACCTATGGCTATGTCATCGCCTTCGATCCCAAGGGCAAGTATGCGAGTCTGTGGGCAGAGGGCCCCCAACCGGATTGGCCACCTGGTTACCAGTTCCGTGAAGTCCACACAGATCCCAAACAGATCGCGCGGATTGTCAGAGACCTGCATTCAGCTTCACCTCCCAACCTCACAGGCATCCTCTGGTTCAGGATGCCCACGGACAATGACCAGATGAACTGGCGTTGGTCAACACTAGCGGCAGTCATGGATGGACGTGAACCAAAACCCAAACTGGAGGTCAGATTACGCCAGGAGGTTCCTGGTTTACTTGACCTTGATCTGGTCAACACAGGCGAGGCGGATGCGGATTCAGGTGTGGCGGTTTCTGTGAGTTGGGAGGACAACCGCCTACTTGCGATGGATGGATTGGGCGGGTTTGCCGGGGACCAACCGATGCCCAATGTGATATGCTTTAATAAGGACAGAGAACGACTCAGAGCGGGTGAAACTCGCGCTGTCGGCTGGTTACGATTCGATAAGAATGCGGAGGTCCATGTGGATGTGCATACTCAAGATTAATCGCTGGGGAAGGATCATTCCGGGTATCGCTGCCTTAGCCCTTGTAGCCAGTACGGCATGGCCCTGCGGAATCGATTGGCCCAAACGTATCTTGACGGCTACCGAGAGAGAACTGCGCGGTGCACCCGAGGCTTCTTTCCATGAGGAGATCGAGCGGATCAAGGCCGAATACAAACCAACTGAAGTTCTTCCCCTCTACCCCTCAGCCCAAACGGACACCTTCTTGGGAGGAAAAGAAACAACCGCCATTGACATTGATGATGTCAGTTCATCTCTCTCATCCAACATAGGAGATGTCACAAACCGGCGGGAGCTACTCAATCAGTACAAAGCGATCAGGTGTAAACTCAGCAGTTATGTTCAGAAGAAACAGCCGCGCTGGGCGGAAGAGATCCCTATTCAGGATGCAACTGAAGCAGAACTGAGAAACGCTGTCATACCAGAGGGGATACCGGTGGAGTTTGCGGAATACCTCCGTGGCGCCATTGCTTTCCATCTTGGCGATACCGAGGAGGCCCGGAAGCACTGGTTAGCAATTCTTGACCTACCGGCTGACCAGAGAATGTCCCGTACGATCTGGGCTGCATTCATGCTGGGACGGTCTTGGCGGAAGGAGGATCCGTCGCAAGCCATCGGATGGTTCCGGAAGGTGCGTGCATGGCAAGGAGACTTCAACCAGACCCTCGACTTTTCCACCGCAAGTGTTGGCTGGGAAGCCTATGCTGAATTACAGCGTAGGAATTTCATCCGCGCCTTCGAACTTTATATGATCGAGTATCAGGCGGGAGTGGACAGCTGTCTCTCACTCAAGTTTACCGCCAGACAGCTTGTGGATTCAGGGAGTCCAGAGGCATTGCGAAAGGCTGCTGAAGATCCCCTCGCTCAAAGCATCGTTACCGCTTACCTCATTTCCAGACCATACGAATCCGGAGGTGGTTTTCGCACCAGCTGGTTTCAGCAGGCCAGTGGGTTCACTTCTATTGAGCAGGACTCTCCGGACTACTCGCTACAAGCCAGGCAATGGCTAGAGGCTCTTGAAAAAGTGCCTCTGAGCAAGATCAAAGGGGCCGACCGGTTGGCCTTGTCCGCCTACCAGGCCGGAGCCATGAAAATCTGCACCCGTTGGCTAGAACTGGCTGATCCCGGCTCATCTCTGACTCAATGGCTGCAAGCAAAGATGCTCATGCGTGATGGGGTTGTTGATGAGGCGGAGAGGATCCTCACCAAACTTGCTCCCAGCCGCCGCCCGGAAAGATTCTGGCGGGACCGGGCTAGCTTTTTTAATGACAACTTTTTCAATCTACCAGCGTCCGACCGTGTCTGGGGCGAACTAGGCATCCTCCACCTGGACAACGGAGACTTCACCGAGGCCTTGGACGCGATCTTGCGTGGACACTATTGGGGCGATGCGGCCTATCTCGCGGAACGTGTTGTATCCGTGAAAGAACTCCGCGATTATGTGGATAAAGAATGGCCTGAATCCAGCGATCCTCTCTCCCAACGAATCCGTTATCTTCTTGGACGCCGGCTGGTCCGGGAAGGTGTCTTTAACCGTACCAATGAGTATTTCCCAGATGAGATGAAATCTTTTGTCACCCAATACGCCGACTCTCTCTACACCGCCAAAGACATACGGAAAACCTCGACTGTCCGGGCCAAGGCCTACATGACCGCGGCACGTATCGCTCACTGTCACGGCATGGAACTCATGGGTACTGAGGTCGAGCCGGACTGGGCTATCTTCGAGGGGAACTACGAGCCAGAGCCGGCTTCCAAAGTCCGGACTGGTGTGGTCTCCATCGAGAACCTGGTTGACAGCGAAGAGATCCCAAATGTTCGAGGTTCTGGAATTGACGTAACCAGGTTTTTCAACCCCGCGAAACGTGAAGAGGAGAAACGGGTCCGTCAGAGTGCACCTTACCCGGATCTTCGCTGCCACTACCGTTATGCCGCGGCGGCTCTCGGTTGGGAAGCATCCAAACTCTTGCCGGACAATAGTGATGAAACTGCTCGTGTACTCTGGGAATGTGGTTCCTGGCTCAAGGTCCGGGCCCCTCTTTACTCGGATCGATTCTACAAAGCTTTGGTCAATCGCTGCCCCAATACGCCACTCGGTCAGGCTGCTGATAAAAGACGTTGGTTTCCTCCGGCTGATGAGCGAGGGAATCCCATCCTCACTAAGTCCGTTATGTCAAACCAAGGGGTGGAAGAGAATTTAGTCATACCTACTCCGGTGCCGGCGTCAGCTTGGCTATCGCTCCCATGGCATTTTGAACTCGCATCAGCCACGGCCGAAGCGCGCAGTCAGAAGAAAATGATTTATCTTGGCTTGAGCACCGAGGATTGTCCGTGGTGCAGGAAACTTGAGGAGGATACCTACAGCAATCCAATGGTTGCGGAGGCGCTCAAGAACCAATTCGTGCTCTGTTATATCAAAACTAAGTGGTTTCCTGAAGTGGTGCAAAGGTACAAACCAGATGGTTATCCGGCGCTCTTAGTTCTCGATGCTACCGGTCAAGTTCTCTTGAGTAACTCAGGATATTTGGATCCTGAGGGCTTCACTCAGATCTTCCTAGCATCCGCTAAATACCTCCCCCTCATTATGGAGTTTGAAAAACCCGGGACGGCAAATGATGCAGACAAGTTCCGCGCGGTTGCAGCAGAATTAAAGGCGGCTCTCCCCACGAATCCAGACATACTCAACGAAATGGCTTGGGAATGGATCATCAAGGACAAGAA
Organism: uncultured bacterium; assembly: GCA_964422415.1. GTDB lineage: Bacteria > Hinthialibacterota > Hinthialibacteria > OLB16 > OLB16 > OLB16. The sequence goes on along the minus strand of CAYRBI010000050.1, from coordinate 2,449 downwards.
ATGGTTCAAGTCGGCTGTGGTGGCGGCAGCAAAAGCGGTGGAATTGGCCAGCAACGATCTCGACATTGTCGACACCCTCGCCCGTGCTGAACTGGCGGCCAACCATTTTGATGGCGCGGTCGACCTCTTCAGAAGGCTGAAAGCCTCCGATTATGACGGTGCATCATTGACCCTCGCTTGGGCATTGGCGGTCCGGGGCAAGGAGGGGGATGCCGGGGAGGCCATACAGGTGTTGAAGGAGTATTTCGAGAAGATGTTCCAAACCACCTCAAAATAGTTGATGTATAGTAATGAGAAAGATGTACTCAATGGCTTGAATTCGGCCACTCTGATCCGAGGCAAAGGAGTTTTCCTTAGCTGCTTCACCCACCGTCCAATAGCGTGAATTACACCAGGGGTTGGTGTAAAGCCCCATGATTTTAGCGGATCTGGAGCTGAGGCGGAGACCTGTTTCCATGCCCTAACCCACACAGAAGACTTGGGTTGATGAAGAGGCGGATTCTTTGGCATGTAAACTGTACTAGACCTTGTTGCGGCTTTAGTGAAAGCAACTCATTAATAGTGGATGCTGGAATACTGAAGCCAGATCACAGGTAAGGGGAAAAACGATGGCGAACGTATTGGCTGTTGCGGGGCCGAACTCGAAGTACAATCTCGATGGTGCAAGACCGGCGGGTTTTTGGGCTGGATTGTGGCATGGATTGATTGTACCCATAACCTTCATTGTCAGTCTGTTTAATCCGAACGTTAGAATCTACGAAACCCATAATAAAGGGCGATGGTACGACTTTGGTTTCATCCTTGGCATATCGGGGTCGTTCGGTGGAAGTGGTACCAGTGTGCATTGAACATGGGAGCGGATGAATTCAACACACCATTATCAAGCGGCCGGTGTTGACTTCACCTGAACTATGTTGTTCAAGGTCAGATTGATGACTGATTATCCTCTTTTCGTGTTTGTGGGGCTGGTGCTTGGTCAAGCCATTGCAGAGTTTACAGCCATGCTGCATACAGGGACTCTCAAAAGAAAACACAAGCGGGAGTGGACGTACTATGGGGTTGTAGCACCCTTCAAGGCAATGCTTGTCGCGGCGATGGCCGAGCACTTGGGACATGACACACAACCGGTGACAACAATAATGTTGGCGGGCGTTGTTCTTGCAACCGTAGGGATTACCATTCGTGTCATGTGCCATTATGAGCTGGCTGGAGCGTTCTCCCAGTATGTCGAAAAACGTGAAGGTCAGGAACTTATCCAGACGGGTCTGTACGCGGTGATCCGCCACCCGATGTATGTGGGCAGTATTTTATTATTCGCCGGGTTGCCTCTGGTGTTGGCTGTCCGATGGACCTGGCTTTTTTCTATTTTAGGATGGGTGGGTATTATGATCAGGATCCACAAGGAGGAAGTTTTTCTTATCCAAGAACTGCCGGGTTACCGGGAGTATGCTGAAAGAACCTGGTGTCTAATCCCACACATCTACTGAGAACACCGAATTACGGATTGAATGGTACCAGTGCTTATGGCGTGTGGTAGTAACCAGGTCTTTCATCGACTTCTAAACCACAGAATGTCCTCCAAATAGATCATCCAGTTCTCCATCATTTTGTAATTGACGCGTAAAATTTGTGATTGCCTTCTGTCCGCCAAGTGATATCCTGTTGACGGTGATTGAGGGGTGATATCAAACAGCGCTTTGGCTTTATTGTCTTGCCTTTTAAACAGACGGATAGTCCTGGAGTGAATTGACTGGATCCCAAGCGGATTCACCGAATTAGTGTTCGGAGGCATTGATATGGACTATGCAGACATAAAAAGACTGTCATTGATGGCTTTCCTCGGCTTCCTTGGGCTTACAGCGCTCATTGCAATCATATCGGTCCTGGCGGGCGAATTCGGGGAAGTTCAATGGAAGATCCTGGCAACCACCTTCACGATTTCAGCGGCAAGCATTTGTTCGATGTCATGTGCTGCATTCATCGAGAAGAAGAAACTGGTCTCTCTCGGCCTTGGTGGGATCGGGCTTTCTATTTCCGCTGCGGTACTTCTTATCATAGGCATTTGGCCCGAGATCAACGTAGAGGAGTATTGGAAGTCTACAGCTACGATCGGTATTCTTGCGATTGCCTTTGCACATGCTTTCCTGCTCATTCTTCCCGGTCTTGATGACAATCATAAATGGGTTCAGCCACTCTCCTCGTTATCCATTGGAGTGCTTGTGTTCCTAATAATTACTGCTGTATGGGCGGAAATCCACCAGGATATCTACTACAGATTTCTCGCAGTGGTGGCCATTATTGTAGGTCTCGAGACCCTGTCTATTCCGATACTGATGAAACTCAGAAAGAGAAATGGAGAAAGGAGAGAGAAGCTCATTCTGGAGTTGGTACAAGATGACGTCTATAGGGATAATGCTGGCAATGAATACCAAGTACACAAGATTGCCAG
>CAYRBI010000049.1:8169-34217 GCA_964422415.1 uncultured bacterium | reverse complement strand
GATTTAACATGGAATATCGGCAGAAATTCTTGTTTGTTTAGCGCTGTAGTACTAGTCAATTGTATTCAGCGGAATCCTCCTGATCAGTATGAGGTTCCTTGCATAAATCAAATTCCCCATTGTCTGACCGATGATGAATACGGGGTCTTTGCGGTGGATCGCATAGACCAACAGAAGGACAGACCCACAAAGACTCAGGTACCAGAATGAAACCGGAATAACGCTCTTCTTGGCTCGTTCACTACAAATCCATTGCACCAGGAAACGTGCCGAGAACAATCCCTGCCCCAGAAAACCCACTGCCAACCACATCGTGTTGATAGACGTCCAAGCCATGTTCTTGTCTCAATTCTTTTGTTTAGATGTTTTCGCCACATGCGGTTGCACAAAGCGTGTCTGCATCCAACGCACCGCGAGAGTATCATAGATGCCCACCCACAAGCGGTTACCGATGGAATATTTGGCTTGACCATAACGGCGTGGGCGATGGTTGACCGGGATCTCTGTCACCTGGTAGCCCTTGAGGTGTGCCAGGGTGGGAAGAAAACGATGCATTCCCTTCCAGAGAGGAATATTCTCCACACATTCATGTCGAAAAACACGTAAGGAACAACCCACATCGGTTACCTGGTCTCCGGTCATCCAATTCCTGAATCCATTAGCGATCTTTGACGAGATCCGGCGGGTCCAAGAATCCCGGCGGTTGACTCGTATACCATTCACCATATCCGCCTCGCCCACACGCAAGACCTCCAGGAGCCTGGGGATATCGCTGGGATCGTTCTGCAAGTCACCATCCAATGTGATCAGAACACTCCCCGAGGCGTACTTAAATCCCACGGAGAGGGCTCCTGATTGGCCATAATTTCTGTCAAGCACAAGCAAGTGATGACGGGCATCTTTCTGGTGGAGAGACTCCAGGATGCTCAGAGACCCATCCCTCGAGCCATCATCAATCCAGAGACACTCCCAACTCGAGGAAAGGGAATCCAGAACTTCACTCACTTCCTGAGCAAGAATTGGAATCGATTCGAGCTCATCCTTGATAGGAATAATGACGCTCAGATCGAGGGTTGAATTTTGAGGCATGATCATTGCTCCTCAGCTGGCTGGCCAGCTGGGTCTGATGATGGCATCCCGGAAGTCTTTTCGATTCTTACAACGACTACCTTCTTCTGGGTGGATACCGAGCCCTCGAAAAGGATTGCCTTGATGTTGTTTGAAACCAATGGAATCTCGGCGGGGAGCATGATGACGGTGGAATTCCCGGCGGGAAGTTCATTCCAATCATCGATCTGTTGCACCTTACGCGTTATATAGAAGCATGAATTCATGTACGACTTTCCAATCCGTGAATACAGCGTTTCACCTTCGGGAACCAAACCCGTGATCATGACTCCAAATTCCCGGTTGTGGGGATCCAAGGAGAGCATCCAACGGGTTGTCATGCGAAATCCTCCAGCGGCTACTAGCGCAATAAGCAACCATCCAATTTGGTTTCTGGAGAGATGGAATTTGGCCATCATCGGAGTAAGAGCGACCGCCGATGAAAGGGCAAGAACGGACGCAACCGGTAGGGTATAACGTCCATGCCTTCCGTGGATCCAGAAGAACAAGATGGCAGGCACCGAGGCTACGGTAACCATCCTCAAGAACGATTTCTCTTCGCTCGAACAGGTGCCGCGCATCCATTGCCAGATCAGGATGGCCGATCCAGGCAACAGCCCAAAGAAAACTTTGAATGGATAGATAGAAAAAGTTTTCAGTGCCTCCTTCCAATCCGGAAAACCTCGTGCAGGACCAACCTCATGGGCCCAGCATTTTACCGCATCCTCAAGAGGAAATTCCGACGACAGGAACCAGAGCCAGATTCCCGGGCCCACCAATCCCACGCCGGTGAAGAGGAGGTGATGCCATGATAGGAGCCACCCAGGCCTGCGTTCCCAAAGGAGAAAACCCACTGCAGCGAAATAGAAGAAGAGCAGACCGACTGGCCCCTTTGTAAGCACCGCGCATGAAAGAGCGATACCGCCGAGGAGCGGCCACCTCAAAGATCCGGGCTGCATCACACTCTTCCAGACACAGAAGATCACTGGAAAGACAAACGCGCCAAGCAATGCGTCAATTTCAGCGATCCGTCCTTTGGCCCATGGTATTGGAGTCACCAGCAGAATAAGTCCTCCCAAGAGAGGACATCCCCCCATGTTCTTGGCGGCCCATGCCACGGAGAGTGCGCAGATTAGTGTGGCGAGTGTCGATGGAAGCCGGCCAGTCCATTCATTGACCGCTTCAGGAGTCCCAGCAAGCGCCATAATCGTCCAATAGAACCCAGGTGGTTTATTGAGGTATGGTTTTCCATGAAAGGTGGGAAGGACCCAGTCGCTGTTTTCAAGCATCTCGCGTGCAACCTGTGACCTCCGGCCTTCCTCCTTACGGAAATCCGTGATGTCAAGCAATGGCAGATAAAACCATGCCCATACGGCCAAGATGACCAAACAGGCACGTCCCAGAGGCATAGTGAAGAGTCCCTGTGGTTCCCCGGTTCCATTTGAGGACGGATCTTCGAGACACTTCCTCCACTTTGTAGTAACCAGATCTCCAAGAGCCTGTGCTATACGATACATGGCTCGATTTCCTCCTGCATCTGTCGAGACGGAAAACCATGGAATATCAATGTAAAAGCCGGAATCACAATAGGTGTGAAGAGGGTTGAAAGAGAAAGACCACCAATGACTGTGATCGCAAGTGGCCGTTGTAATTCCGCGCCAGATCCGAGGTTAAGAGCCAAGGGAAGCAGAGCCATGATCGCGGTGAGGGAGGTCATCAGGATGGGCCGTAGCCGGATACATCCCGCTCTCACCAAAGCCTCGGTCTGCGTCAGGTTCGCTTGCTCTTGGATCTGCCCTGTGTACTCGATCAGGATAATACCGTTTTTGACTACCAGGCCAACCAGCATGATTAGTCCCATGAAGGCGGATATGTTGAGTTCAGTACCGCTCAAACGTAAACCCCACAAACCTCCGATTTGTGCAAAGGGAAGGGTTAGGAAGATGATCAAGGGGAGACTGTAAGACCGGAATTGAATAACAAGGAGAAGGAACACAAGGCCAATGGCAATTGCGAGCACCGCCAGGAGATTCTGGAAAGCCTTTGTCTGGCTCTCCACCAGCCCACCCAGTTCCAAGCGTACTCCCTGGGGCAGACGAACCGGTGTAAGTTTCGCTCTCAGGTCTTCTGCAACACGGCCTAGATCCCGTCCGCTGATATTCGCCGTCACCGAAACCACCGGTTGTTGATTTTCTCTGGAGAGCTCATTTACCGCGATCTGACTATCCATACGGCACAATACTGAGGCGGGAATGGATTGTCCGGAACCATCCATAACCGGAAGATTGGCCAACCAAGCAGGATCGTGCCGGAGAGAGTCTGGGTACCGGACAACAATGGGGAGAAGATAATTGTCGCGCTTGAGTGTAGCGGTTTCTTGCCCAAGGAGAGCGGTCTGAAGCTGCTGTTCTACATCTGGGACTGTGAGTCCCGCCCGGGCGATAGCGATGGGATCGAGGTAATAGGTTATTTCTGGATTCCCATACGCGAAGCCACGCGAAATGTCGACCAAACCGGGAACTTTCCCCATGACTGCTTGAACATCTACCGACACATCCTGAATAGCCCGGTAATCGTTGCCGAATATCTTAACCTCTACTGGGGATGGATTCCCCGCCAAATCGTTGATGGTATCTTGCATGATCTGAACGAAGCTGACCTCAACCTGGGGGATCTCACGGGCGATCCTCAGCCTGGTTTCCTCAATCAATTGGGTGGTCGACTTCGTACGCTTAGTATGGGGAGAGAGCGCCACAAGAAAATCCCCTGTGTTCTGTTCAGTGGCGAAGAGTCCCAGTTCCGCTCCCGTTCTCCTTGAAAAGGACTGGACTTCTGGCAGGTCCCTCAAAAGACTCTCGATCTTCCGGCAGGTCTTGTCAGTCTCGTCGAGTGAGGTTCCCACTGGCATCAGATAATCCAAGACGAATCCGCCCTCATCCATGGAGGGGAGGAAGCCTGTGGGTTGGTGGATCATGGTCAGGGCGCTAACCGCAACCAAGAGCAGGAGCGCGCCAGCCAGGAACCAGCGATAGCTGAGCGCCTGGCGGATGCTTTTCTCATAAAAGGACGCGATCCAGTCCATCCAAGCCCGGTGGGCTCCTTCTCCCTCGCGTGGCCCCAGGGGCGAGACTGACATGATTGGGATGAGAGTTAAAGAGGTCACCAGCGAGACTAGAATGCCGATGACAAGCGCCGTGGCCATTGACTTAAAGAGCTGGCCGACAATACCTTCCAGCAGCGCCAATGGGACAAACACCACCACGGTCGTAAATGACGATCCGGCGACAGCACCTACAATCTCCCGGGTTCCTCGGACCACGGCTTCCATGCGGTTTTCCGTCATCCTCAATCGCCGCGCAATGTTCTCCACCACGACGATGGCATCATCGATGATCAATCCGATGGCAACAGCGATTCCCCCCAATGACATAAGGTTAAGGGACTGGCCAACAGCAAGGAGGAAAGCGAGGGTTCCAAGGATGGAGATGGGGACCGTGATTCCCGCGATGAGGGTGAAACGCCACGATCCAAGGAACAGCCATAGAATCGCGATTGAAAGAAAGATACCGGCTCCAATGGCCTCATAGACTCCCCCGATCGTTTCGTGCACAAGACCGGCCTGATCGTAGACAGGTGTGATTGACACTCCCGGTGGTAGATCCGGTTCTATATCATGCAGAGTTTGGGCAACGCTACGGGACAGAACAGTCAGTTTACCACCATAGCGCATAAATATGGAAACCACCACGGAATCGGCTCCATTACCGGTCACAATGGAGGTCCGGTCCGCAAGGCCCATCGTGATTGTGGCAACATCGCGTAGATGAAGCACTGCTCCATCGCTGACTTTCACGGGTAGATCGGCAACTTCTTCTAGGTCTTGAAGATCGAGTGAAGCGATCAATTGGTAGCGCTTGTAGTCCCGCTCGAGAAAACCAACCGCCTCAATTTCGGTAGACTCCGCAATGGTCTTCTCGAGATTGGAAATCGAGAGATCCGCCGCCGCAAGTTTACGTGGGTCTGGTTCAACCGTGATCTGCTTGGTATCGGAGCCTTGAACCGTGACCAGGAAGACGTCAGGTAGGCGGGAGAGCCGGGGTTTGAGATCATTCTCGACCCACAGTTTGACATCAGATGAATTCTGGAAAAGTCCACGTGGATTCTTTGGGTCAACTTCCACGTTGAAGGAAATGACCGGGAAGATCGAGGGAGTCTGTTGCTCCACGGTAACGTTGATACCAGGACCGAATTCAGAGAGAAGCCCAGCGACACGGGCACGTGCCTGAGAGAGGGCCTCGCGCATATCGGTGCTTGGAGTGAAATCAAGGGAGATCTCACAAGCTCCCCGGATGGTATTGGATCGCATTCTAGAAAGGCCCGGGATGGCGTTGAGCGCTTCCTCGATTGGCCGTGTCACCCCAATCAACATCTTCTCGACCGCCTCCTCCCTCTTCTCGATGATCACTGAAAGGCGGGGAAAGGCGACATCCGGATAAATGCCGGAAGCCATTTTAAAGAGTGCGACTGAGCCACACAGACACACGCTCACGAAGAGGAGGACTATTGCCTTGGAATGGTAAAGGGCAAATTCCGCGATTCCTTGGTGTGGGGGTTGGGTGTGGGACCTCATGGGGAGGTGGCGGCCACCACCCGCGCTCCATTGGGGAGGTTGTAGTTTCCCTCCGTTATCACGAAGTCTCCTTCCGCGAGGTTGTCAGCTGTGATGATGGTTGCTCGGTTATTACGAACAACCACGCGCACGGGTAAGTGGTGTGCGATGTATTCTCTATCCAGGCGGTAGATGGATGATTGTCCATCCTGCGTGATAAGGGCGGAATCCGGGATAAGAAGACCCGTACCGTTTTCTTTCGTAGTGACCTCCGCGAAGATCACTTCTCCAAGGCGTGGCGGATCTGCATCCTCCTCAAGAGCCGCCTCGATAGGGACCAAACCCGTCTTAGGATCGAGTTGCCGGCCAACCGAGATCACGGTTCCCTGGCGGGAATCTGTCCCGCCGTCCCGCTCAAAAGTCACTTTGGCCCCAGGGAGAATCTGGTTAGCATTTCCCGGAGTCACCCAGAGACAAAGGCCGGTGGAGCCTTTGCCCTGGACTTGGACGATCCCAGTTCCTGTATTCACTGCCATTCCGGTACTTGCCCTCAGACCGGTGATGCGGCCTGAAAGTGGTGCTCGTAGAAGTGTGGAATCAAGGTTGATTTCCGCATCGGCAACATCTGCTTTGGCCTTCTGGACCGCGGAGAGCAGGAGAGCACGCTTCAACTCCCGTCCGGAGGAGCGGAACAGATTGGCTTTTTCGGTGGCTGATTTGGCTTCCCGCGTCAGTTCCTCATTCTGCTTCAGGGCTACGATAGCTTCCTTTTGCGATGTTGCTCCACGTGGGAGGAGTGTGGCCAAACGGCCTGCTTCCTGACTGGCCACGAGCGCGGATGACTCCATCTGCTTGGCTACCAAATCCAGATTGGATTGCTCCATGTCCAACCCACCCTGGTCCGCGCCCCGCAATTCAGCTTCAGCGGCAGCCAGAACACTCTGGGCCCTACTCAGAGCGTTTTGCGCCAACCGGTCATCGAGCCGGACAAGGATTCTCCCCGCTGCGACCTCTTGACCCTCCACCACTTCCACTGCGGTCACGAAACCTGAGATCCAGGATACCACTGATGTGGGAAACTGCCGGAGCGTAACAACCTCGCCCATCGCCTTGAATGAAAAGGGGAGTTCTCCTCGTCTGACCTGGATGACTTTGACCTGGGCGGACATTTCATCTGGATGGACAATCAGAGAGTCTTCTTCCACAACTGCCCTATGGGTGTGTGAGCCCAGCCAACCAAACAAGATAGTTCCGAGTGATAACAATGGAACTAAGATGATGAGGATACGGCCACTTTTTGTATTTGGACTCATTTCGTAAACCGGATTATGACTTGGTCTTTGGTTCCTCGGGACTCCGGGAAATCGTTCCTTGGTCCATGATCTCTTCCATGGGATTGATCGCTCGAAACCGACATTCCTCTCTAGTGAACTCGAGGATCAACGCCACATTCGTCTGATCTTCACCAGTCACCAGATCAGGATCGTTACGGAGTATCTGTCCACGGTCCAATTCGCCACCCGAACCCGCTGTGAAATATTGAATTCCGAGCCTTGGTTGCAGGCGTTGATATACATGGTTATGCCCCGCCAAGTAGATGCGTACACCACCTTCCACCAGGATCGGTTCGAGAACATGCCGTAGATCTAAATCGGGTGAAGGTCTTCTCTCAATTGAACCGTAGATCGGAACATGTGAAGCCACAATTTTCCATTCAGCAGTGCTCTCATGCAGCTGCCGTTTCAACCAGTTCTGCTGGCCTGGATCGGTTGTGAAGGTGTTTGAATCCAGGAAGAAGCACTCTACCAAGCCCTCCTTAAAGACCTTTGAGTAGTAGTGTCTCCCGTCCATATTGAGATCTGGAACGCTCAGTTGAAAATCACTGAACCCTCCATTGACATCATGATTTCCTAGAACAGCGAAGAAACGGACACCATTCCGCAAAAGAGATAAGTAAGGCCTCTCAAAGGCGTCATTAAAGAATTGTGGATCGCCGGAGTAGGAGATGTTGTCTCCCAAAAGGATGATCCCATCCAAGGGAGTGGTCTGGTCCACTTGATAGAGAGCAGCTCCGAGCTGCGCCTGCATACTATCACCTGAACGTGTGTCTCCCATGGCAGCTAGACGCACCACAGTATGATCTGGATCGGATGGGGTAGCGATAAAAAGCGCCATACCATAAGGACCCGTCGTCTCGCGGATGTCCGGCGCATAAGACAAGAGTATCGGCTTCGCGGAGTCATAATGCCTCTTCGGGACAATGAACACATGATATTCGGGGCTTGCCTTAAGCTCCTTGGCTTCCTCTTCCAAGGAAAGCTGTTTGACAAAGAAGGGATAGGGGTCTGTCCGGGTAGTGACCCATTCAACATTACCACCGCTATAGAAACTGAGACCATGCTTGCGCGTATTGACAGTCACGAGCTCGTAGCGTCCATGCGGCAACTGATCTTGAATATTCTCCCAAAAGGCCCGGGTATCGGAATCAGAAGGCCAATAAGCGAGGCCGGCCTTGATGCCAAGGAGTAACAACACCCAGAACACACCCGCTAGACTGGCTTGAGCCGGGAGGGGTGATTCCAGCAAAGAGGGAATCCACCCTATCCAGCAACGTGCAGTGGCGACCGCCAGGGGTGCAAACAACGGCAAGATGTACAACGGCAACCGTGACCGGGCAAAACTGAAAACCGCCAGCGGAATCAGAATCCAGAGCAAGAGGAATAGGATTCTGGGATTATCTGGACAACGAAAAGCAGACTTCCATCTGTCCGCTGCCCTCCATCGCCGGAGCCATACCGGATACCAAGCCACCGACCAGGGCAGCGTGGCAAAGATGAGCAGTGGAAAATAGATGAAGAACGGGGCGTAATATTCCGGATTACGATTGTATTTAGCGGTAAAGAGCCGTCCTATGACTTGATTGTCCCACAGGTAAGCAAGCGCGCCAGGGACAATACGAAAGACCATCACATACCAACTAGCCCCAATCACGATCAAAAGGAACAGCCCCACAAAGGTGTCCCATTGGAGGAGGAATCGCATGAAACGGTGCGTGAAGAGTAGGAACAGAACCATCGGCGCGATGAAGACCAAAGCCGCTGGCCCTTTGGACAAGGCCGCCAGACCAAGACAGATTCCCAGGAGGATGTTCCAGGGGAATGGCCATTGCCCCTTCCGCCGCGAAATAGACCTCCAGAATACAAACATCGAGGCTGTGATCCAAAAGGTAAACGACACATCAGGAGTGACGATATTTCCCGAAAGCACGGGTAATATGCTGGCCGCGTAGATAAAAGCTGCCAGCACCCCAGTTTTTGAATCCCAGAAAGAGCGTCCAAGCAAACCCACCACCAATACCGTCAGTATGTACCACAGAGCCTGAACCATACGTGCGCCCCACTCATTGATCCCGAAGACTTTCATCCCCAGGGCAATACTCCAATAAACCATCGGCGGTTTGTCGAGGAATGGGCGAACATACATCCGCGGAACCAACCAATCTCCGGTTTCCACCATGGTGCGCGAGGCACTAAAATAAAAACCCTCATCAGGCTCCCAGATCCCGCGAGTTCCTTGAAATGAGAGCGCGAGGAGAATCGTCGCCACGGCGGTGATTATGCAGTATTTTTTCAGGTCCATTATGGAAAGCCCTATCTGTGTCCTCTCAAGAAAACCCCTTCCGGGGAGGAATCTGTTCTCCAATCCTCTTTCGGCACCGTAAAGGAGCGGCCCTTATCCTTCTGGAGGCCGAACATGAAATAGCTCTGCCCAAACCAACGAACGGCAAACATTGCGGTAATTATTCCTACTCCCGCGCCAAAAATGACGTCAGAAAGGAAATGCCGGTCACGGACCACACGCGCGAATCCCGCGGAGAGAGCCAAGAGCCAGAAAAGCCATCTGGATCGCGGATAGTAGACTCCCAACAGAGTCGCGAGCGCCATCGCCGCTGCTGCATCACCGGATGGAAACGATGTCATCTCACTATCCGGGTAACCGAAGGGATGGAAAAAGAACGCACCTTTTTCCAATAACGGTCTCCCGCGGCCCACGATGAGCTTGATCAGGTCCACCACAAGGCCTTGACCGGTCATGGTGGCCAGATAACCCACCACCAATTTTTTCCAGTTCACCTGTGAAAAAAGGATGGCAAGGACAAGAAGATGGACCGGATATCCGGAGAGGTAATCATTAGCGGTAAGCACATCACGCACCGCGCCATGGGGGTTGCTCCAACCCCACATGTGAATCCATTGGTCAAAGGGCATTGCCAAGACCGTGAGCCCCAACCACATAGTCAACCAAAATGACACCTTCTTCAGCATGATTCCCCCATCACATCAATAACTTTCACGGAGTCTTCTTGCTCCGAATTATTCGTAGTCATTTTGTCTCCGGAGGAGTTGAGAACCGGATCGAGTTCCAGGTTGGAACGCTTCACCTGGACGACAACTTCAAATTGATGCCGGCTCGGAAGTGAGATTTGTATGTTGAGATTTAAAAGAGCTGCATAGGCCCGGACCAGTGAAAGACCCAAGCCATTATGGTCATCGCCAGAGCGTGAAGGATCCTTCTGCCAAAAGGGCTCGCAGATATAATCCAGATCATCTGGCGCTAGATCCCGGCTAGTGTTCAGGAAGGAGATGGTAATTTCTGGTTGATCATGCCTGGCATCGACATAACAGCCAAAATGCCCACCCGGTGGGGTGTAGGCCACTCCATTGGAGAAGAGGTTTGAGAAGATTGCCAAAAGCAGCGGCCGGTCTGTCTGAATCAGAGTTTGCTGTGGGTGGCAGATGTCACACATGAGACCTCTGGCCTTAGCTTTCTCCTTGTAGTTTACCCAGACCTCCTCGACTAAGGCAGACAAGTCAAAGGTCTCTTCGGAGATGGTCTGCCGTTCAGATTGACACCGGACCAGGGCCAGGAGGGTATCCACTAGGCGTTCCATTCGCTCTGTGATTTCTAGAGCATCCTGAAAGTAGGGATTTGGATCTTCTTTTTCCGTTGGAGAGGAGGCCTGTTGGAGCCATACCTCTGTCAGGGTACGCAGTTCAGCGATTGGTGTACGAAGCTCATGGGAAATGTCCGCCGAGAACCGCCGTTCCCGATGGAATGCGGCTTCGAGGCGTGTGAAGAGTTCATTAAGACGTAGGCTGATGGGCCATAACTCACCCGGAATATTGTCAGTCGGAAAGCGATGATTCAGGTCGTTGGCATCGAGTTTCTCAGTCTCGCGGGCGATCTTGTTGAGCGGTAGAAGGGCGTGGCCGACTGTCCACCACACGACCAAAGCTGTCCCAACCAGGCTCAGAAAGCCCAGTAGGAGGACTCCTGACAGAAGAGTATGGAGGGTTGCATCAAGCTCCTCCCGGGACTTCGCCATGACCAACAGGAATTGTTTGCTATCACTCACTTGCTGGGTTCCATTTACCGCCTCTTGGGGTAGATGAGGCGAGAAAAGGAGGGAGGTGGCACGCCCACTTCTCCCATCCGGCAGAGTGATGTCCTCGATCCGGGGAGGAGCCTCGACCGCTTCCAGCCGGGGGAGATCGGCCGAATGAAGAGAGTGCGACCGTAGTAACACACCCTCTTCCGCCTTCCAGACCTGATAGTACTCAGCTCCGGGAGACGCTTCGTACTCGCTAACCGGGAATTCCGCGAATTCAAAATCGATCGCCCCGGTTTCATCGACCTCGGTCAAACTGGCGAAGGTATTCGCCTTGTTCAGCAAATTCCTATCGAACTGGTCCAGCAGGACATGTCTCAGGTGCAGGTAATGCACGGTGCCAAGGGCGGTGAATAGAGTAAAAAAGCCAATCGATAAAGTTTTGATGAGGGTACGGCGGATGGACTTCATGACGTGGGAGCCTCCATCACATATCCCATACCCCGCCTGGTTTGGATCAGTGATGGTCCCTCAGGGAGATCGATCTTTTTACGCAGATTACAGATGGCGGAATCTACTACATTGCTCATCGGTTCGGCCCGTTCATCGTAGATATGTCGTTCGATCTCGGAACGTGAGACAATCTCCCCGCGCTTGAGAGCGAGGAATTCCAACAAGGCGTATTCCCGAGGTGGGAGGTTGAGTGGTTCACCAGCCAAAGTGGCTTCTCGTTTGGCGGTATCGATTTTAAGTTGGCCGATCAAAATCTGTGGCGATTTGACCCCATAGGACCGGCGGACAAGAGTTTGCACACGCGCGAGGAGCTCCGCGAATGCAAAGGGTTTGATCAGATAGTCATCCGCTCCCCGCTGGAGGCCATCCACCCGGTCTTCGATGGAATCTCTCGCGGTCAAGATGAGGACATGCGTATCACGTCCCGCTTCACGGATCTTCTGGAGGACTGTAAGCCCATTCACCTTTGGCAACATCAAATCAAGAACAATGACATCGTATTCGGAGGACTCAGCAAACCATAAGCCTTCTTCTCCATCAGCCGCCAGGTCCACAGCGTAGCCCGCCGCCCTCAGCCCCTTGCCAAGGTACAGCCTCAGCCGGTTGGAATCCTCCACCACCAAGACTCTCAATGCTTTCCAGCTCCATTTCCGCGAATCATCAATGCAAGGAGTATAGGCGTGAAAGATTACGGGATCATTATGGAAAAACAGGCAAGCCGGAACAGGCTATTTCATAAGGACAAGAGGCTTTATTGATTCCAATGGCGATGGAAAGAGATTGGACCAGGGGAAGTTTTCTGACGAAGTGGTCAAGTAGGAGTTGGAGGTTTTATCCGGCCGGAGGATACAGGATGAGGCAATCCATGGGTGTCCGGATTTCCTGTTCCGGGTTTCAGCTTCTGTTTCTGAGCAGATCGAGTACTTCCCGGGCGTTAAAGGATCGTCCCTCCGCAAGCGACCTGGACTGGATGACCTGGAGGAGCGAGTCTTTTTCCTGATCCGTGAGTTTCACGTCCATTTCACTCAACAAGAGATCTAGTGATTGAAGGCCGTTCTTGTACCCCACGACAAGTTCTGGTTGCTTCTGCCCCACCAAGTCCCATCGATAGGGAAACGACTTGGTGGCGGCGCTGGCATCTCTTGCAAGAAAATATGCAGTCTGGTTGAGGTCGAATTCGATATCGAAGATCTTTGACCCAATTACCGGTGCGTTGGTGGCTGGCTGGAAGCGTGTGACTCGCCTCATCTCTTCCGCGAACGGCACCAGATGGGAAAGGTTCACCCCGGTTTCACACCCCAGGAAGAGCTTGGCACCCAACGCAACCTCCTCCAGAACCGCATTCCCAGCTCGTTCACCGAGCCCGAAGATGGAGACATGGGCGGCTTGAGCGCCATGGGCGGCAGCAGTGAGTGTGTTGGCGGTGGCAACTCCGAAATCATTGTGAAAATGAGCCTCAATCGGTGCCTGTGTGGTCTTCCGCAGGAAGTCCATCACGGCCGGAATCGCAAAAGGACCGCAAGTTCCACGGCTGTCGACCCACACCAAGGAATCGAAACCGGCTTCGCTTTCAATCTCACTCACCATATCACGGTACCGTTCCGGGTCCTCACGCGTGGCATCGGTTGGGAAAAGAGAAACCGCTAAACCAACCTCCCTGGCCTTGGCCACCATCGCTTTGGCCAGATCGACAACCTTCTCCGGGTGTCCCTGAGTAAACTCAGTCCGCTGGTATTCCGGTCCTATGAAGCAGACGATCACTCCGGTTACACCACAACGGGCAGCGTTCTCAACCGCTCTGACGGAATGCTCCGTGAAACCATACAGAACTGAGGGCAGCCCTAGGCCACAGATGGCCCGAATGGTCTGGTTCTCCTCCTCATTGTCTGAGATCCTCCCCACCTCGATCCTGCCGACACCCAAACCAGCCAGGGATCGTGCGATCGCAATCCGGCGCTCATGGTCCAACTCGACCCCTGAGAACTGGGAGCCCTCACGTAGAGTCACATCGTGCAAACAGAGCTGGTGGACCGGTGTGCACGACCCTAGGACTCCAGGATGGAAGTTCCATGGGCTTACATGCCAGAGGTCTGTAAGCCAGGGGGATGAGCTGGAGGTGTTAAGCATTGGTTATTGAATCCACATCCTTGAGAGTGTGAGCCACCGCTGATCAATCCGTGAAGCTATCTTCGACACAACCGTAATCAGACAGGAATGGCTTTTGTGGCAAGTTTCTGGATCTGGCGCCAGGTGATGGAGTCAACCGGGATTCCCACCTCTTTCCTCGCGGCCATTGTCCGGAACTCCGGTTCTCCTGGGACCAGGACTTCCTCCACACCCTCAACGGGGGTTGAGGACTTCATGTAGTCGATGATTTGGTCCACCAGACCCTTGAACACCTCGAGTGGCATAAAGGCCGCCGGGTCGATGATAATGAAGCAAACGCCATTCCCTACCCACTCCGGGTCGGTGATGGGAATACCGGACAGACAGCCACTCAGGAGGTCTACAAGAAGGCCAAAAGAGTAGCCCTTGTGCCCTGCCTGTCTGCCCCCGAATGGAAGAATCGCACCCCGGGGAGGACCATAAAAATGGTTCGGATCGGTCGTCGCCCTACCATGGGCATCCACAATCCATCCCTCAGGCACGGATGCCCCTTTATTACGGTGCATCCGTATCTTTCCCTCCGGAGCAGCGGAGGTGGTAATATCCGCAAGAATCGGCCAACCCGAACTGGGAAACGCGTAGGCGATTGGATTAGTCGCCAGACGTGGATCTTTCCCTCCCCAGGGTAGGACAAAATGTCCATAGGCTGGCGAGTTGCAGGTGGCGATGGTGACCAACCCCTCTTCAGCGGCACGTTGAGGATAGGCTCCCAGACGGCCCACATGGTTGCACTCTTTCGTAATCACACAAGCGACTTTGGTCTCACGCGCGGCCTCGATCCCCACCTCGATGGCAGCCATAGCGCCGACCTGTCCGAAATTCCGGCCACAGTGGACCACCAAGGTGCTGGGAGTCCGCTGTTCCACTTCGATTTTTCCCCCAGGAACAATCATCCCCTTATGGACTTCCTCAACATATTGGGGGATCCGGGAAACTCCATGCGAGTCGACACCCATCAGGCTTGAGGTGAGTAATTCACCAGTTACAGTCTCAGCCTCTGGAGTGGAAGAACCCAGAGAGCTGAAAATGGCGACCCCCATTTCAAGGATCTCTTTTGGGTTGACAACAATAGTCTGATTTTTCATCACCATTCACTCCTAGGCAGATCAGAGTCCTTAGATCCGTTCTGACCAGTCGAGTTCGTCACCTCATTGTATCGCTTACCAACTTGGTTCAGTCCCCTTATCAGGACTCTTCCTGAGCCTCCAGATTCATCAGGAGGCTCCAACTCCACCATCGTTATAGATGGTACTATATACAATATGAACATACGATTTGTCAACCATGTACTTCCTCTCAGATACGAATTTTGCCATTCCTGAGCGCATCACTTTCCGGCTTTCTCATCGATTCACATCTGTACATTCAGTAAAGGGAAAATACGGCCTGAAACGCATCTCGTTGAGATCTTTCAGGATTGACCTTTGCCATTCACACTGTCCCCTACAGGAGAGGATCTGAAGAGGTTTGGGGAATAGAAGCATTTGTACTCTATACACTAGATACAACTTCGACTCTCAAATCTCCTTCGTTGAGAGGAGGCAGATCCTTGGTTTGACTCACCGTACCGCTTTCCATTTCCAGGTGGGTTGTTTGGTATAGGTGAGGCCGACCTCATCTCCCGGTTCGAGCAGGATAGTTTGACCGGGTGTAAACCCACCTTGGATCTCCTGTAAGGTTCCATTGGCATCTTTCAACGACCAACGGCTTACTTCTCCCGAGCCGGTAACCATGACTTGCGTGGTGTAGGGTTGCCGGTTAACAACCATCCCTCCTGACGGTGGAACAGCGGGTGTCGAAATAGCGAATCCCACCGGGAATGCAGTCTGGATCTTGTTGGTGGGCAGGATGGAATTGTTGGTGAAGCCGTGGGGTAGATTCGCTATGGTGAGTAGGTTGTCCCTGGAGGAGGGCTCGAAGATGATGTCTTTACCGGGGGAAGTTTGCGCGAAGGTGAGGGTGAAAAGATTGGAGTGTCCAAAGAGGCGGACTCCAGTACTTCCTGCAATCCCTTCGCTGTTGATATTCGTCCGGAAGGTGTTTTTACTCACTTCGGGCGAGTTCTCATCACCTACCTGAAGGTGCGTGGAACAGAGGTGAAGAAGGGGAACCTCGATCGAGTTGTCCACGATCCCGTACTTCGATGTGGAACCTCCTTGACCACAGGAGAGATAAACCCCCGTAGAAGCTGCGATGATCTCTGTGCAGTAGAAGTGGTTTCCCACAATCGATCCCCCGGATGCATCCAAGAAAAGGCCGATCCCGCTGGTGGCTTGACGTCCATCCGGGAAAACACTGCCCCCACCCACAAGAGCATTGAACTCAAAGGTATTGGCGGTGATGACGGTGAAGTCATCAGGTCCCTTGGTACTGGGCTTCAAACGCACCACTGCCCCATTCGAGTGAGAAACCACCAGCCCGAAACGCAGCCGGCTGCTCATAATGCTGTCGATTACAATGGCATCCCCGGTTGGGTGGTTATAATCAATCACATACTCGCCCCCATCCAACCGGAAATCCTGGAAACAAGGAACCCTCAAGGTTTCCTCAAGCCGGTAAATGACACCCCCGGTGAAAGATTTAGGCATGGTTCCTCCGGCGATGTAAACATCCCGGCGGTTCACGAGAGCATAATTGAGGGCCTCCTGGATACCCGCTGTTTTTGTACCTGGGGTGTTGGGGCCGAAGTCACCCCCATCGGATGGTCCCAGTGGCGAGACCACTACATAACCGAGCCCTTTATATCGAACTGGATCCTCCGCCATCCCCGCACCAGCGCGCTCCGGAAAAATGCAGAGCGCCATAAAACAAAGCCCGATGAGATGGGCGAGTAGACTCGTCAATGAGAAATGCATTCGAACCTCCATAGTCCGGTTGATCCAAAACCCGGGTGGTGTCCCCATAGTTTCCACTGGGCGAACCAATTTGTATAATATGTGATATAGACAATCCATCTTGTCAAGTCCAGTGGGTTCTTATATGGTCTCAACCGATGCAATGACCTGAAGGAGGTGTGGGAATCGTGGAGGCAAAACTTGGGGGGAAGACAGCTCTCATCACAGCGGGTTCGACTGGAATTGGTTTGGCTATCGCACTCGAACTAGCCAATGAGGGAGTGGACATTGCGGTAGCAAGCAGAAATCCCGATGCCAGCGCAGTCGAGCAGATCCGCCAGAAAGGGGTGCGTGTCCTGGCGCTCCAAGTAGATGTCAGCCAGGAGCAACAGGTGGTGGAGATGACCGGCTCGGTCATCCGCGAGTATGGGCAACTCGACTTCTACGTGAATAACGCCGCGGTGGCCCTTCATGAACCCATTACACGGATCACCACAGAGAACTGGATGAAAACCCTCAACACCAACCTCTCAGGTTGCCTGTGGGGAGTCCGCGAAGCCTCCAAGCATATGGCAGCGCGGCGCAGTGGGAGCATCCTCATCGTGGGATCCACCTCCATGTACACTCCCGGCATCACCGAGACCGCATACCGGACCACCAAAACCGGCCTGAAAGTCATCATGGAGAACGCCGCTCTGGAATTGGCCTCCTATGGCATCCGGGTCAATCTGCTTGTTCCCGGTCATTACCGGACACGCCTGACCGAGGGTATTCCGCCAGAGATTGAACAACGTCTCATGAAAGAAATCCCCTTACGACGGTTTGGGAATCTGGATGCTTGTGGGAAAGCTGCGGTAATGCTTCTGTCCGATGCACTGAGCCCCTACACCACCGGCGCGGAACTCATCATCGATGGCGGCTTGCACTTGCGTACCATCAACTTCCGGACTGATGAGGAGTTGGCTGCTCTGAACGTTCAGGGGTAGAGATCCTGAAACATCGAGAGTCACTGTGGATTCCCGCCTTCGCGGGAATGACGGAACAGGGAAGAATGACGAAGCAAGGAGGAATAGGGATCCCCGAGGAATTCCACCCCTTCGTCATTCCCGCGAAGGCGGGAATCCATAAAAGGTCAGTAAATCGCCTTATTCACAAGACCATTACCGAAGGGCTCTCCATATCCAAGTGGGGGGCTGTTCATAGGTGATCGAGATCTGGTCTCCAGGATCGAGGATGAGAGACTGGCCTGGTGTGAGGGGTGCGGGGATGGTCTGAGTCTTCCCATTAGCATCGGTGATCGTACGCTTGGAGACCTGTCCGCTGGTGAGGAAGGTCACCTCGATGGTGTAAGGAAGGCGGTTTTCGAGGGCCTTACCGCTGGCGGGAAACGATGGGGTGTCGATTCCATATCCGGTTGGAGTAGTCAGAACCAGTTTATTCGTGGGCCGGGTAGCGCGGTTTGTGAAGCCCTGGGGAAGAGTCACGGCAAAGATATAGTTATCGCGTGAAGGTGGTTCAAAGATCAGGTTCTGACCGGGATCATGCCCCTCCAGTTGAAGATGGAAGTAGTTGTTCTGACCGAAGATCTGAACACCGGTACCTCCCGGCAGTCCACATGAGAACCCCCCGGTGATCCGGTTTCCGCTGACGCCAGGGGCCTCGGCGGTACCGACCTGCATTCCGAGCGTGGTCAGATGGCACCAGGTCACCTCGATGTTGTTGTTGGCGCAGCCTCCTGGGATGACGACTCCCTTCTCGCAGGCATTGATCTCGTAAATAAAGATCTTGTTGCCATTGATTCCTCCCTTTGATGGATCAAAGAGGAGTCCTGTCCCTTTCTGAACCGCTCCCGGCTTTCCCCAAACATCACCAGCCCCGACCATCCCATTAAACTCCAAGGTGCTTGCCACCAAGCAGGACATCTTGTCGGGCCCAAGGGTTGAAGGCTGCAAACGCACCACGGCGCCATCCGACTGGCTCGATACCACCAGTCCCAGCTTGATGTAGCAGTTCATCTGGCTATCGATGACCACCGCATCGCCACTCGTTCCGTTATAACCGAGCCAGTATTCACCCCCATCCACGCGAGCGTTTTGACGCCAGGGAAAACGGAGTGTCTCCGAAAGAGTATATCCGGTACTCCCTTGGGAGCCCTCCCCATATCCACCCCCCGAGATGTAGACATCATGGTTGTTGGCACTCGCATAGTTCAACGCTTCTTGGATACCCGATGTCTTTGTGCCGGGTGTCTTCGGTCCGAAGTCTCCGCTATCCTCGGGACCATTGGGGGTCACGATCACATAATTCATGACATGGTGTTTCCCGGCCGCTGGACCGGCCATTGTTACCTGTGCTCCAGATTGGCTTGTAGAGCATACGAATTGAATCAGAAACACTGTAATGACTACGATACTCTTGAACCATGTCATCATTGGACTTCTCCTTTTCCTTCGTGCATCCAGAGGATATCCCTGGAGCAACCCACAGTCTGTCCTCATCAAGTCATTTGCTTGGATTCCCACTTGTACAAGAATGACGCTTGCTTGAGTCACTCGCTTGCCGCTGCAAGAATCCTGTCCACCAGGCCGCCCTTCCCACAGGCGGTCTTGATATCCTGACCATCGATGGCCGCGGGCAAGGCCCAGATGATCATCATCTGGTAGTAGTCAGTACCAAAAGTGGGTTCCCCGGTGTCAGCACGGAGCTGATTACACATGTCCCACCCCTTCCCCTGGCGGAGGACCATGTTGTCCAGGCAACGTTGGATTATTTCCATTCCGGTTTCCTTCTGCCCGTGGTAGAGGTAAGTCATTCCCAGGATGAGTGTTTCGGGTGGAAAGATCCCATAAGTTGTCAGTTCCTGATCACCCTCGCGCGCGGCGAAGCTGACCGCGCCAACCCTCTCACTGAGACAGGTATTGCGGATTGTTTCTAAAGTTTGTGTGACCCGGTCAGCCTGAAACACCCCCTTGAGACCGTGATAAGCATTCGCCCACTCGGCATCCAGCTGATTGCTCATGACCTTATTAGATTTCTCGCCTGATTGGGGTTTGTTGAAAAGCAGGTATGCCCCCTCCTCCCAGTTCAGAGATTCCAGATCCCGGCTCCCCTGATCGAACCAGGCGCGGGCCTGTCCTACGAATTCCACGTCTCCCACCGCTTCGGCCATCCGCTGCGCAATTATGAGGTTGGACAGGTGCATCCCCGCTGCATGAGTGGCGATACCTGTCCATGGCCACCCCTCCCACCACTCCGTCTGCGCATCCCCCGGCGGGAATCCAACCACGGGATAGGGATCTTCACCCATCGTGGCCGTCAGAGTGGTACTCCTTTTCACAGAGTCCCAGAATTCGCTCAGGATGGAGGAATCCGAGGTGCGCTGCCAGAGACGATCGACCATGTCCACATAGCAGACTCCATTGAGCATGATCTGGTTGTCCCAGGCATTGTTGATCTCCTGCCACATGTTGTCCTGGGCACCGAACAGGAACGGTGCGGCACCATCGTTTTGACGCTGGTATTGCTTGTATCCGCGCAAGGAAGTACGCGCTAGATCCGGGAAGAAGTAGACGATGGGCATGTTGCCATACCAACTGCATGGGATGCACTCAATCTGGGGACAGGCACGAGGACACTCGATCATGCCGAACAATCCATCCGGGTGGCACCAGTCATCAAGAGGATCTTTCGCTTGTGCCCAGTAGCCGGTCTCAGTGATCATGCTCAAGCTGTTTACCAGGGTGTCCTTGAGGTAGTTGGGATAGTGCGGATCGGAGTAGATGACCTGCTGCCAGGCGAGGATGTGCGCCAGGAAGCTCTCATGGTCACGCAGCATCCGTGCCATGACATCCTCCAGATTATGATACCGCGCCGCATACATCTGGTGGAACTTGGTCCCGGTTTCACCCCAGGTGGGCACCCACCAGGCCAGCAAGAACCGGACCCGCTTTTCCTCTCCCGGTTGGAGGTCGAAATCCACAGAGACCGAAGAACCGCTCTCCATTTGAGCCGGTTCAGGCAGTCCCTGAGCAATTTTACTCCAGGCCGTGGGGTCTTGCGCGAGAGATGCTCCGGTATGGTAGGTCTTCTCTTCCCCCATCACTCCAAGGGCATAACGAAACTCCCCTATACTCACAAGCGCCCCATTGAAGGAACCCTCGAGTTTCTTCCGGGAGAAGACCGGAGGTGGAGGTGTGAACGTCTCCTTGTGATTGTAATCCGGTCTCTTCGCATCTCCCAAGGGGGCGGGAAATGAAAACGCAACGGTTCCCTTTTTCTGATCTACGCCGGGGTTCCTCAAGCGGATCTCGAAGATAGCAGCGGGAGTGTTCGAGGCGGCGGGATTCCCTGGAAGGAAAGGCGACCAGCAACGCAGGCCCACTGAGATAGGCGCACCAGTCTTGAACTCAAGGTCGGCCATCGGGTAATGCCCCCAATAGAGAACCTCACTGGCTGACTGAACACCTTCGAACCTCGGTAGAGTCGTGGTCCAGAAGGAAGCGTTGTTCTGCCGGTCCGGGTAATAAGGATCCCGCCCATGCTCGATACAACCCTGCTTTGGACCACCCGCCACAATCCGAGGAGAGGCCAGCAACCAAGTCTTCCCTTCCATGGATAGCCCAAGGAAGGGCTGGAAGAGTTTAGGGGTGCGTGGGTAACGGCTGAAGAGGGTACAGAATCCAAGTGTCCCTTCGGGATCGATATCCAGACATCCGGTGCTGATGCCCCCCAAGGGGACACCACAGCAAGGGGTGTGGGTTGTGGAGAATACAACTCCTGAAACGGGCTCCTCAAAACCATCCGCCTGGAACACACTCCATACCGACCGGGCAGTGTTGTGGGTAAAGAGCTCCGGCGAAGCAAAAACCCTCTGCATAGAGAACAGAAAAGGGATCATCACCAACACAGCTAAGGGGAAGGTGAACTCTCCACTGCTGAATCGTCCGATGGAGGTGGTCTTCTCCGGCCGTGAGCGTATGACTTGGAATCTGGATGCAAAATGAATGCCCTCCAGGAATGAGTTCCACCCTGAACACAGGCTAACTGAATGAGATTTCATCACCATACTCTCCTTGCTAACATTGCCCGAAGACCCACTCATCTCCCCTTCCGCCAGCTCCTCGCTTGCTTCCATCATGGATCCTGTAGGCTGGAATCTTCATTCCATGCTTGTTGATTTCACTTGACTTTGAAAGTATTTTATACATGATGTACAATATGGAAGTCAAGGGGATGAGGAACACGATCTTCATTTAGAAAGCACTAAAATGGACAAGCGGTGAGTTCACAAAGGGGGATTCCCAGGTGATCTGACCTCTTCTAAATTGTACATACGACAATGACACAGAATACTCGAGACTCAAGAACACTCTCAGACTCTTTATATCACCAGCTGGTCTATGAGATCGGAGCCGGGATACGCCGTCCAGGTACCCCCATCCGGGAGATCGCGCTCTCCAAGACACATGGGGTCAGCCGGACTCCGGTCCGTCTCGCCTTGGACCGCCTGGTAGAAGAGGGATTCGCCATTCGTAATCCAAACCAGGGAGTCCGGGTATCTCAGTCTCCCCCTACCCTTACCGCAAGTATGCTCCCCGCCCCACCCCCCGAGGTGAATCCCACCACCAGCCGTGAACGGGCCTATGAACTCATTCTTGAGTTGATTACCACGGGACGCCTGAAACCGGGACAGCGCTTGATCGCCACCCGCCTTTCCGAGGAACTCAACGTGGGCGAGACCCCCATCATTTTTGCACTTCAGATGCTCGGTCAGGGAGGAATGGTGAAGAAGATTCCCCGCCGTGGTTATTTCGTGAAGAACATCGACTTGCGCCGGGTGGAGCACATCTACGATCTTCGTGAGTATCTCGAGGGAGCCGCCGCCGCCCTGGCGGCCAAGAACCTGACCGATGCGGGCCGGCAGGCTCTGCTCAGTCTTTACGACCAACCCATGGACCGTAGGATGCTTGTCGAGGCGGATGTTCAGTTCCATAAAATCCTCATGGACAACAGCCAGAACGAGCTCCTCCAGCAATACCTTACGGAGTTGCTGGAGAGCATCCGTCTTTTTCATATCTTCGGCCTACGCGTGATCGAATCCCGGCTGCATGAGGTGGCTTCCGAACACCGTGCCATCATCAGCAGCGTCCTGAATGGTGAATCGGATCTCGCGGAGACACTAATGCGAGCCCACATTCGCCGTTCCAAGATCCATTCCATGCAAGAACTGGTGGAGTTTGGACTCGCCAGGGGGTAAAGGGACCCGCCCGGCCATCCAGCATCCATATCCGGAGTTTCAGGGCAAAGACTGTATCACTGACCGGGTCCACCTCACCTCGATTGTATTCTCTCCTCTATCAAGATGAGTTCGGAGGAGCCGATGGCTTCCAACGGAATCCGGATTCCATCCTGTTGGAGGCGGAATCCATCGATATCAACTGCTGTTGATTGGTTATCCAGAGTGACCCGGTATGTCTTTTCTGGGTGTACGCCTTTGGGCCTGAGTAAGTACGCCGGTTCAGGATTATCCTTGATCTTGATGATCACCGCCCAACCTTTTGAGCCATCCGGTGCGAAGTACTCCTGGGCGAACCAGCAGCTTGAATCAACACCACCCTGGAAATTAACCGGTGCGTGGTGGAAGACCAGGCATGTTGGCCAGAGTGGGCGGATAAAGTTTTTATAAATCCCGGCGTAGCGTAGGAACTCCTCACGTCTTTCCGGGGTGAACTGAGTCAAATCCGGTGCTGTCATCCCAAAGAACACCCACGGAGTTGACAGCGTATAGGTGACCCGCAGGTATGTCTGAAAATCCTCGGCATTGCCGCCCGAACCACCTCCATCCGCACCGATTGCAATGATGAGACACTCCGGTGGCAAGGCCATTGTTTGGCCACAGTAATTCTGCACCACATAAGGAACTCGAAGACCATCGGTCAAGTATTCCTCGTGGAATCGTCCTACAGTTCCCAGGTCGTTGCGTCCGCCCCCACACGCCGCCTGTTGGAGGATCATGTTTGGGTATTGCTTGTGAATCCGCTCGAAGATTGAATAAAATTGATCGTAGTAGCGCAGAAAGTTGTTCTCAGCCAGACCATTTCGATCATTGGACTTCCCCTCGAATCGATCCGCCGAGGGAGTGTTGAAATCGAGGCGGAATAGATCGAGGTGGAATCGTTCGATCATCCCCGCCAAAGTCTCTTCCATATAGGAGGCCACCTCGGGTTGTGAGAGGTTCAAGACGGGATATGGGGCATGCCATGCGATCCAATCGGGGTGCTCCTTGGCAAGTTTACTCATCGGACCTGCTTTCTCAATTTCCCCATAGATGCCAAATAGCATTCCCTTGGCATGGATCGCTTCCACTATCGGCTCCAGTCCTCTTGGAAAACGATTTTTCGAGGGTTCCCAATCGCCCTGATTCTCCCACCAGCCTGCATCCATGATGAAGAGCTCGGTTCCGATAGCGGACGCTATCTCGACATTTTTGAGAACAGACTCCTCGGTGTATCCAGCGGGATCTCCAAACCTTTCCGAGAGATAACCTTGATCTCCTGGAACAGCATATTGGATCAGGTAGGAACGATCCTCCGGTCTCTTTGGAAGAACAGATTTTCTTACATGCTCGTGCATCGCTTGGATGGCCTTGTCGAGGTCACCGTTCACGGTGCCCATGTGCATGGCGGGAGAGTTGAATGTTTCTCCTGGCGCGAGGACAATCAGTGGATCAGATGCCCATGGACCGGTTTGTACCCGGACCGTATCTCTTCCCTCGCGCGAGTAGTTCACCTCCATCCGCCAATTCCCGCTCCACCCCAGTTCACCTATCAGGATTTGACCAGTTCCATTGTTACGGACCACAAAGAACGGATCGTCATAGCATTGCCCTTTGTCACACCCATATTGGGTGACTCCCTCCACGACAGGCCTCCAATCAAACCAGCCTTCCCAGCAATGATCGGGATTCGTGAAATAACCGAGGCTAAATGGCACCTCAAATCTCTTCGGAGGTTCCGCATTCCCCCAGAATTGGGAGTTCGAGGTCAGAATTCCAAGCCATGGGTTCAGGCCTGTGACAGGCAGCTGGGAATCCGACTCATTCTTCATCTCAATCCATCTAGTGATAATAGGAGTGCCATCCAGAACCGTGTGGATTTTCAGTGATAACTTGCATATATTATTGGTTAGTTGGACAACGGAATGCTGCTGACCATCCAACGCACTGGGTTCCTCTGTTACTGAAACCAATTGCCAGCCGCTTGAACATTTTTCTCCATTCACCTCTACACCAAACGATTCCTCCGCCCAACGGTCATAAGGAACGTTGATATGCCCATCAGAACCCCAATGCCTGTTCACCCATTTCCCCGCCACCAATGCCTCGACAAAGATCTCATCTCCCGAAGTAAAGCGGAGCTCACATTTCTGTGGCGATGTTCCCTGACTCTTCATGAGTGAGAGATGTGGAGGAAGCGTTGCTCCCGTCCAGGCCGGCTGCCCCTTTCCAAAAAGACCTTTACCATCCGGATCATATGACTCAATCACTTTGTCATACGGGACAATTTGTGGCGGTGCATCAGCGGCCGATACGTTCTGTCCGTATACCCACTCTCCATTCGGATTCGTCTGGGTACTAAAGCTATCGGAGATTCTCCATTCGGCATCTTTGCCCTTGATACACAGATCGATTCCAGCGAAGTCATTCCCACCCATCAGGATAATAATCTGCTCTCCTGCCTTAATTGTGACATCTTTAAGCATGTTCGGATTTCCAGATTGTTCGGTAAGCATTGTCACAAAACTCATGGGCGTTTTCGAATTGCACATATCGCTTTGAGGTGGGATCGGAAAAGCATGAATTACCTCCGTTCCCTTGATCCATAGCGACAACGATGCATCGGAATTATTCCTTAGTTTCCAGACAGTGCCCTCAATGCTCACGACAATATCCTTGGGGGCGGTCCATTGGACTGCGGTGGGCGAATGTCCTCCTACCGTCCCAAGTGGGAAGTCGAGTTCACGCCTGCTGTCAGTACGTGTCACACTTACCACGGCTTCGCTTGGTACTGTGAAATAGTCCGCCGATAACATAACGATTACAACTACTATAAATGCTACTGCACTGCTTCTGGTCATGTATTCACCATCCTATCGATTATTGAGCGTTTGGACTTACTATCTCTTCAAAGAGCACCAACTCCGAGGAACCACACTCCTCAATTGGAAATAACAATCCTTCCTGCATGATCCGCGCTCCTTCCTTAGCGAAGCTCGCATGAAGGCTATCAAGTGTGACACGATACGTCTTCTCAGGGCTTAGACCTTTTGGAATTAACTTGTAGGATATTGGTTCGCCCGTTTTCATCCGGCAGACCAAGGCCCAGCCTTTCGTGCGGTCCGGCGACGCAAATTCCATCGCAAACCAGGAGCT
>CAYRBI010000049.1:0-8069 GCA_964422415.1 uncultured bacterium | reverse complement strand
ACAAGGCCAAGGTCGTTTCTCATACCTCCAGCGGCGCATTGCTGGAGAATCAGGTTTGGGTATGTTGAATGGACACGCTCATAAATGCCATAAAGTGTCTCGTAGTACCGCCAACTGTTGTTTTCTTGGAAGCCTTCACGAATAGTGGTTGGGAATTCAAACACATTTGGATTGAAATCAACCCGGTAAAGATCCAGATCATAATCTTCGATCACCTTACAGATTTCAGATTCGACCCACTGAGCTGCTGCTGGATTGGCAAGGTCAATAACCTTCTTGGGTCCAATCCAATCAGGGTGTTCCTTAGCCATACGGCTTTCCTCGACATTACCTCTTCCACCTTCCGTCTCCACATACAGTCCGAACAGCATTCCCTTCTCTTTCACATAGTCGGATATTGGTTTTAGCCCACGAGGGAAACGCTTGCTCGAGGGAACCCAATCGCATGTCACATCCCACCAGTATGCATCGAGAATAAACAATTCTGCACCGATACATGAGGCGATATCGACGCACTTCAATGCGCTTGCTTCGTCAAAGGGGGTATAATAACCTTGATCCGCTGGAACTAGATATTGGATCCTGTGTGATACTTCAGGCTGCCGCTGAGGCAGAACAAATGTCCGCAGGTGTGTGTGCATAGATTGAACAGCTCTATCCATGCTCGATGATACATATCCGAGATGAACCTCAGGAGTAACGATTGCTTCACCAGGAGCGATTACCCTCATAAAACCGGGTGCATCAGGCCCTATACCGAACTTGAGAGTTTTGGCATCCCGTGAAAATTCCATCTTCCAAGTATCCGACCAGGCCAGATGTGCAATGAAGAATTCTCCAATGGTCTCATTTTTTACAATAAAGAAGGGATCGTCAAATCCCTTGCCATCAATGGTCTTTGTTCCCTCCTCAAGAGTTGTCCACTCAAACCATCCCTCATGGGCCCACTCTTGATTTGTGTAGTAACCAAGGCTGAATATTTTGCCTGGCCAGAGACGTCCTGCCCATGGCCGCACACGAGTGAGGGCTATGGCTTTCGCACCTGTATTGTTGATCTCCAGCCAGCGTGTCAGGACCGGAGTTCCATCAAGAAGAGTATGAACCTGTAATTTGATTGGAAGTGATGTGTTCGCGAGTTCGACAACGATATGCCGTACACCTTGGCTGTCCTTCTCCAGTTCCTTAGCCGACTGCCATTGCCACCCTTTCGAAAGCAAAGCTCCTGTCGTGTCATTAGGAGACTTCGATATCATGAGCTCAAATGCATCTTCTTGCCAGGATTCATAGGGGAGGTTTATTCGCCCATCAGCCGACCAATATTTTCCAACCCAACGATCCTCTTGCATGGCCTCGACATAGACCACATCGCCTGATACATACCTGATCGTATGATCCGGTGTATCCGCAATACGAATATCAGTATATCCGATACCGATGACTGGTTGTATATTTATTAACACCATTGCGAGCCCCACCATCCAATACCTTTGTGATTTCATAAGAGATTTATCCTCTCTATCTTAATTGGAGTCTCTTCTTTTTTATAAACAATTCTAACTTTAATATTCATTTTTGTCGGATGAAGATAAGACATCAATCCGCCCAGATTCAATGATCTTGTAGATAAGATAATCTTTGCAGATAGACTTTTTAAGATCTTCCCCATGAATTGCCGCTGGTAATCCCCATAAACTTAAGCATTGGTAGTAGTCCGTTCCATAGACACGAGCTTTCTGTTGTTTTGTTCCAACCAGAATATTCGGCATATCCCAAGTCATACCTTGCTCGCAGACTAATTCGTGCAAACAGGCCTCGGCAATCTCAAGACCCTCCTCTACCTTTCCTTCATACAAGTAATTCATCGATGAGATGAACGTGGATGCTGGCATGGTGGAGAATCCTCCCATGCGTCCGCCATAGCTGGTTTCTTTACCACTGGGATCGGCGACCACGAGCAACCCGGCGGTTGTCAATGAACCATTGATGCGTGCAATTGTATCGAGTGTCCGGTCAATCCGTTCCTTGTTAAAGACACCCTGAACGCCATGAAAGTCTGAGATCCATTCGCCATCGAGCTGGTGGGACAGGATAAGATCTAACGCTGTTCCTGATCCAGAATTTACATCCGCGATGAACTCGGCTCCTTCACGGGGAGTCTGTAATCTCTCGACATCTTTAGTTGTCTGTATGTCATTGAAGATCCGGTAGTGTGTTTGGGCCCAAAGATTGTCCTCCAGAAGAAATTTTCCTTTCCCAATCCATTTCTGGCATTGCTCCCGGAAGGCTGTGTCCCCAGTTGCATCGGCCATTCTCTCCATAATTTCAAGAGCCGCTAGCCGGACTCCACCAACATGACTGGACAGACCGGGCCAAGCCATCGACTCATACCATTGATCGCCTGCTGTACTCACGATTCCAGAAGATCCGGGAATCAGGTTCAACATGTAGTTGACTGAATTCTTTGCTGTTGGATAAAACTCCTCCAATACCTCCATATCGCCAGTGGACTGCCAAAGCCGGTCCACAAGGTCCACAAAACAGCAACCATTGAGTGTCCGCTGCCGGTCCCACTGTTGGTCATTCAGCAGGTCAAGTCCACGTCCCAGTGTGAATGGAACCGCTCCATCGCTTCGTGAAAGGTGTTTGTAAGCACGTAATGTAGTTCTCGCGAGTTCCGGGTAGAAGTAGACAATGGGGAGATTTCCATACCAATCACATGGGATACATGATTGCTGACCATCCGCAACAGTACTCTCTACAAGAGAGAAAACACCTTCTGGTTTACTCCATTCAAGACCTTGCGAACTCGCCGATGCCCAAAAGCTGCATTTTGTTATCAGGTGGAGCGAGTTGATTAAACCTTCCCGTAACCATTCAGGAAGGCTGTCGTCATTATAAATCACTGATTGCCAGTTGCATATACGCCGGTGAAGAGATTCATGATTGTGGATGATGAATTCTACAACACCACGGACATCTGAGAACTTTTCGGTGTAGTGGTTTGTAAAAGATCTATCAGCAGTCCCATCGTAGGGGAAGTCGCTATCCCATTTCCGGGAATACCATGACAAAAAGTAGACAATCGTTTTTTCCTCGCCAGGGCTCACAATGAATGGCACATCGAGAGAGATACTTTTTTCTTCTCTTTGTCTATTCATAACGTAGGGTGGAATGAGATATTGTGGAGATGTTGGATTGTAAGGTTTAAGTCCAGTCTGGTCTGAAATATGTGATTCGCTCGTTGTTAGGGTAGTAAGGGAATAACCGAGGTCACGTCCCCAGCTCACTTCAACTCCATGAAATCCACTTGTGCACGATTGAATGATTTCACGGGAGCACGATTTCCCAGCTACTTCATGGTCGCAGGGTCCGGGGAATCCCATAACAATTGTTCCTGTTTTTAGACTATTGGTCGGATTCCGGACTTTGACGTAGAACACAGCGGCTGGGATGCTCGAGGTTTCTTTGTCACCAGGGATAAATGGACACCAGGCCTCAAAACCCACCGAAACTGGCGCTTCAGTTTCATATTCAAGGGAAACGCAAGGATAGTGTCCCCAGTATTCGATCCGGTCCGCTGAAAAGACACCTGGTAACCTTCGCGTCGATAATGCCCATGTCTTCCCCTCTATATTCAGTGAAAGAAATGGAAGGCCAATTTTTCCACGCCCTGGGTCTGTCACATACCGTTCGACAAGTCCGTTTTCTCCTTTTGCCCAAACAATATCACGCCATGCAGGTGAACCATCTGAACCTGCATCATGGCCCCAGACAGGACTGAATATTGTGCTGTAGCCGAAAGTGCCATCATTCTCAATAGTAACCGACCCGGTTCCCAACCCACCGAGTGGCATTCCAGACCAGAGATTCGATGTGTCTGTGTAGATAATGCCGCACACTGGATCCTTATATTCATCAGCCTTAAAGGATGTCCACTGGCTTTTCTGCAGGCCAGCAGGGAACAGCCTTCCCTCGGAACCTGCCGGAGCTAACACACACAGCGCGAAAACAACTAGAGGTATCCCGAACCGTTGCAATTCAGTCCCGCCTCTCTTTCAGATCTATGAAATGATAGTCTATGTGTTGCTTACAGCTGTTAAACAGCACTCATGACGGCTACGGCTTGCCTGTCTTTGCAGCTTGGATAACTTTTTCAATTAGGTTTCCAGTTTTTGAGGATGTTTTAATATCTTGGTGTTTGAGCGCTGATGGAACAAACCACAACATCATGTTCTGATAATAGTCCGCCCCGAATTGACGCTGCCCTGTGTCCAAGTCTCCCCTTATCACATTTGGTAAATCCCAGGTATAGCCCCAATCACAGGAGATGTTTTTCATGCTGCGATAAAGGAGGTCAAGACCAAACTCCTTGTCCCCTTCATATATGTAAGTCATCGCCAGCATCATTAGTTCGGGCGGGAAATAGCTATACGTTCCATATCCCCCGACCTTGGCTGATGTGCCATCTGCATTGGCGTAGTTTGTTGCGCCAGTCTGACTGAGAACGCAATTTGTCTTCCGTATTGTTTGCAGCGTAATACCAACCTTATCTTTTGGGAAAACACCCGGAACGCCATGGGTATCGGTTATCCATTCTCCATCTAACTGATATCCAAAGATTAAGTCAGATTTCACCTTGTTATCAACATCATTGAAGTTGAGATAGTAGGTCCCATTCCAAAGATACTTTTCGAGAGCCTCTTCTCCGGACTTAAGCCATTCATCGCACTTCTTCACATACTCCTCGTCTTTCATGGCTTCGGCCATCCGCTTGGCAATTGCGACTTGGGCCATGCGTACCGCTCCGGCATGGGTGACATATCCCTTCCACCCTGGTTCCGGCGCTTCAAACCATTCCGTATCACCCAAACCACCACCATCCGTCCCTGGTTCGGGCATCGACATCACCTGGGAGGCCCCATATTTTGGGCGCAAGTTCATCGAGAAATCGTTGGCGCGTTTCAGAGAATCCCAAAATTCATTAAGGAAGGCATCATCACCCATGCGCTGCCAATAGCGGTCCGCCATGACAAGGTAACACGCGGCATTCAAGACGGTTTGGTATCCTTTATCTGGAGTAACAAGGTCATAAGGTTGCTTGTGAGCTCCATCATTTGCCGTACATCCCCCGAAGATCCATGGTGGACGGCCATCATCTAATTGGTAAGCCTTATATCCTCGTAATGTCGACAATGCTGCTTCGGGGAAAAAATAGACCAACGGCATATTTCCATAAAAGCTACAGGGTATGCACTCGATCTGTGGGCAACCGCGCGGGCACTCATTCAGGCCAAACAGTCCATCCTCAGGTTTGCACCAATCTCCAATTGGTTTCTCCGCCTGCCCCCAGACACCACACTCAGTAATCAAGTGGAGGTTATTGATGAGAGAATCAGCGAGCCACCCTGGCAGATCCGGATCATTATAAAGGACTTTCTGCCAGGCAATGACTCGCTCCAAAAGCGGCTTGTAGTTTTCAAATAATTCATTGGCGACTTCAACAGGACCTGGGTAGTACTTCGCATACATATGTTTGAATGTATTGGTATCCACATGTGCCGGCGCGCCACCGGCCTTCCATTGTGGCGCATACCAACTGAATACAAACCGTTTAATCATGATTTCACCCGGTTTGAGAGTGCTATCACAAGCGATTGTCATACCTGTCTCGGCAGGATTGGCTACAGGAAGCATGGTTGCGAGCTTATTCCAAGCGGCTCCATCGGCTTTCAATGGTCCACCAATGCGCACTTTACCATCCCCCATCACACCCAGCACATAGCTCATTTCCCAGCCATTTTTAGTCTCCTGTTGCGAAACATGCAACCCTGTCAAGTCACTAGTCATTTCTTGCCGAATGACAGGCGTGTTTTGTGTAGGAGTCTCAAACCCAGGGAAGGTAAAGGCAAGTGTCACTTGTTGTTGATCCGTGGAGTTATTTCGGATTCGGCATTCAAAGACCGCACCCGGCATAAGAGAAGTTTTGGTATCTCCCGGGAGAAATGGAGACCACGCACGCATACCGGCTTGAACCGGACTGTCCGTCTTGAACTCCATATCTACGATCGGATAGTGCCCCCAATAGTCGATGGAATTGGCCAGATTCACATCCTTGAGTCCAATATCATAATATGTGGGAGTGTAGTCAGTTGGTGGAAAGAGAGTTTGCCCCGATGCGATGGGACGGTCTTTCTTACCTTTAGTATCTGTAGCCAGAACCCAGGTCTTTCCATTCACAGATAGACCAAGAAAGGGAAGGTTATACAGGAGACGGGGATCAATCAGATGATTAAAAAGCGTTGAATATCCAAGCATTCCGTTCGGATCAATATCAATACACCCCGTATCAATGCCACCCAACGGCATTCCACACGTGGGACGCGGAATATTCCGGTAAATAACACCTGTAACAGGATATTCGTATCCCTCAGCAGGAAACTTGAGCCAGGTTGCATGAAGCAGATTCTCTGAAAAATAACGGCCATTTCCCATGTCATTCTCACAATATGCTGTTGGCATACCGATACCCCCCGGTAGGCAAAGAATCAATACAGATACAACACATATACGATACATTTATAACCTCCATGTCTTCATATTATAACACCGGTATTTATTTATGTTGCAGATTCAACATGCAAAGCAATGGCCCTTCTCCCATTACATGGATGGAGACAATTCACCCCGGTCACATAGTCAGAACAGTCTACTTCTACCAAAAACTACTCCGGTGACCCAGGTATCTTTTGTGACTATGAATGATGTCTACGAGTCAGCATACTCCAGCATCAGGCGTCTGCACTCACGAGCTGTTTCCCACAAATCCCATTCCCAGTGTTTGGGACTGAGAAGCTCGGAGGACCAAGTTCCGTCAAATCCAGTGGATTTCACAGCCGCGACCCAATCCTTGACAGGAATATCGCCCTCTCCGGGAAGGAAACCACGGCATCCCTCTTCAGTCCACGGACCACTCTTTGGAATTCGCTTTCCATCGCAGAAATGGATCCCACTGATCATGGATTTTTCAAGCTTCGCGACGTCATCGGGAACCGTCTCCTCTCCCGCCCATAGGTGCCAGAAATCAATAACCATTCCGACATTGTCTTTTCCAGCCTTGTCGATCAGTTCAAGGGTTTGCCAGATCGAGTGGAGGGGAGACCAGGCTATCGGTTCCAGTTGGAACCGGATGCCATGTTGTTTTCCGATATCAGCGATATCCGCCACATTTTTAGCGGTCAGTTCTAAGACCTCCTTGTAAGGACGTCCAGCCAATCCACAGAAGGGGACCAACTGAACCACAGGACATCCGATCACCTCGGCTGCAGCGCAAATCCTTTCGGCTTCAGCCATCAGCTGTTTCCGCTCCTCGGGTTCTATCCGTTCAATGCTCTTGAGCGCATTGATACAGACAGGACGGATACCATATTTTATAAACAAGGGAATCAGGTCCTCAGCTATGAAACCTTGATCCAGGTACCGGAGGAGCTTGGACTCGACAAGTTCCACTGCGTCATATCCCGTTTCCTTCGCCATTCTGATCTCAGTCACGACATTGCAGTGCATTGTCGATAATCCGTGCATGGTGACTATCATTGGACTTGTCTCCTTCGCATGTGCTACCGTTCGAGAATCGCGATTAGCGCCAAATGCGCTTTCAAGTGGTTATTTTCCCCTCAGCCATCCACACCCTTACCAAAGGACTCCCTCCCTCCCAACGTCTCCTCATCAAGCCCACCAGAATCGATCCATTTTTTGATGCTGCACACCGAGTCTGCCAATGTGTATTGGGGCTCAAAATCAAAGAGACGTTTGGCCTTGGACATATCGAAGGCAATCTCACCCCCCTGAGCCATACTCCAGGGGAAACCATACTCCACAATGATTCCCGGTTTCACCGCCTCGACAGCACTAGCGAATTCATTGCCTCGTGTCGGGCCCGGACCACAGCAATTAAAGATCTCACCGATGGAACCATCGTTTTGCGATGCCGCGATGAACATCCTTGCGACATCACGAATGTCAACATAGTGGCAGAGTTCCTCAGCGGAGAAATGCGGAATGGCAACTCT
>CAYRBI010000048.1:0-34431 GCA_964422415.1 uncultured bacterium | reverse complement strand
AGTGTGAACTCCAAACAACTCCCTCCCCCCTGGCGGGGGAGGGTTGGGGTGGGGGGGGACGGAGATCACAATACTCACAGGCGCAACAACATAGTCTCCAATACAGGGAGGTTGCAAATCCATAATGGGACTCGTCCTCTATCTTGTCGTCTCCGCTGTCGTACTTTTGACAGCTTATGTATTCGTGGGCCGAGCTTTAGTCCACATTTTCCACCTAACCCGTGATGAAAAGACTCCCTCTCACACGATGCGGGATGGTTTGGATTACGAACCCGCGCGGTGTTCCTATCTCCTTCCGCAACACTTTTCGGCGATCGCGGCCGCGGGTCCGATTGTCGGGCCGATCCTGGCGGGGATCTATTTTGGGTGGGGACCGGCTTGGTTGTGGATCCTGACCGGGTCAGTCCTGATCGGGGGTATTCATGACTTCACCGCGCTGGTCGCAAGTGTCCGCCATCATGCCCGGTCAGTGGCCGAGGTAGTCCGTGAGTATATGAATCCAAGGGCTTACATGCTCTTTCTCATCTTCATCTGGTTTGCGTTGATCTATGTCATCATCGCTTTCGCCGATGTGACCGCGGGAACCTTTGTTCAGAAAGCGGCCACGGAGGGAGGAGATGCCCCTGGACCGGCGGTAGCGACCTCCTCGATCCTTTATCTCCTGCTAGCGGTGATCATGGGCCTCTGTCTTCGTTTCATGGGACTCAATCCCATCAAGGCGAAAATGATCTTTCTGCCGTTAGTCGCCGTGGCAATCATCACCGGCCCGCTCATCCCCTTGGACCTTTCGAACTGGATCAATCCCTCCCAGACCCAACGGGTCTGGGGGTACCTCCTCCTGGCTTACTGCTTCGTCGCATCCCTGGTTCCGGTCTGGTCATTACTGCAACCACGCGGTGAGTTGGGTGGGTACTTTCTCTATATCGTGATGGCGGTCGCCATGCTGGGGATCGGTATCGGCGCGGTCACAGGTGGGCTTCATATCCAGCAACCTTTTATGAAGGGCTGGAGTGCCACGGATTCTTATGGAGGCGCGGCTCCGCTCTTTCCCATCCTCTTTATCACAGTGGCTTGTGGAGCCTGTTCGGGTTTCCACAGCATTGTGGCCAGCGGAACCACGAGTAAACAGCTCAATCACGAGGTGGACGCCAAAGCCATTGGATATGGCGGCATGTTGCTGGAGGGATTCTTTGCTTGTCTGTCTCTGGCAACGGTCATGATTCTGTCCACCTCGGATCTCACCGGCAAGAAACCCGACTTCATCTATGCAAGTGGAATCGCCGATTTTGGTGGGCGGATTCTATCACCCATCCTGCCAGAGGGCGCGGTTCCCACAGGGTACTTGCTCAAGTTCGCGCTCTTGTGTTTCGCCACCTTTGTTTTTGACACCCTGGATGCTGGCACACGTCTGGCGCGGTATGTATTAATGGAGCTCTTCGGCTGGAAAACCCGTGCTCAGGCCACCATCGCCACCATCCTGTGCCTCGCTTTACCGGCCATCGCGCTCTCGCTTCCACGTGTGGAGTTCGCGGGGAAACCCTTGCCGGTGTGGCAAGTATTCTGGAATATCTTCGGGAGCAGTAACCAACTCCTGGCGGCCCTTACACTCCTTGGAGTCACTGTCTGGTTGGCGCACAAAGGGGTGACCTTTTGGTTCACGCTTATCCCGGCTGGTTTTATGATGGTCATGTCACTCTGGAGCCTGGTTCTGATGGTAATTCCTTACTTCAGCCTGTGGCAAAGCGACGCTACAATTCCCGCGCTTCGTCACCTGCAGTTTATAATTTCAGTGGTGCTGATCCTGCTCGCGGCCTGGCTCATTGTGGAGGCTCTCATCACCTGGCGATCGATGATCCGGCCACACGGACAGGCCTCCAAGGAGTCGTTTGCATAGCAGTTTATCACCAGCAGTTGTGAGCTGGGGACAACCCGTATGTTGTTCAAGCTTTAGTGTGTGGGGCAAGCCCCAACCTACCAAGCTCCCACGCTAAAGCGTGAACAACATAGGGGTCAGACCTTTTTTCATTGAAAAGGAAAAGAACCTATGCCACCACACTACCGCACTGGTATCGGATATGACGTTCACCAGACCGTGGAAGGAGGTCCTCTGCGTCTGGGTGGAATCGATGTCCCCTGTGAGATCCACCTACTCGGACACTCGGATGCGGATGTCCTGGCCCATGCTATCACGGATGCCATACTTGGTGCGGCAGCGCTGGGAGACATTGGAGACCATTTCCCACCCTCCGATCCCGCTTACCGCGGTATCGACAGTATGATCCTCCTACGGCGTGCGCTAGACACAGTCATTGAACACGGAAACGAGTTGGTCAATGTGGACGCCACGGTCATCGCGGAAGCCCCCAAGCTGGGCCCCTACAAAAAGGCCATGGCTCGGCGCCTGGCCGAAGTACTCGGTTTACCAACGGGGCGGGTTAGCATCAAAGCTACAACTCACGAGCACTTGGGGTGTATCGGACGTGGAGAGGGGATCGCCGCGATGGCGGTGGTCATGATCGAGACACACACAAATGGATGACCGTTACCTCCGTTTTCCACGCTGGCTGGAGGTGGCCGGGCTCCCACGGATCCTGACTGAAACTCTGGGAGTGGAGGCCTGGCTCCTTTTCCGGCGCCTAGTAGAGGAAGACCTCCTGCAGAACCTGTTCCCTGACTGGGTGGATCTCGCTTCCGGTCCGATGGCGGTTCATTGCACGATCCCAGAGGAGCGCCTCCACTCCATCTTCCTCTCCCTAGGAGAACACGGTTACCTGCGCATCCGTCAATACGGTCAAGATCCACCAGTCTTCCAATACCGGATCGCCCGCCCTCTTCCCATCGGCCTTGGTAAGGAAGAACTGTGCGAACGGCTTGCACAGGCGGGGCTTCCAGACCGGCCTGAAGTCTGGCGGTATTGGGAGGAAAGCGAGGGAGATACCAAGTACGAACGGATTGTTCGCTTGTACGAGGCCACTTGCGGGCTTAAACTGTCCGGGAGGATCGTGGAGGACTTGGTGGAACTTGCTGAGACTTACTCCTTCTCACAACTGCAGGAGGGATTCGAAGCAGCCGCCAAGGAAGGAGTAACCACCCTGGCTTGGATCAGGAAATACCTGAAGAGGCTTCAGAAACATGAACGAGTTCAGAAAGCTTGGGGACGACCCGGAGGTCTTGAACTTCCTGAGGGATATACAATCCCTTCAGAAGAAGACCCAGACCATGAAGGATGATGAAGGTGAGTGTCCCCTCTGCGATGGCTATGGCTACATTGTCACTCCACAAAATGTTGAGATTTGTTCCTGCCTGAAAAGACGACAGATGGAACGGCGTTTGCACAATGCGTGCATTCCACCTCGTTACAAGAGTAAGACCCTCGATTCTTTCAAAGCGGATGTGGATTCCAGACGCTTAGCGATCCGGCAGGTGCGTCGTTTTGTGCAGGAGTTCGAGGCCACCTCAGAGTGTCCTGGCCTGTTCCTGTATGGAGCACCGGGCACTGGAAAGACCCATCTGGCCATCGGCGCTTTGAGGGAGATCATCGAAGCGGGTCACTCCGGTCTGTTCTACAACATGGTCACGCTCATGGAGCATTTCCGCAAGCAAGCATTAGGAAATCTAGCCAGCGAAGATGTGGACCGTCTGGAACGGCTCCCGGAGGTCGATGCCCTGGTAATCGATGACCTCGGTGCAGGCCGTCTCACCGACTTCATCCAGGAACGCATGTACGCTTTGATTGATCAACGCTACTCCAACAACCAATGCGTGATCGTAACCTCGAACCTGGGACTGCGGAAACTGGAGGAACAGGTCACTTACCCGGTCCTCTCCCGTGTGCGGGGGATGTGCTTCACGGTCAACACGGGAGAACTCGATTTCCGAAACCCGGACTTTCAACCGGGAATGGGGAGAGCGTGAAGGTCCGCGAAGTAATCGGACGGCTTGAGGATGAGGGATGGTTCCTCGTTCGATGGAAGGGGAGCCACCGGCAGTACAAACACAGATTGAAAGGTGGCCTGGTAACGGTTTCGGGCCATAATAATGATGAAGTCCCTCCAGGAACACTGAGTGGTATCAAGAAACAGGCAGGATGGGAGCAGACACGATGATGAATTACCTGGTCATCTTGGAGAAAGGCGAAGAGGGTTGGGGAGCCTATTCACCTGATGTTCCTGGGTGTATTGCCACTGGAAAGACCCGGGAGGATGCAGCACGCCAATACAAAGAAGCCCTTGAGTTTCACATAGAAGGACTCCGGATCGAGGGGCTTCCCCTCCCCGTTCCACGTTCCGAAGCAGGCATGGTGAGTGTTGCGGCCTAACCCCCCAATGAAGGGGGGTAGCCGTAACTACGCGCGCTCTTGTTATCCCAGTTACCGCAAGAGTGAGAGGAAATCCTCCAAACTGAGTCCAGCTTCATTAAGTATCTTACGAAGCATGCCAGGACGTATCCACTGGTGGTTAGGAACAACCGTACGAGCAAGTGGCTCTTCCCGGCGGAGGATCATATGACTCCCTTTTTGGCGAGAGAAGATGAAACCAACCCGCTCCAAGGCCACTCGGACCTCTCTTCCACTCAGGTCAGCCGGAAGTTTGGGTATCAGGCTGGAACCGTGACTTCAACAAACTCCCGTCCAAATTCCGTGGGGACTGGCTCCCCAGCCTCGACACAGTCCTCGATATAGAGCTCAATCGCCTCCTGGATGTTCAGGAGAGCCTCCTCACGAGTATCGCCTTGACTGACGCATCCCGGTAGCGCGGGAGCGCTGATTACGAACCCTCCATCTTCTTCCTGTTCAAGGACCACTGTGTAACGCATCTTCCGTCAACACCTCCTACTGGAGAGCATAGTCCTACCCCCCATCTTAAAAGCCCAGATTTCCCGTCTCTACCACTCGCGCTTTGGCTTCCTCAGCCACCTCGATCTTCTCTCCACCCCGGAAACGGCAGGTCCCAATCGAGGCTCCATCGGCCTCCGGCCCGACACGGATCTGAGTCTTGCCCTCCTCAATGAACTCACAAGCCTGGATCAACGCCGCGCCATCACGGATGTCGATACAGGGCGCCTGGCTGCCA
Organism: uncultured bacterium; assembly: GCA_964422415.1. Taxonomy (GTDB): domain Bacteria; phylum Hinthialibacterota; class Hinthialibacteria; order OLB16; family OLB16; genus OLB16. Next base: position 29,359 of record CAYRBI010000048.1, on the reverse strand, counting down.
TCCTGTGCCCAGCCGGCAAAGTGGCAAGCATTGAAGATCACGGTTCCCTGCCCTTCGAGGATTGCTTGGCTACCGGTCTTCTTGATGGGCCAGAATCCGCAATTGGAAAACTTCAAGGTGCCCTTATTCTCCGGACCGGTCTTGACGCACGACATGAACTGGCAGTTATTGAAGGCAATACCCGCATGGGGCTGGCTCTCATCCACCTGAACCGCGATGGGCCCAATATCCGAACCGCACTGAGTCAACACCACATTGGGCACACCCCGCTCGGTCTTGATGAAATGAAGCCCGATCTTGGGGAAGATCACGAAACAGTTGTTCATGTATTCCCAGTCGGTTTGACCGATCAGATAACCCTCCAGGTTCTGCTCGAGATAATCACATAATGCTTTCCAGCCATCACCCGCGGCAAAGGCTTCCGGCGCATAGGGACAGCGGCCCCAGGCATGAGGATTGAAATGGACATTCTCAATCCGGCCGATGTCGGTGGTTTTATCCACAAAGATGCCAATACGTAGTGGGCAGCCGAACACATTGTTGATGTAGTGGAGTTCATTGGGATGCGTACCGAAATCAATCCCCTTGTAAGGGTTCACCAGGGTGACATCGATCACGCTGCCATGCATTCCGCGCCCCTGGATGGCCCAGGGATAGGGCTGAACATTCCGTGGATCCTGCTCCGGATAGAAAATCGTGATCCCCTTGATACAGGAACTCTGGTTGAGGTTGATAAGGGGAGTGGCGTTTTCGTCACCTTTCCCTCCCGTGGCCAGGATCACGGTACCCTGACCGGTGTTGGCGTGATGAGGGGCTTCCCATTCTCCCAGGAGGGTCACTCCCTCGGGAATGGTCAAACTCCCCATCACAAGGTACAGGCCACTGGGCATACACACTGCCCCACCGCGTGCTGCAGCGGCGGCATCCAGGGCCTTCTGAATGGCCTGGGTGTCATCGGTCTTCCCATCAGCCGTAGCACCAAAATCACCGACATACACCACTCCCTGAGCCGGAGATACCAGGATTAACAAGAACAAGAAGAAAAGAATTCGCGGCATGAAACCAGATCCTCCCTATCGTTCGTTGACTGGCGCCAGCCCTGGATAGTACCAGTCAGCACAGAGCCTGTTCCAGTTTACTCTTCACCTCATCTTCTCCCAAAGAAGGCACCGAGACGGTCTTGTTGCGGGATTTCTGACCTTGACGGATCTCCAGCGTGGAGGGAGCCACTCCAAGGGACTTGGCCAATACCTTTAGTACCTCCTGGTTGGCTTTCCCATCCTCTGGCGGAGAATTCACTGCCACCTGCCACACCCCGGCCTCATACCCCACCAATCCGCTACGGCTTGATTTGGGTTTTACTCGGATTTGGAAAGTAGACATCTTTTCGATCCGGAATAACAAGTAGCTGGAGTAGCGAATTCATTCGCGTGGCCCCCCCACGCGAATGAATTCGCGACCCAACAATTATACCGAGGCCATCTCCATGGTGAGCACATCCACGGTCCAGGGAGCGAGACGCTTGGTCTCCCGCAACAACAACTCACGGATTTCCTCGGGTTCGTTCATTCCTATCGCCTTCTGGGCAATAGCGACCGCCTCCTCGAAAAAAATCGACCGGATGAGCCGTTTGATTTCGGGTATGGCAATCGGGCTCATCGAAAACTCATCCACCATCAATCCCACAAGGATCAGCGTAAACTCGATGGATCCCGCCATCTCTCCACACACTGCCACCGGACGGCCAGCCTGGTGGGCCTTTTCGACCACATGCTGGATGAGGCGCAGAACTCCCGGATGCAGGGGATCATACAAGTATGCGGTTCGCTCGTTGCCGCGGTCGGCGGCAAGAGTGTATTGGATGAGATCGTTGGTTCCGATCGAGAAGAAATCGGCCAGTGGCACTAACCCATCCATGACGAGAGCAGCCGAGGGCACTTCGATCATGGCCCCGACCTCCATGGCCTCATGGATGGGGTGTCCCTCCGCGCGCACCTCCTCCTGAGCCCGCGCTAAAGCTGCCCGGGCCAGTTTGAGCTCGCGCACCTCCGAAATCATGGGGAACATCATGGAGACATTCCCATAGGCACTGGCGCGTACGATCGCTCGCAACTGGGTGTGGAAGATTTCAGGTTCTTCGAGACTGAAACGGATGGCGCGCCACCCCATGAAAGGGTTGACTTCCTTAGGCAGACGGATCGAGGAGGGGAACTTGTCACCACCGATATCCAAGGTACGGATCACCACGGGCTCCGGCGCCACTGCTTCCACCACTGCCCGGTAGGCATGAAATTGTTCCTCCTCGGTGGGGAGATCCTTACGGTTCATGTAGAGGAACTCAGTCCGGTACAGCCCAATACCCCGCCCACCATGAGCCACCACTGTCTCCACATCCTCGGGCAGCTCGATATTGGCCGCCAGGCGGATAGTGAATCCATCCTTGGTCTCTGCCTCGAGATCGCGATACTGCAGATGGGCTTCCAGGCGTAAGCGCGTTTCCTCCTGTAAACGGCGGTAACGCTCAACTGTATCCGAGTTAGGACGTGCAATGACCACTCCGCGGTCACCATCCACGATAAGGGTGTCCTCATCGGCCACATGGTCGAGTAGATCGGGAACACCCACCACGGCGGGGATTTCAAGAGCGCGCGCCATGATGGCGGTGTGCGAGGTCCGGCTTCCCCGTGTGGTGACAAAGGCCAGGACTTTATCTTTGGGAAGACGGACAGTCATCGAGGGAGACAGATCCATGGCGACCACCACCACCGGGAAGGTGATGTTGTCAAACTGGGTTACATCACGCCCAGCTAGATTCCGCAGCACAAGCAGACCGATATCCTCGACATCCTCGGACCGTTGCAGGGGGCTCTTGGTCAGGCGTTCGAGGAGCTCTTGAAGTGCCTTGTGGAAGGCGGTCTCCGCGTGCATGAGTTCCTCGCGGATGAGTTGGTCAATACGTCCCCCGATATGTTGGGGGATATCGCTGGCAAGCATGAGGTGAATGTCGATGATGTCATCGACCAGTTGACGTTCATGCCCTTGTTGAGAGGTGCGGACCTCCTCGATTTGTTGAACAGTCTGCTCCCAGGCCTTCTCCAGGCGCTGAAGCTCCTGCTCCACTTCCGTGGGAAGGATCCGGTTGGTGGGGAGATGAATGCCTTCCTCTTGCAGGACATAGGTGGGCCCCATCTCGATCCCTAGAGAAACCGGAACGCCACGGAACTTGTACTCTAGGTTCTCGTGCATGGTCATGCACCCGCGACAGAGTGATCCTCCAATACTCGTGCGATCTCGAGAATCGCTTTGGCGGCATCCGGACCAGCGGCCCGGATATGAATCGTGGTCCCCCGCTCGGCTGCTAGCATCATCACTCCCAGTATACTCTTGCCGTCCACCTCCTCGCCGGCGGCACACCACATCTGCACACGGCAATTCAGATTACGGATCGCTTGCACAAGCTGCGCCGCTGGACGGGCATGGAGTCCCTCCTCATTTCCCACTACAACCTGTGTACAAATCTCCTCCGGCATTCCCCTCTCCGTTGCCCCTCCGCTTACTCTACAAAAGCTCTTCGGAGGTATCCAGCGCCGTCTTGGACGGACGCGTCATGTTCATCAGTTTTTGATTAAAATCCTGGGCCGAGTGAACACCCATCAACTTCAAGCGTTGATCCCGTGCCCCAACCTCCACAATCGTGGAAAGATTCCTGCCCGGTTTCACCGGGATGATCAAATGCGGTAGCGAAACCCCCAAGATGGTGTGATATTGTTGTTCCAGCCCAATCCTCTCGACATAGGTCTCGGGCTTCCATTCCTCCAGGGTGATGACCATGTCGATCTGTTTCTCTTTGCGCACGGCCCGGATTCCATACAGCTTGGACAAATCGACAATCCCCAGCCCACGTACCTCGATATAATGACGCAACAGATGCGGGCTGCTCCCCTGCAGAACCCTTTCTCCCAAACACACCACCCGGACCACATCATCGGCCACCAGAGAGTGCCCCTTGGAGACCAGCTCCAGAGCACACTCGCTTTTCCCCACCCCACTTTGGCCAATCAACAAAATCCCCATTCCAAGGATGTCGATCAGGGTGCCATGGATAAGGGTCGTGGGGCAAAAGAAGTGCTCCAACGATTCGAATAGCCGTTTATAAAGCCGCGTGGTCGAGATTGATGAACGGAAAACTGGGATTTTCTCCTGCCTTCCGATCTCTACCATCAGGGGCGGAACCGGCTCATCATTGGTGACAATCACACAGGGGATATTCGATTGGAAGATGCGTGAAATCGACTGACGCATTTCTGGGGTGTTCTGGTGTTCACGGACATACTTGATCTCTCCCCCACCAAAGATCTGGATCCGGTCTTCATCAAAGAAGTTAAAAAAGCCGGTCACCTCGATTCCGGGACGGTTGAGGTCCACGGAACGGATCTCCCGCTGGAGACCGTCCTCACCACAAGCTACGGTCAGACAGAGGTCACGAAACTCAAGGAGAATTCCAACCTGGACCATGTGTCTAGCCCAACTCCTCCTCGCGTTCGGCGATCAAGCGTATGACCTCATCTGGCGTGGAGGCCTTCCTCAAACGTGAGCGGACAAGAGCATCATTGAGAATCCGAGATATTCTGGCCAGAGCCTTAATATGGATCCCATGGGAACCCGCTGGGGCCACCATGAGAAAGAGAATGTGGACCAGCTCACCATCTAGGGACTCAAAATCCACTCCCTCCAATGAGTTAGCGAAAACATACTCCAGATCCACCACTTGTTCGGAACGGACATGGGGAATCGCAATTCCATTCCCAATCCCGGTGCTCCCCTTGGCTTCCCTCTCCAGGAACTCCGCGAGGAGCTGCGCCGGGGAGGTAATCACCCCTTGGTTCACCAGAATATCAACCATCGCCTGGAGGATCTCGGGCTTGCTTCCACCCTTAATCCCAATGCGGATCCGCCCTTGACTCAACTTCTCCACGAGTGACATCGTTTGGCTCTCTTCCTTTGTCTTCACCCGCCGGACTATCACCGGAAATGCGGTGCTCCAGGGGACATTCTATCCTCCCGCACGATTCGACCGGAACTCCGGGAGCGGCCTTTTTCATGGAACCTCACCATACCCCTTTTTAACCGTTCCTACTAGGGAAAATCAAGGAATTACAGAAGGCAGGACATATCAAAGCGATATGTGATCATCCCTCCTTGATATGATTTCACCCTTCCTTCCACTCCGGTGAAAGAGATACCAAAGGTCGCTCGGGAAATCTTCCACCCCTCTGGATTCAAAGATTATTAGGAGAATCTTAAACCCGGATCTCCGTCAGGCAAGTCTCAATGAGTTGGCACAGAGTCTGCTCATAGATTGATATGCCAGAGTTGAGACCCTCCGGCCAGAAGCAAGAACCCAGATGTACCCCCACAAGAGCTACCCCAGCTCTTTTCTTCCATCTCAACCCAGCCCACGGTCCGGCGACCTAGCCCATCGCCGGACCAAATTTCTTTTGAGGACTCAGAACTGACCTTTTTGATTTCAGTGTGATTCTATTTCCCAAGCGCATTTTCGAGACGGGCAAGGGATTCTCTCAACTGTTTGGAACGGCGGGGGGTGGACGGAGCTGGAGAGGGTTTCACCTTTGCCGTGGAAGGTGATTCCCGTGGAGGGATGGGGCGTGGAGTGGCTGGCACGCCAGCTACCACCTCACTTTTCTTTGGGGAAACAGGAAGATTGTCTTCACCAGAAGGTTCAACTGGTCCAGCTGATTTAAGCGTGGAGGCCATCTGTTTCGGAGTGGCTTCTGAGCTTGAAGACGAAATCAACGCCATACGCTCAGGGCTGGCAGGACTCTCTGGGATTGCACGGGGTGGTTCCTCGGGGAGCTCCTCCGAGAGCTTTTTCGGACCGAACTTCTCAAGCTGCAAGAGTGCCTGAGTCACCTTGTCCTTGAACAGGTTGCCAACCTGTGCCGCCGGTCCCGAAATAACAGGTAACAGGGTGGCCGTGCGCGGAAGCAGAGGCCCTTGTGGGTTTGGAAGTGGCTTCTGTCCCGCTGGCGGGCGGTATTTCTCCAAGACCTCAGGTGGTTTCTGCTTCCCCATCTTTTCCAGAATCTTTTCCTCATGTTGTCTACGGAGATCCGCACCAGAACTGGAACTGAGGTAGTCTGGATTTGGCAACCGTGCCGCCAGACTGGCAGCTTCAGCGCATGTCAGCTGGAGCGCCGACTTGTTGAAATAGAACTGAGCCGCCGCTTCAGCCCCGAAACGCCCCTCACCCCATTCCACCACATTCAAATACAGCTCCAAGATGCGTGACTTGGAAAGGCGGCTCTCCAACTTCCATGTCAGAATCATCTCATCGAACTTACGTTTCAGTGTCTTCTCTGGAGAGAGGTAGAGATTCTTCGCTAGTTGTTGGGTCAGCGTGCTTCCGCCACGGGCCCATCGTCTCTCCCGGATATTCTTCATTATCGAATTGCGGATCTCAATCAGGTCAAAGCCTTTGTGTTGGTAGAAACGATCATCCTCCGCAAGTAAAACGGCCTTGGTCAAATTTTTGGAAATCTTGTCCAGCGAAACCCACTGCTGAGTCACCTTGAGAGTTGGCTCTTGACGGCGGTAACGTGACCGGGCCCGCTCAATAAAAGCAGTGGTTTCGGGGTTCTGAGTGACTAGAGAAGTGACATCCGGAAGCCAGAAAAAGGTGTATACAACCAGGGCGATGGCTCCCGCGAAAGCGAGGACCAAGGTCAGCTTAATTGAAAAGCGAACCAGACCAAAGGCCAATCGGAATAGAAACATTGCCCCTCTTCTCCACCCTTTTTATCGGCTGGAGCGTAGGAGAATTTGAGTAACTTGTGAGTTTTCAGGGGGTAAGAGACAGTAACCAGGAACTAAGATCTACCTCGGAGAGACTCTTTTGGAATCTTTTTTTTCGTTCTTTTCAATGATTGCTTACCTTTATCGCGCCAAATGGTGTAAACTTTTCCCCAAAAATGATCTTGGAGGTGACCATTCGTGCAGAGTATTTCTCATATCACAATCCCCTCAACCTCGCATTGGCATCCTCGTCTGGAAATCAGGATTACCTTTTTATTACTTTTTGTTCTCTTCGTACCAGATGCTCTATCTAGCAGCTGGGAGAACATCCCCTTGACTGGTGACATTCCTTCGCCCCGTTGCGACCACAGCATGGTCAGAATCGGAGATCTGTATTACATCTACGGTGGCCGTGAGGTGAGTAGTGATGTCAAGAGCCTAACCAAAACAACCGCAATCTACGACGACCTCTATACGTATACTCCCTCGGAGAACTACTGCCGGAAGATCACTCCAACGGGAACAACACCCCCAAAATTGTGTGGACATACAGCCCTGGTACATAACAATCAAATGTATGTGCTCTTTGGACACAAGGGCGCTACCGAGCAGGATCCCACCAGTGGCCCCTCGAATGATGTTTACCGCTATGATCCAGCCACCAACACATGGGGCAAGGTGCAAACCAGTGGCAGCACCCCACCCGCCCGGGTTTATTCGGCCGGAGTCTCTTCGATCACAAGGGTTTGGATATCGGGGGGAACACAATCCATTACCAGAACAGCGAGCTGTAGTGACTCCTGGATTTTTTATCCAGAGACTAGCTCTTGGGAACAAAAAGGAACGATCCCCCAAGCGGGACGGTATGGACATGCGATGGTCATGGACGCAAGCAGGAATGTTCACATCCTGGGCGGCAGAAACGAATATGGAGTGCAATACTCCGGCTGGAGGTATAATCCCAAGACCAATACCTGGACAGAGACTCATCTCGACAATGCGCCGCCACCAGTTTCCAACAGTATTACTTTCTGGACCTATGCTGGACTGGCCAGATTCTATCGTATTGGAGGTTATGGGTATCCCTCGAGTTTCTCAAAATCCACCAACAAAGATGAATGGGAGAAGATTGTCGGCGAGGTCTGGAAACTAGACCTGACAAAGATGGAATGGGAATATCAGGGGAACGTCGATCCCATTGCTTACGGTGCGGGAGCCTTTTTCGATGATCCCGGAAACCCGAATGATGTCCCACGGCCAATCTTCTTTGGCGGAGTAAATGAAGACGAAGTGCCGGTGAATACCATGACCCTTTATGACCCCGAGGGGGAGGGTCCCACCTCCTCCGTGGGAAAAGAAAGCCTGCGTTGGTATGAATGAGCATTGAGAGACCACAGGGGGGCGGGGACCGGACAACCCGCCCCCCCTGTGTTATATTTTTTCCGCTATGTTCGATTTGCCAACCTACTTGAATCAAGTAAAAACCACGGTGGAGGGATTCCTCGACCAACGTCTCTCAGACGATGATCTGGCTTCGGCCCGTCTGATTGAGGCAATGCGTTACAGTGTGTTCGTGGGAGGAAAGCGGATTCGTCCGCTCCTGGTCTTTGCCGCCGCCGAGGCGGTCAGGAAGGCCCATGGGCAACCGGCACCAGATCTCCTCCCCCTACCGGAGACCATGGCCGGAGCCGCGGTTGAGTGCATTCACACCTATTCCTTGATCCATGATGACCTGCCAGCGATGGACAACGACGATCTCCGGCGCGGCAAACCCACCTGCCACAAGGCTTACGATGAGGCCACCGCGATTCTTGCCGGCGATGCCCTGCTCAACCTGGGATTTCAGATTCTGATCGAGGGAGTCGAACTACATGGAATGCCGATGGCCCATGCCGCGCGCGCCATTGGTGACGCTACGGGAATCGGCGGGATGGTTACCGGCCAGATGCTCGATCTCGAGGCCGAACATACCCCACCCAGTCCCGCGCGGGTTGAAGAGATCCACCGTAACAAGACCGGAGCCTTTCTACGGGCCTGTGTGCTCGCGGGAGGTCACGCCGCGGGCGCGGACCCGGAGCAGATCAAACTCCTGTCCTCCTTCGGTGAGGGTGTTGGCCTGGCCTTCCAGATCGTGGATGACCTACTCGACCTGGAGCAGACCACCGAACAACTCGGCAAGCGTTCGCACAAAGACGCCGAGCAGCACAAACTCACCTACCCCGCCGTTTTCGGTGTGGAGGAATCCCACCGCAAGGCGGAACGTTTAACACAACAGGCGGAGGAGAGTTTGGTGCCCTTTGGAGAGGCTGCGGCAGCACTGCGTGCAGCGGCGGATTTGATATTAAAACGGGACCGGTGAAGAGGCACGGCCATGGTAAAGAAGGAATATAAACTCCTTGAGAAGGCTTACCTTGGTTCAAAGAATATCCGTTTTGAAGACATGGTAAGTCTTGTGAAGGCGTTTGGCTTCAAACTCGCCAGAGTGAGTGGAAGCCACCACATCTTTATACATCCTCGTATTCCTGAAAGGATAAACCTTCAGGAAGTCAATGGCCAAGCAAAGCCGTATCAGATCAAACAATTCCTTTCACTCGTGGAGATGTATAATCTTACGATGGGAGAAGACCAATGAAAGATTACCACATCAACATCTTCTACAGTGAAAAGGACGAAGGTTATATCGCCGATATACCTGATCTTCGTTTCTGCTCAGCTTGGGGTAAAACTCCACAAGAAGCCTTATATGAAGTGGAGATTGCGAGATCGGCTTGGCTTGAGACCGCGCAAGCCGAGGGCAAGCCCATCCCCAAACCACGCTACCGTCCAGGGATTTATCAGAGTGTTTAGGATTGGTAGTCAACCCAAAACCCTTCTCTCATCATACTCTCTATTGACTCCCATCCCCTCCCCCTGTATGTTGGAATAAAGGCTGAGAAGAGGAGTAGTAGGAAGCCCCCCTTCGCCATGAGAGAACGGCTGCGGTGGTGAGAGGCCGTGACAAGGACTTCCGAACTCGCCTCGGAGCCTCCGGCGCGAAGATGGTTCAGTGAAGGGACCTTGAATAGTTCCGGACGGGTGGGCCCGTAACAGCTGTCAAAGAGGGGTTCCGGAGAGACAACCGGAACTCGAACAGGGTGGTACCGCGAAAGAATCATCGCCCCTGAGTCGCAAGACTCAGGGGCTTTTTTATTTAGCAGCCTGTTGAAAAAGGAGGTGAGACGGATGAAGGAACGACTATCCAGTGATGACGATGGCCTAGGCGGCTTGCCCCGCCAGGGTGGAGCTTGGCTCACACCCAGTCATAAAGCCCGTCTCACCGGTAACCCACTACAATGTGAAGGAAGACGGGCTCCCGTTAAGGAGATCCCAATACCATGACCGAAAAACCGATCGACACCAAACGCATCATTATCTTCGACACCACCCTCCGCGATGGGGAGCAGTCCCCAGGAGCCAGTATGAACACCTCCGAGAAGCTCGAGGTGGCGCATCTCCTCGCCGAGCTGGGAGTGGATGTGATCGAGGCCGGTTTCCCCATCTCCTCCGAGGGAGATTTCGAAGCCGTCAGAAGCATCGCCGAACGAGTGGAAGGGCCAGAGATCTGTGGTCTCTCACGCGCCATCGCGGCGGATATCGACCGTTGCTGGGAGGCGGTCAAGCCCAGTCAGAAACCACGCATCCACACCTTCATTGCCACCAGCCAGATCCACCTGGAGAAGAAACTCCGTAAATCTCCTGAACAGGTGATCCAGTATGCGGTGGAGGCGGTCAAACGCGCGCGTGGCTACTGCGAGAATGTCGAGTTCTCCACCGAGGATGGCGCGCGCACTGGCTGGGACTATATCTGCGAGATCGTGGAACGTGTCATCGAGGCCGGCGCGAAAACTGTCAACATCCCAGACACAGTGGGTTACAGCAATCCCTGGGAGTATGGCGGGCTGATCGAGCATGTATTCAAGAAGGTCCGCAATGTGCATGACGCCATTATCAGCGTGCATTGCCACAACGACATGGGGCTGGCGGTGGCTAACAGTCTCGCTGCGGTGCGGGCCGGGGCACGCCAGGTGGAATGCACCATCAATGGCATCGGCGAACGAGCCGGAAATGCCTCGCTCGAGGAGTTCGTGATGAACCTCAAGACCCGCGCGGACTTCTTCGGTTTCCATACAGGGATTAACACCGAAAAAATTTTCCGGGCCAGCCGTCTGGTCTCGAACCTGACCGGCATTGTGGTGCAGCCCAACAAGGCGGTGGTGGGCGCCAATGCCTTCGCACATGAGGCGGGCATCCATCAGGATGGAGTCATTAAAGACAAGACCACCTATGAGATCATGACCCCCGAATCGGTGGGCTGGCGTGGAGTCAGTATGGTCATGGGCAAACACTCAGGGCGCCATGCCTTTGTGCAGCGTCTGGAAACACTCGGATTTAATAACCTCACCCAAGAGCAGATCGAGATAGCCTTCACGGAATTCAAGGAGCTGGCTGACCTCAAAAAGGAAGTCTTCGATGAGGACCTCGAAGCCATAGTGGTCCGTATTCAAAGCGCGGTGGCTGATAGCGCCGCCGAAACCTTCCACCTTGAGTATTTCCAGACCGTAACCAGTCTGGGAGCGACTCCCCGTGCAATCGTCACTCTCCGCAAGGGAGAGGAAAAACTCGAAGGCACCTCCACCGGCGATGGTCCCGTCGATGCGGTTTGCAATGCGATCCGCAAAATCACCGGAACTCAGAGTCAAATGGTGGATTACCGGATCGCGGCCATCACCGGCGGCACCGACGCACAGGGGAATGTCACCCTGACTCTCGAGGAGGGTCCTCATCGCACCATCAGCCGTGTCTCCGGCCCGGATATCATTGCCGCCAGCGCGCAGGCTTATGTCCAGGCGCTCAACTACATGGAACAGAAGAAACGTCCCACCCCTCACACAGGGGTGGGGAATTCACAGCCATGAGGAACTGAGGATTGGGGGGCCGGGAATGTGGATTCCCGGCTCCTCTGTAAATCGGTTTAGACTCCCAACAAGGAGTATCATAATGAGGTTCCTTGTCACCATCTTCCGTTCTTTGTAATTCTCGAATCTAGCAGCCTGTTAAGCCTTTCCATAACCAAGATTCCAGACCGGAGACAAGTTTTTACATTATTCTTACAACATAATCACAACCCACGTCTCCAGGAATCGTTGATATCTAAAGGCATAGCAGAAATTGACTCCTGCGATGTCAATGCTCATTGTGTGGAGGTTGAACCATGGGATGTGGCAGTGGAGTAAAGTTTGTTTTCACGTGCGTATTCCTTTGTTTTCTTTTCCTTCCTTCAGAATTCTCGCTGGCGGATAACACCAAGTTGCCGCAAGTGGGTCTGAACATCGAACGGGTAGCCCTCTTCAAAAACGGTCTCGGATTCGTCACCTCAACCGCCAGCCTTCCGAAAGACGCAAGTGCTGTGTGTTTCGGGCAGATCCCAGTGCCCTCTTATGGAAGCTTCTGGGTGGGGTACCCGGAAAGCCTGAAGGTCCGCAGCCTGGTCACCTCCCTGGAGGAACGCGAGAAACAGGCCTCTCCACAAACCTTTGCCGAATTGCTCCAGGCTAATCCCGGACGCAGTGTTTCAATTGTCACCGGACCGGAAGGAAAGACCTTCATCGATGGCACCATCATTCAACCGGTCACCACCACAAAAGAAATTGAGACTCCCAGTCCCTATATTATGGAGGCGCGCAGACGACGGGATGGAAATCTATCGTATTCTCCTTCTCGCCCATTCGGCAACCTGGTGCTCATCAAAACCGGCAACGGAACAGTTGCGTTGAATCAGAGTTCAATTGTAAGCGCGGAATTTTTAGACAAAGATGTGCTGACTACTGTTCCAATCATCGAAAAGATTCCCAGCATCCGGATGGAACTCGAACACCCCTCGGGGGGAGAGGTGGTCTCGGTCAGTTATCTCGCGCGGGGCATCACCTGGGCTCCAAGTTATCTGGTTGACCTATCAGATACTGAGACCGCTTCATTGTCGGCCCAGGCCCTGATTATGAATGAACTGGCCGATCTCAAGGACGTAAACCTTGACCTAGTGACTGGCTTCCCGAATATCAAGTTTGGAGAGGTGCTCAATCCCATCGCCATGAGTGAGAATCTTTCACAATTTCTCAATTCGTTGGCCAGGGGAAGAACTGAAAACCGGAATGACTCCTATGGTGGCGGAATGGTGACGCAACAAGCCCGTATATCGGACTTTTCCAGCGCTTATGACTTCGAGACTCCTCCCGTGCCTGGATATTCAACAGCGGCGCAGGGATTGGTCTCCGAAGACCTCTTCTTGTATCCGGTCGAACATTTCAGCCTTAAAAAGGGTGAGACCGCCTGGGTACCGCTCTTCACCGCGAAACTCCCATATAAGCACATCTACACCTGGAAGGTCCCAGACTCGCTCTTTGATGAGAGAAAAAACCAGCCTGACCCCAACCAGCCTGTCGACACCGCTCCGGAAGTCTGGCACTCCTGCCGCCTGACTAACAACCTTGAACTCCCTCTGACCACCGCCCCCGCCGAATTCACCTATAACGGCGGATTCACGGGGCAGGATGTCTGTTATTACACAGCCCCTGGCGCTGAAACCACTATCCGTATGAACCAGGCGATGAACCTGTTAGCGGAGGAAAACGAGATTGAAATCGTACGCAAACCTAACGCAGCGTCATTTCACGGTTGGCAATTTGATAGTGTTAAGGTCCAGGGCGAGCTGAAAGTGCGCAGCCGGATGGACAAACCGGTGAAAGTGGAAGTTACCAAGGAACTTTCAGGAGAGGTCCTGGATTCCTCGCCCACCGCCAAGGATACCGCCACGGCTAAGGGGCTCAAGGAGGTGAATCCCAAGCATGTCCTGACTTGGGAGATTGAAGTGAAGCCCGGCGACGAACATAAACTGACTTACTCACATGAGTTGTATGTGAGGAACTGAGTTTGACAGTGGGGGTGCGTGAGGAACGCACCCCCCTATCCACTCTCTAGGCCGTGATCTTACAGGCCGGTTGGTGGAGAATCTACCACCAAGGGGAGGCTCCTAGGCGTGATAATGATGGCAGTTTTCCTTGAAATACCTGTGGTAAGGTATCAGAATCATAGTAAAATCTTGTTCATGGCTGAGGGGAAGATCTATGCCCTCTCGCGGAGGTCGTAATGAAAGACGCAACAACAGGTTGTTCACTTATTGTTTCGACAGATGGTGGTGCAGGTCCCTATATGATCTTACCAGCAGATCTGTTGGACAAGGTCACGTCACTCCTTGATGAAAACCAGATCTCTTATTGGGTCGATGAGGAATTGATCTCGGTGGATGGTGGCCCTGAGGATGCCTTTATCAATTTCAAGAGAGGAAGCGATCCAGCCGATATTCAAAGAATACTGGATAGTGCACTCTAGATAACCATGGTCCAAAACGGGGAGTTAAGAATCACTCTGCAAGACCTTGAAAAGAAGACCTTAACCGCGCTGGATGAGATCCATGATTACTACACCTACACAAAGAGAGTGTGGCGTTCACTTCAGAAAGATATCAAGCAAGGCCGTAAATTCACCCTACGAAATCCAGTAACGAAAGCACAGGTTACTGAGCAAGATCTGCGTGAACAAGTACAGATATATATCACCGGTTATTTGATGTCTTCAACTTTTCAGCACTTCGTCTCACTGTTTGAGCACTTTTTCTTTGAATTACTTCATCGTTGGCTCGTTGCGTACCCTCAAAGTCTTTCCAAGAAACAAGTAGAATTCCGTACAATCTTGAATGCTGTTGATACAGCCGAAATTATTCAGGCCGTGGTAGACAAAGAACTCAACGATATCAAATACAAGAGTATTGCTGACTGGTTTGAGTATCTTCAAAAACTGATTGCCCTGGAATGCCCCACCAGGGAGCAGATTGAGCAACTTACAGAAATCAAGGCCTCACGCGACATTCTGGCCCACAATAATGGGATAGTAAATGAGACTTACCTCAGAAAGGCTGGAGCAGGCCATACCCGATTCATGGAGGGAGAGATACTCGAAATCTCTGAGCAATACCTCCTCAAAAGTTGGGCTACTACTCGTAAGATGATTCAGGATCTCTCCCAAGCCGTTCAAGCCAAGGCTTGACAGCCTGTCGCCTAATCCGAAGGAGATTCCCTCCTTCATGGAACCCCCTCCGCTCATTCTATCAACCGTTCACACTCATCGCTTACGGTAGAACCGACTGATACTCATACCTTCCAGACGCAACTTCCAGAACAGTCCTTCCCTTCTCTTGCCGCAAGAACTTGATGCCCTTCACTCTCTTAATGGGCGCTCCTCCCTCTGTCACAGACTCCTGGTCTTTCGAGGGAATATGGATCTCCGCAGTAGTGTTGGGTGGAATGACTACCTCCCAAACGACATTCTTCTGGTCACGCCTCCACTTGCTGACGATTTTTCCATAAGGAGATTTGAGAGAAGCATCCACTGAGGGTAATGCTGTTGGCAGATATGGGTTCAGAATAATCCTCTTGAATCCAGGCTGAGTGGAATCGGTCTTGATACCCGCCAGGTATTCATATAACCAGGTCACCAGATCTCCCAGCAGCATGACATGGTTGTGCGAGTTCATGCCCGGATCGGCCGTATTGCCATTCCACA
The DNA here is from genome assembly GCA_964422415.1 of uncultured bacterium. Classification (GTDB taxonomy): domain Bacteria; phylum Hinthialibacterota; class Hinthialibacteria; order OLB16; family OLB16; genus OLB16. The sequence goes on along the minus strand of CAYRBI010000048.1, from coordinate 13,891 downwards.
GTTCCCAGATGGTGGTCGCGCCATGATCAATCATGTACCCCCAACTGGGATACTCGCGCCGTGATGCAATGGCGAAGGCTGTATCCACATGTCCGTTCTCACTCAGGGTACGCATTAACCACTGCATTCCGATCAAGCCTGTACCGATCAGTGGGCTGCCGGAGGACATAATCGACTGATTGAGGTGTTGGATCACCGCCTCTTTCTTATCGGCTGGAACCAGATCGAAGGCCAACGCCAGTACACTCGAGGTCTGGGTGCCATTGTCATAGCATTTCTTTTCCTCATTCCAAAAGGCGCGATCAAAAGCAGCCCGCATATTCCCAGCGGCGTCATGATATCCCTTGGCATCCGCATCCTTCCCCAGAAGCGTGGCATAGTGTTCCATCAAGTCGAGGTCATGCACGAAATACGCGGTACCGATGAGCGGTCCGGCGGTCTTGCGGTTGGGATCCTTGCTGTGAATGAGTTCCTGTGACTCTGGAGGGACACACCAATCTCCATATTCATCCCGTGGCATCAGACCATCTTTAATGTAGCCGCGCATGTGTTCGACCCAGCGCTGCATTGCGCCATAATGACGTTCGATCACACTGGGATCCGCTGTCTTGTCATGGATAAAGGCGGGGATGATCAGGAAGCTGCTGGGCCAGGTCACATTATCTGAATAGAATGGCCAATAGACGGGAGCGACATCCGGGATGCTGCCCGATGCCTGCTGTGAATCCTCGATGTCTTGCATCCACTTGGCATAGAAACGTCCCGCGTTGAACAAGGACATTTCGCCACGGGATTCCTCGGAACGGTCGCCCAGCCAGCCTTGACGCTCATCACGCTGTGGACAATCGGTCGGCATACTCCGGTAGTTGCCGCGAGTACCCCAGACAGCATTATGGTAGACCTGGTTGATTGTGTCATTCGCGCATTGGAAGGATCCAATCGGCTCCAAGTCATCATGGACCACCTTGCCCTCGAGCACAGATACATCCGGTGTCCCTGGAAAACCACGCATTTCCACATAACGGAATCCATGATAAGTGAAACGGGGCTCGAAGATTTCCTCTCCTTCCCCTTTAAGAATGTATTTGTCCGTGCATTTCGCGCCACGCAGGTTGTCGAAATACAGTTTTCCATCCCGCATGGACTCGGTGAAGTGCATCGAGACTACAGTTCCTCTTTCTCCCTTGACCTTAAGGCGTACCCACCCCACCATGTTCTGCCCCATGTCGAAGATATACACCCCGGGTTCCGATTGAGTCACTGACACAGGTTTGATGGTTTCGGTCACACGAATGGGATCAAACAACTGAGCATCCAGAACTCCCTTGGGTCCTTCCACCACAGCGGCATTCTTCCATCCTGAATCATCATATCCAACTGAATTCCAACCAGGCAACTCCAACTGGGCGTCATACTCCTCGCCATCATATTCATTATTGGCGATGATTGGCCCTTTAGTGGTCAGTTTCCAGGAAGGATCACTCACAATCCGTAGCTTTTCACCATTTTGAAAATGAATATCCATCTGAAGCAACAGCCGTGGATATCCATAGGTTTTGGTAAACGCTGGAGAACTAACCCGTGGAGCATAATAGCGTCCATTTCCCAACCACACACCCAAGGCATTCTCCCCCTGTTTGAGCAGGTTGGTGACATCATGGGTGACATAATAAACACGCTTGTCATATTCACTCAAAGCGGGCGAAAGGACTTCATCTCCCACCTTCTGGCCATTCAGATAGAGCTCGGAAAGACCCAGGCCGGCCATGTGGATGACCGCCGATTGAACAGGATTATTGATCTCGAATCCCTGGCGTAACATCCTCGCTGGAAGACGTCGGGAGTCTGGAACACCAATGTTTCCCCAAGGCGCCATACCCGCCTGCCCCAGTTTCTCGGCATTGCTCCAGGTGGAATCATCAAAGCCATTTTCATTCCAGCCCGCATGAGCCTGATTAGAGGAGCGCCATTCCGGGTTTGTCGGAATGATGAACATTTCATCATTTTCAAACACCAACCGGATGACTCCAAACAAACCCGCTGGGTTCGGAGATTCGGTATCATTTTTAGCTTCAATAGCAACTACATTCGCCCCAGGCTGGAGGTATTTCGAGAGGTTGATTTCCACTGCATTACGATAATCCTCCACCGTGCCACATTGCTGGCCGTTCACATAAGCTGTCAAACGGTTATCAACGGCCATCACCAAACTGGCTGAAACCAACTGCTTATCCTCCGGAACCTGGAAGGAACGGCGGAAGAAACAGGAACCCACTGGCTTGGCAAGCACCGGCTGACCATCCGGAAACCAAATCCATTGCACATTTGAAAGATCCACCAAGGCTGGATTTTCATCCAGTCCAATCCACTGAGCTTTCCAATCCTCTTTCTGTAGCAGGCCCATCAACCAACTGGCTGGAGTGCTCCACTCCGAGGAAGCCCCTGTCTCATCCCACACACGGACTGACCAGAAATAACGCTGTCCGGAGGAGAGTGGTTGGCCTTGATAGGAGACATGAACCGACTGATCCGAGACCACCTTTCCCGAATCCCAAAGATCAGCCTTGCTTTCAACGAGCAGATCAAGGCTACTCGCCACCAAGACCTGATAGGCTTGTTGCATAACTCCTCGTCTTTCAGAGACAAGCCGCCAGCTTAACTCAGGGTTGGGCATATCAATCCCCACCGGGTCTGTACGCCCCTCACAGCGGAGCCCATCCACGCTCACACCCCCGGTATACCCAGGATGAATCTCAGTACCAATAAACAAAAGCAGTAAGAAGATTTGCATTCCACTACACATTCTCATATTCACCATGATCCCTTCCATGAATATTGACGATCGCTACAAAATAAAACGCCACCAATCCTCTCCACCTTTGAGTAGCTGGCCCCGAAATATCCATCACTTGCAGCCAGAAGTCATACCCTGCGTTCATCTCTTGTAGGAACCGTTTGTCTATTCGCGGTCTAAATCCACTCCCATACGCTCAAATTCCGAGGCCGCATTCAGAAAATGTGCCGTAATCCAGAACACTGTCCAATTCTCGCTATACCCGCCACGCAGGCGGGAGAGGTCGGTGAGGTCGCCATGTTGACTGAAATTGGTTTGCTGCAACTGTTCGCCCTGGCTACCAAATGGATCCATCATCTGCCCGCAAGTCCGGTACATCACCGTGGCGATTTTCTGAAGTTCAGGACTTTTGAGGTAACCGCCCATGCGCCATAATTCTGGCGTGTAGACCACACCATACACATCGAGATGCTGATTCTGCGCCGATACAATTGTCCACCCGCGCGTTTTCAGCGCGTGGTCACGCAAGCGCCCGGGCGGCAAATCAATATCCCACAGCACGGTATAAGTTAACGTCACATCCATCGCATGTTCAGCCCAGGTCAGAAATTTCCGGTCCTGCGTCAATTCATACAGCGCCAAGAAAGCCTGGAAGCCTGCCCACGCGCCTTCCTTGTCCTCACAACGTGCATCCAGTGTGCCACCCCAATAAGGCTCCTCCATGGTCAAATGCCGTTGGGCATAATAATCGCCCGCCTTCAGCGCCGCGCGTTTGAAAATCTCATCTCCCAAGAGAGTGTAACCTTTGCAGAGGGGCGAAACAAAAAAGGCTTCCGCCGTGTTCACCGGATTCCATTCATCACGCAAGATGCGCTGGGCGTGGAAGGTGCAGGCTTGTTTGAGGAACGCCTCCCAGGGTATCGTGTCGACACCTTGCATCTGGCGGCCTGCCTGGATTGCACGCGCGAAACACTCCATGGCCTGACCCGCGGACACAGGATCTTGACTCGTCCATTTTCCATCATCCACATTGTAATTCAGATGAAAACCATTCTCATTGAACGGCGACCGCGCCAACAAGTTCAAGGCCCGCACGCCTTTATCGATCATTTCCGGGTCACCCATACGCTTCGAAAGTCCCAACATGGCATACCCCGCCGCATCGGCTTGGCCACACCAGCCCATCACATACCGCGTACCCGGCATGTTATCTGGGAACATTTCGAATCCAGCGTCTTTTTCACGATCACGGAAACGCGAAAGCGCAAAAGCATATTTATCACGAATAATGCTGTCATACGAGGGAAGCCCATCGGCGCTCGTGAGTGGATACAGCCGCATCGCTGTCCGCAGTGGTTGGCGGAAACCATTGCCCCGCGCCACTTCCGGTGAGACTTCGAGATAAAACTCCTTCTCGATGACCATGCCCGGACACATCGTGATCCATGTGTCCGGGTAATCCATCAATTCCCCTTGCAGTGCCTTGGTGACACTATGGCGTCCATTTGCCGCGCAGGGGCCGGAAAGCGCGGCCAGTTCCGTATCGTTTTCATGCGCGGCCACCCCCAGCGACCACCACTGATCGTTCCGGTTGCCGCCCAGCGCCAACGACGGAACAGTATGCAGCGCCGCACTGTGAAACACCGCGCCATCCGCCCATTCAATACTCGCCCAGGGCGCGGAAAAGCGGTGTTCCTCAAAGAAAGTCTCATCACCAGGTTTGCCGGCATGTACAGCCACGGCATGGCTACCCGTTTTCTCACCCGCCGGATTTCCATAATAAACGATGCCCGGGAGCATTGGCTTAGCGTTCTTCGCCCCGGGAACCGTCCATCGCACGGATAATGTGGCCTGCGGCAGATCCTGCTGGCCGTTCCATATGAAACGCCGTACACCCCGCACGATGCCGCCTTCCAAACGATAGGCGTCCCGCAAATCCATCGTCCCTCCCGGCAACTCCATCGTGCCCGAAACAACCGTCCACCCATTCACCTGTTCCACTTTCGTGGGGGCGGCGTGTACCCATCCCGAGGGCCAACCCTCCGTCCAACCACAAGCCACCGACCAGAGTCCTTCCGCCGGAGACTGCAGAAAAACGCGCCCATCGACACTCCATTCTACCCGCGCGGGCGTTTCCTGCGTTACACGCAGCGCAGGGGCTTCGGCCTGAGCCAACTCCGGCAACAAACAGGTGGCGACACATAGGAACAACTGTTTACGGGTATCAATCTCAAACCATCGGGCGGGACTCATGCTGGTCTTCTCCTGTGGCATAAACATCCATCAATTATAAACCGATCATCAGACGTCACTATCTCAAAGGAGAATTCAATCAGCGTAAGGGTTGAAGCACGTCCTGTGATCCCAACGCTAACATGGTTTTCGCTTGGATCAAATGGATGAAACCACACCCCTCTATTGTCCGTGCACCTCAAGAAGACTCCCCAAGGGCAGTCAATCATAACTAGCATTCCAGCAATAAACATACACATCATGCACTCCATGTAGACATAACATGTCCCACACTCACCATCTCCAATTCCACCAGTGAATGAAATTCCTCATGTTTCCACTCTATTTCACTAATCAATCTCATCTTTCCCCTCCGGCATAGCAGTTGCTTTTAAGGTAGTGGTCCTTGGTTCTTTTAAGAACAATCTTTGGAAAGACAATGGAAAGGAGTCATTATGTGCTCAGAATCTCCACTACCCGATTCGATTGCACCACCCCGGCGCAGGCTCATGGACATCTTGCTCGATCCACGTAGCATCCAAATGCTGCTGGCCTTCGGAGCCTCATTGATGGTGGCAGGCCTGGTAATCCTCTTGTGGGTGAATAAGTTTTTCACTCCGCCTGTGGCCGCAGTGAGTCTCGGCGCGGTCAACACAGTGCTGCTAGGAGTGGGCTGGTGTGTGCTACGCAAGACACGCTATCAACTGGCTGGACATGCCCTGACATTAGTCGCCTGCCTCATCATGCCGTTGAACCTGTGGTATTACCACGCCAACCAACTCATCACCCTCGATGGCCACCTGTGGGCGGCGGCGTTGGTCATCAGTGCTCTGTATGCCGCCTCGGCCTTGGTGCTGCGTGATGAGCTGTTCGTCTATGTCTTCACCGCGGCTGTGACCATGACCGGGCTTCTGGCCTTGGCGGATCTGCCACCCTCACCCCAGAAGTTCTGGGAAATCGCCCTTCCAGCCACTCTACTCGTAGTACTGGGGACGCTGGCCATCCACATCGAGCGTGTTTTTCCAGAACAGGAAGGTCCCTTCGGACGGCGCCGCTTTGGGATGGCATTCTTCAGGTCCGGGCATGTGCTTCTCGCGGCCGGATTGCTCCTCATCCTGGGCGCTCAGGTGGCCGGAGATTGGCTCTACAAACCGGTCTTTGGGATCATCTACCAGGAATTGAAAGCCACACCCTCGCCGATTGTGGGAGAACTACGCTGGTTGGCGCTGGCCCTGGTGCTCACCGGAACTTACGCCTACATCTATTCGGATCTGGTGGTACGGCACATCGGGGTTTACGTCCACATCGCCGCGGGAACCTTGTTGTGGGCTCTGGTCCTGGGCCTGCAAATGCTGCACATCCCGATAGGAATCGATGTCATGATCTCCGTGCTGGCGGTTACATCATTGATCGCAAATGCCGCACAGGCCACCGCCCTACGGGACAGCCGCTACACTCAGGCCTTTCCAATCTTTGGCGTGCTATTGCCCCTGCTGGCAGTCACACTGGGTGGGCTGGTGTTCTTCCGTGCGCTCAGTCCTGACCTCAAGAGTGTCTGGCAGGTCGCGGCTCCAAGTTGGACCTATGTGGGAGCCATGTTGTTGACCGCCTTGTCCTGCCGTTTCGGAGCGCACCTGTACCGTGATAAGCACCCCCGGCTGACTGTGGTTTACTTCTTCGCCACAGCGGCCGCGACACTGGTTGGCGCAACGGCATTCCTCGCGGCCATTGGCCTGGATACCTGGCGTGAACATGCCCCCTGGCTGATGCTGCTTCCCATCGCCTATCTTGTGGCGGCCCGCCTCTATCGCGGCCGGTCCGAGGAAACCGCATTGATCTGTGTCAGCCACGCCGCCACCGCTGTCATGCTCGTATCAAGCCTCGCATCCGCACTGGAGGGATTTGCTCCGGTTCAGCAACAACCGCTCAACCTGGTGTTGGCCCTGTTCTGTACCGAGGCCGCCGTGTTCTACGGTTTGGCGGCCATCTTTCAACAACAAGTTTGGACCATCCATTTATTCGCGGCAATGGCGTGCGGTTCGGTTTGGCAATTGTTGACCTACTGGGCCATGCCGATTGAGTTCTACACCCTGACATTCGCACTGGTAGGTCTGGGATTGCTGGTGGCTTACCGTTTCACCTTACTGGAGAGATTCACCACTACAGCACTGGCTGACGCCGCCTTCCAAAGTGCCAACACGCTTCTGTCGCTCTCTTTCGTGTCGGCCCTTTTCCTGGGCTTGAGCCGTCTGGCCACGCAACAAATCCAGTGGAGTCTGGTGGGCCTGTTTGCGTTCCTCGTCTTTTTGAGTCTCCTGGCGCTGGCTCTTGTGCAACATGCCGGGTGGCGGCGCTGGTATGTAGTAACCGCATTGTGCCAGTTGGCGCTCACCTTCTTCGGCGTGTCGGTGTTAAGTGTCTTGAGCGGGTGGCAGAAACTGGAGATCTTCAGTGTGACGGTTGGTTCCCTGCTGCTTGTGGCGGGACATATCGGCTGGTACCGCGAGCAAGATCAAGAGAATGATCTGGTAAGTCTCGGTTTGTTCCTGGGGAGTCTGCTGGTGGGCGTGCCTTTGGCCGTGGCAACCTTGATCGACCGGGGACAAGATCAATTCATCATCCTGAATGAACTAGGATTCCTGGCTACAGCGGTGTTGCTGGTAACAAGCGGTTTTGTGTTCCGGATCAAATCAACCACCCTCATTGGAACGATGTTGACGGGACTGTATTTCGTGACACTCCTGATCTTCATCCCGTGGAGCCGGTTAAATGCAGTCGCCGTCTTCATCATCTCGGTTGGTAGCACGCTCTTTGTTCTGGGTTTGCTCCTGAGTGTATACCGGGAATATCTGGTGTCACTGCCAGAGCGGATCAAGCAACGGCAAGGGATGTTTACAGTGTTGAACTGGCGGTAGGAGTGGACAGATTTCCGTGTTTCCTTTGGAAACACAGTTGACCCCCACGGGAGGATGAAGAAGTTCTTCATCCTCCCGTCATTGTTATTGAAAAGGGCGGAGTCTGGCCTCCGGTCCATTGTTACCCGGGGGTAACATTCCGAGCCAGTGTTGGCTGACTGGGTACGCATGCATCATTTCAAAGGCTTTCCTATCGTGCGCTCTGAAGCAGAAATTCCGCAAGTCTGTTGAAACTATCACGCGGCATTCCGCGCTCTTTCCATTCCGCCCTGTCTGTGTAGTCGTCCCGATCGAATGTCCCCCTTGGCAAGTGGAAGAAGTACCACAACGGTTCGAACTGGATATAGTGACAGCCCTTTACAAGTGCGCTGTTGGCCCACTTGAGTATCTCTTCCACGGGGGTTTTGCACTCGTCAGTTCCGATCCAACTCTGGTCTGAAAGGCCGAAACCCTTCGCTCCGTGCGCTACGAACTTCTCTACGGACTTTTCCCAGGAATCGAGCCGATTGTATGACCCCGCTTCCGGCTCGTTGTTCGCATAGGTCATGGTAACGATGCCGGGATACTTCTCCAAAAGAGAGCATAACTGTTTTTCCTGGTCCCGCATTGCGGTGTCGCTGGGTATGAGCTCCTGCCAGTGGAAGTCGCTCCACTGCACAAACATCCCGTTGTCACTCGCAAACCTGATGAAGTCCTCCGCTATCTTAGGCTGGAAAAAGCTGTCGGACGGAATCCGTTGCTTCGGTCTTAACCATTCCGGATGCTCTGTCGACATACGGATCGTAAAATCCACGCCGAATACTTCCATAAACCTTAACCCAACCAGCCATTTCCCATAGCGAGCCTTGTAACGCCCAAGTTCATCCACGGAAACTGAGATTCCGTGAGGGGCATCATAAGGCGCATTATGATCACATTCGGCACCAAGGGTGAATGTGTCCGAGGTCCATACATCTAGCATAAAGGCCATACCTCGACCTTCCAAAGTGTCCAAGATGCGGCTCAATTTCGTCTTGTCGCCGGTCTGAGGATTTACCAGTACACAAACATTGAAATCCCGTTCAAGCTGCTTCAGCGCATCGATAATCCTACCAAGTGCGACCAGGTCCTCATTTTCGACAAGACCATTACCCCAGCCCTGATCAATCACAAATGCCAATGTGACCTTGCCTTGAGCCACCTTATCACTCTCCGCAGCTCCACCCACGCACCCCGCCGCTACGACGACTACAATGCCGACAGTCCGCACCCATACCCGCATTCTCACACGCCTCTTACTATTCATGGTCTCAAAGACTTCTTTGAAGGATATGGAATTACCAACCAAACCTTCTCCCTTATTTCACCCCCAGCCGCCGCATGACCGCCTCCGCATCGACGGGAAGGTTGTCCGTGATTTCGTATTGCGCGTGAATATAACGCTTTTCACCCGGCGCCAGGGGTGTCTGGAGCGGACGAAGTTCCAGGTTGCATTGTTGCAGGGAGGCATCATAGATGTAGTAGAGGGTATCCAACTCCTCCGCCTTGAAGGTGTTGATAATACAGAAGGTCTTGCCCGGCACACGCAAGGCCCAGGCGGTGAGTCCCTTGGGGGCCAGGGTGTCCTGCACCACCCGTGTTTCACGCTCAATCAGCACCTCCAGATTGCGCCAACCGTCCTTGTCCATGACCCAGAACTGCGGACTCGCCTCACCTTGAGTCCAGAACTCGGGATGAACCTTCACCCGCGGGACCAAAGGTTGACTGGAGGAGTTGCACAACTCCAGTGTCATCGACAGCACGGGTTTAGCCTGTTCGAGGGTCATGGTCCGGCTCACCACCAAACCGGAGGGCAGAGCGGTACGTAGGGTCAGTGAACTGGTGCTTTCGGCCACCACCTCATAGGAGGCAGAGAGAGGACCCTCCCCTTGGGGGTGCTCAGGATCCCAGATATCCCATTCTATCCAATAGTACCTCTCGCCATATGGATTGTTGAAATCACGTAATAATTCAAGGTCCTCATTCTTGTCCCGCCAACGCCGTACCGCGCCGCTCTTAGTGGGCGTCACCCACATCTCATAGAAGGGGCTTTCGAGTCTCTTGAGCGGAATAGTCTCCTCACGCAGCGGAGTCTTTCCCCCCAAGCGGGTACGGAACTCCTCGATGGGGGTGTCCTGCAGATGGGTGACCCCATACCCCATGATCATGTTCCAGTACTCATCGAAGGTCTGGCTGGGGGGACGGCTGAGGTGATAGGCATCGGTGGTCATCTCCACCTTGGGAGGGCAGACCAGGGCAGAGTATTGAACCGGCAGATAGGCATACTTGAGCCGTTCCTGGATCTCCGGATCGGTGGTGGCGGCGAAGGCACGTTTAAAGATGTCATCCGCCGTGGTGACTGTCTTGTAATCCATCCACTCCATCTTCGAGAAGATGCCCATTGGTTCTTCAAACATCTGAGCACGTGTGGTGATCAGGCTGATGTATTCATAGATAAAGGGCGCGGCCTCACAGTAGTAAAGATCCACAAACTCATGGAAGGCCTTCTCCCAATCCATCTTGGGATCCCATAAGGCCTGGCCGATCAGGTAGGCCTTCAAATACTCGAAATCACTGTGCGGAGAGGTTGGGCTGGCTTGCTCGAAAACCCCCTTCACCCCGCTATCCACCATGAGCTTAAGGTTCGGCTGGATAACATGAAAATTTGGATGTGGACCTTGATGGCAATACCAGTTCTGAGTGTAGTCCCACACATACAAGTTCTTGGTGATCTTGGCCCAGCCTTGGAGATCCTTACGGAACTTGCGGTTGAGAACACTCTTGGAATCCGAGAAAGGACGGACGAAATCACACTCGATAGAGCACAGCCGGACAATCACATTATCCAGAGGTCTAGCGAACTTGGGCGGTTTGCGGGTGAAGGTGTAGGCGAAGGTGTCTATGAACGCATCGGGGAAACGCGGCTGGATCCACTGGGCTACCTCATTGACGAAACGGATCAGGCTGCCCGAGGGAGAGCCCTCAAGTTCATCGATGGCCTGCATTGGCCAGGATTGGCTCCAATAAGGCCAGTCCATTTGGGAAATACTCACAATCTTCTCGTTGGGATCCCCACTCTCCAACAGCTGGGCCACCTTTTGCTTGGTGATCTCGAGGACATCCGGATTGGTCAGTTCGAGTTGAGTGGCCTGGGGATCGGTTTGGCGCTTGCCATCGATCTCGGAGAAGTACTCAGGGTGGGTCTGGCCATAGGTCTCTGGTGAGACATAGTAGTGAAAGGTGTGTCCGAAACCCGCTTTGGCATAAGCAATGTGATCGCCCCACTCTTTGGGAATGGGAAGAGAGTTGCCATTGAGACGATGCACCAGGGCGAAATAGGGATTCTGAACAAAGGGGCGGTAATTAGTGTCCCGGTAAACCAGGGGTGGGGTGTAAGCGAAGTCCTGGATGGGAATGCTGGCCACTGGCTCCTTGGGGACATAAGTGAACACGGGTGTCAACCAGCGGACACCCATCACCTCCTCGAAGAACTGATAAACACCATACAGGGTCCCCCGCACCGGGGCTCCCATGATGAAGAGATGCTCGGTCTTGATCCACTTGGTCTCACCACTGTTGCGGGTACGGATGAGGAATCCATCCTCTTCATAGTCCCGGAGATCAAGACCCTCCAACAGGTATGCGGGAACTCCCTTCGTGCCGATCCACACATTCACCGCCGTGGCGGGAGTGGGAATGGGAAGAGCTTTACTCTCCGCCGCTACCGTTGTGTTCTCCACCAGGTGCGCTGCCTGTCCAGTGGTCATCTTCCAATACTTGACGAACTCATTGGCCGCGAACTGCTCGGTGGGCGAGGCGCTCTTGGCCACGATGACATACACATTGTTGTATTTTTCCTGACCAATCCAGGCATCCTTCTCATAGACAGCAAAGGCGGTCTGGCTTGATAGCGCAAAGAAAATCAACAGGTTACGCAGGAAACTCACGGGCTCCCTCCAGGTATTAAATCGGCATATTGCTCTCAATTGTGCTGGACGATCTACCCAGACATATGAAACCATACCCATTCTGGAGGGTGAATGAACCCCCATACCTTGTTTCTCCATCGGGAGGCATCCATGCACCGGTTCCTGATGTTTACTTTTTGTCTACTCGCTTCTCTGCTCTGCTTGAGACCATCCATCGGCGATGACAAAGTTCCTTCCTACAAATTTCCGGGAGACTCGGCCTACATGCGGGACTGGCTGGTCTGTGGTCCCTTCCCCAACGCCGCCGGGGTGGTGCCAGTGGATTTTAAACATGACCGCCGGTGCAGCGGTTACTTCACCGATTTCCTGACAGCCATCGGTGGAGAAACCGGCGTGGATCCACACTATGGACAAACCTTCATCGAGACAGACTCCTCGCGTAAGTACACTTGGGAAAGAGTCCTTTCAGATGAAGACCTGATCTCCTTTCAAAAGCTGTTGGAGCCAAATGATCTGGTGGTGGGGTATGCCTTCTGCCACATCGAGGCGGCATCGGATATTCCAGCGATTCTCTCGGTGGGTAGTAATGATGGGATCCGGGTCTTCCTGAATGGCGCTCTGGTCCACGATCACCATATTAGCCGCTGGCTCGGGACAGACACCGACTATGTCCCCCTCACACTCAAACAAGGCGCCAATCGCTTGCTCATCAAGGTGGACGAGGGAACGGGTGACTGGGGTTTCTCCGCGCGGCTGCTCGATTTCCACGCAACACTGGAGGGTATCGAGAAGAATATCGGCCGCTACCGCACCCTGACCGTGGTCACCTACGATGACGATATCGTGGCCACCTTCGGCCAGCCCTACCAGATCGCCACCTTGAATCCGGGAGCCTTGGCTTGCATCGAAGTTCATGACGCCAGCGGTGTCCTCAAGGCCTTGCTGAGCGGACCTCCCGGTATGGAGCTGCATTTCCCAGTCAATGGTTTCGCGGATGGCCCCCTGGTTTTCCACGCATCCTTCCCGCTTCAGGATGGCCGGGTCATCACCTCGGAACGTCAATACTACAAAGGTAAACTCCCCCGTCACACTCCCCCGAGGATGGTCGGCTCCGGCCTGGCGATGCAAAAAGATGGCAAGCCCTTCCTGCCAATTGGTTGTTACGGGGCGCGCCTGGAAGACTATCCCCTCCTCAAGGAGGTGGGCTTCAATTTCGTGACCGCCCCGGTCACTGAACTCGATCAAGTTCAAGCAGCGGGATTGATGGCGGCAGTTCCCTTCCATGGAGATGATGAGGCTTACTTGAAAGACCTGGAGGAGAAGATCAGCGCCTACAAGGACCACCCAGCAGTACTCTGCTGGATGCTGGCCGATGAGCCGGAGTACAACAAGATGGACATCACGGTCATTCACCGGGTTTACCAGAAAGTGCATGAGATCGATCCAGTGCACCCCTCCTACCTGGTGATCACCGATCCACGCGGACATGAAACCTTCGGGCGCTGTTGTGATGTGCTCGCGATCGACACTTACCCGGTCTCACGCGGCATCATCCAGAATGTGGGGGTAAATATCGCCAAGGCCTATCGTTCCTCAGATGGAGATCTCCCCATCTGGCATTGTGGACAAACCTTCCGCTGGCCCAGCGACCGTACCCCAAATCCCGTAGAGCACCGCTATATGTCTTACCTGGCCCTACTTGAAGGTTCCAAGGGATTGCTCTGGTATGCTCATCGTTGGGGGGATTTCAACCTTCCCACCAGTGAACCCGCTCTCTGGGAGGCACAGAAGCGCTTTATCTCCGAGGCACGCCAGTTGGAGCCCTTTATCCTCGCGGAGGGATTCGGTCAACGTCTGATGGTTGAGGCTCAAGGAGGGCAGGTGCGAGCTATCTCGAAGAAGGGCCCCGATGGAAAACAGATGATCATCGCCATCAACTCCTCTCAGGAAGAATCAGCCACCGCGCGGATTCATGTAGAGGAGGTCAAGGGGACAAGTCCCGC